>JBDHVD010000624.1:0-4498 GCA_039809525.1 Labilithrix sp. | reverse complement strand
TGTCCGCGTTCCAGGACCGAGCGCAGATCACCGTCCCGCTCGTGAAGGGCGGCAAGCTCGTGGCCACGCTGTCGGTCCACGACACGAAGCCGCGCGCGTGGAGCGAAGGCGACGTCGCGCTCGTCGCCGACACCGCCCATCGCACCTGGGCGGCGATCGAGCGCGCGCGCGCCGAGACCGCTCTCCGGGCGAGCGAGCAGCTCGCGCGAGGGCTCCTCGAGCAAGCGATGGCTTCGCGCGCGGAGGCGGAGGCGGCCAACGGCGCCAAGGACGAGTTCCTCGCGGTCCTCGGTCACGAGCTGCGGACGCCGCTCGCCGCCATCCTGCTCTGGGCGCGAGCGCTGCGCACCGGCGCGGTCGGCGCGGCGGACCTCGCGCGGGCGATCGAGGCCATCTCCCAGAGCGCCGAGACGCAGTCACGCCTCATCGACGACCTGCTCGATCTCTCGCGCCTCACGACCGGCAAGCTCCGCCTGTCGCGCACGTCGTTCGACGTGACGCGGGTCGTGGAGGAGGCGGTGGAGACGGTGAGACACGCGGCGATCGCCAAGGGGATCGCGCTCACGACGGAGGTCGACGAGGGGGTCGGCGCCGCGGTGCTCGACGGAACGCGCCTGAAGCAGGTGCTCTGGAACCTGCTCACGAACGCCGTGAAGTTCACGCCCGCGGGGGGCGAGGTGACCGTCCGCGCGAGGCGAAGCGAGGGCCAGCTCGAGATCGAGGTGAGCGACGACGGCGAGGGCATCGCCCCGGAGTTCTTCCCGCACCTGTTCGAGAAGTTCCGGCAGGCCGACATGGGCGAGGCGCGCCCCCACATGGGGCTCGGGATCGGGCTCTCGCTCTCGAAGCAGCTCGTCGAGCTCCACGGCGGAACGATCGAAGCGGCGAGCGAGGGCCGCGGGCGCGGCGCGACCTTCCGCGTGCGCGTGCCGTGTGACGAGGCGAGCGCCCCCGCCTCCGCGACGGGCGCGGCACGTGCAGGCCCGACCGAGCGGCCGTCGCTCGCCGGCCTGCGCCTGCTGCTCGTCGAGGACGACGCGAACACCCAGAGCGCGATGAAGTGGTCGCTCGAGCGAGCCGGAGCCCGTGTGACCGCTTGCACCGACGCGCTCGAGGCGCTCGCGATCCTCGAGGGCGACCTCGAGCCCGACGTGATCGTCAGTGATCTGGGGCTGCCCGGGATGAGCGGGCTCGAGCTCATCGCCCGCGTCGTCGCGCTCTACGAGAGCCGCGGGCGCCCCCCGCCGCCGTCGTGTGCCGTCAGCGCACACGCACGTGAGGTCGATCGCCGCGGAGCGATCGACGCGGGGTTCGATGCCTACCTGGCCAAGCCGATCACGCCCGAGCGTCTCGTCGAGGTGGTCGCCGATCTCCGCCACGTCCTCGCGTCGAACGGCGCCTGAAGCGTGATCCGAGCGGTCCGTCGGCGGCCATCTCGGCGGGCCTGCGACCGGCGCGCACTCCTTGCCACCGATCTCGCGTGGGCCTGCGAATCGAGGGAGGGGCCGCCGCGGACCGGCCGTAGCATGATCGATGATGGGGGCTCGTCTCGCCGCGTTCGTCCTCTTCGCGTGCACCACGAGCACCGCGTGCAGCGCGGTCGGCGTCGAGGACCCGATGCCCCCGAACGACGAGGCGGCGGATCCGAACGCGGGCCCGAAGCGTCCGCGCTCCGCCACGATCACCGTCGAGGACGAGCCCGCGGAGGAGCCGGCCGCGCCGAGCCCGAGCAACCGCGGTCCGCTCTTCCGCGCGGCCTACGACGGCGCGCCCGCCGCGTCGCTCAACACGTTCTTCCGTGACGAGGCCGCGCTCCAGGCCGACGGCACGCTCACGATCGCGACGAAGAAGGGCTGGCTCGGATCCGATCCGCAGCCCGCGGGCTACTACGGCGGCAGCTTCTACAACGGCGGGACCTTCCGTTACGCGACCGTCGTGTCACCGGTGTGGAGCGCGAAGCGCGTGTTCGATCGCGTGACGCCGTCGTTCGAGGCGCTCACGCCCCCGGGGACGTGGATCGAGGTCCGGGTGTCGGCGCACATCATCGCGACCGGCGAGTGGACGAAGGACTACAGCCTCGGCGTCTGGGCCGACGACGCGGACGTCGTGCGCCGGCACAGCGTCGGCGGGCAGAAGGACGCGACCGGCGACGTGATCACCGACACGCTGGAGCTCGCGTCGCCCGCCGACGCGCTCCAGGTCGGCGTCTTGCTCTTCTCCGCGGACGGCAGCGCGACGCCGCGGCTCCGCGCGGTGTCGGCGAGCACGTCGCTCCGGGCGGCCACCGGCGCGTCGGAAGCGGTCGATCCCTCGCTGTGGGGCACGACGCTCGCCGTGCCGGCGCACGCGCAGGGCGCGGCGTCGTCGGCGTCGCCGGCCGCGATGTCGATGCTGCTCGGCTTCTGGAGCGTGCAGGCTCCGCCGAGCGAGGTCGCCAGCATGACGAGCGACGTCGCCGCGAGCGGCAACAACCGCGTGTTCGACACCGCGTGCGTGGCGGCGGCGGCGGAGGGCGAGCTCCACGCGATGGTGACGCGGCTGGCGTCGCTGGCGCAGATCGAGCGGCTCGTCGCGAGCGGGATCCCCGTGGCGATCGGCCTCGCCTACGACGCGGGGCAGCTCGACGGCGCGCCGCTCGAGAGCGCGACCTCGCACACGGTCGTGGTGAAGGGCTTCACCGCCAAGGGCGGCGTGCAGGTCAACGACCCGGCCTTCGCGAGCGACGATGCGGTCGAGACCACCTACGATCGCGCGCAGCTCACGGCGGCATGGATGCGCGCCGGCGGAACGACGTACGTGATCTGGCCGGCGACGAAGAAGCTCCCGGTCGATCCGGTCGGCGGCTACTGGTGAGCTACGGCACGCTCGAGACGAGACGTCCCGAGCCGAAGCCGCTCCGCGCGGCGTCGAGGAAGCGTTGCGCGGGGGCGTCCTTCGGAGTCGCGACCTTGCCGTCGAGGAGCGTCTTCAGGTCGTGCCTCGATCCGTAGAGGGCGCGCGTCGCGTCCTCGTCCTGCGTGATGCTCGTGCCGTCGAGGTTCGCTCCGGCATAGAGCCCCTTCGCGTGGGAGTACGAGACGAGATCGCCGCCCTCGGTGGCGCCGGTGCTCGAGCTCCGCCCCGTGCCGACGGGGCCGGCCGCGGCGGACGCATCGACGCCGACCCTGAAGTTGCCGCTCTCGAGCGCGCGCTTGCCCCGGTCGCTCTCGACGAGCGCGACCAGCTCCGTCGACTGGGCGCCGATCTGCGCGCCGAGGGTCCCGCCGCCGATCGAGATCGGTGCGGGCGCGCTCCAGTTGCCCGCGTTCTGGCAGGTCGCGAATCCCTTTCCGCCCTGACCGCCGATGATGACGCCGGCCTTGACGAGGCTCGGGAAGACGACGACGCACTTCGCGCCGGAGGCGACGTCGTCGGGGATCTTCCCCCGGATGTCGGTGGTGACCTGGGCCGACTTGTCGAGGCGATCGAGCGCTTCGGCGCGCGCGGATTCGACCTTCGCGGCCGTGGTCTCGGGTGAGGAGGTCTTCGACGAGGACGAGCACGCCGCCAGCGCGAGCACGCCGAGGGCGATCGCCGCCGCTCGTTCGGTCCGGTTCGATGATGAGGGGTTCATGCGCCGCCGCGGAGCATCGCGCGTGCCGAGGCGAGCGCGACCTGAGCGTGGCCGCAGCGTTGCAAGACCTCCGGCGGAGCGAGGCGACGGAATGACGAGCCAGCAAGCACGTCCAGCGCTCGCCGAGCACGTCGTGCTCGTGTCGATCGACGGGCTCCGGGCGGCGACGTACCGCGACGAGCGCTGGCCGGCGCCCGTCCTGCACGAGCTGTCACGGCGCGGCGCGATCGCGCTCGCGGTGCGCAGCGTGTTCCCGGCGCTGACGTATCCGGCGCACGCGACGCTCGTGACCGGCGCGCTGCCCGCGCGGCACGGCATCGTGCACAACGAGCCGTTCGAGCCGCTCGTGCGGACCGGACGCTGGATCTGGGAGGCCGAGGCCCTCCGGCTGCCGGCGCTGTGGGACGCGGTGCGGGCGCGCGGAGGGACGACCGCGGCGATCGCGTGGCCGGTGACGGTCGGCGCGGCGATCGACTGGAACGTCCCGGACGTGTGGGCGCCGGACGATCCTCCGTCGATCGCGCCGATCCGCGCGGCGAGCACGCCGCCGGGGCTGTTCGAGGAGCTCGAGCGCGAGGCCACCGGCAAGCTCTCCGATCGGACCTTCAGCCTCGGCTCGCTCGGGCGTGAAGACGCGGTCGGCGCGATGGCGGCGTACCTGTTCGATCGGCACCGCCCGACGTTGACGCTCGTCCACGTGATCGGGCTCGATCACGTGAGGCACCGGCTCGGGCGCGAGAACCCGGCCGCGGCGCGTGCGGTCGCGGCCGCCGACCGCGCGCTCGCCCGGATCGTCGAGACCGTCGAGCGCCTCGGGCTCGACGATCGCGTCACGTTCGTCGTCACCGGCGATCACGGGAGCGTCGACGTGCACACGACGCTCCT
>JBDHVD010000623.1:0-4500 GCA_039809525.1 Labilithrix sp. | reverse complement strand
AGGTCGAGGAGGGTGACGACGTCACCATCCACATCGACAACGTCGAGACCGCCGAGGACCAGACCCACGGCTTCACCATCGACATGTACAACGTCAACGTCAGCCTCGAGCCGGGCAAGCACGAGAACATCTCGTTCAAGGCCGACATGCCGGGGACGTACCCGATGTACTGCACCGAGTTCTGCTCGGCGCTGCACCTCGAGATGGCCGGCTACTTCCTGGTCAAGCCGAAGAAGCACTGAGGAACGCCGTCATGAACACGGACATCGTGGCGCGCCAGCACGCGCCGGAGGGACCCGTACGCTTCGCGCTCGCGCCGCCGCGCATCCTCGCGCTGGCGTTCGCCGCCGCCGCCCTCATCGTCGGCTCGTTCTTCCTGCCGTGGTGGCGCTTCTGGCTCTACGCGCCCCAGTATCCGAAGGGGCTCTCGCTGATCATCTCGCTCACCGGCATGGGCGGCGACGTGCGCGAGATCGATCTCTTGAACCACTACATCGGGATGAAGCACCTCGCCGACGCTGCTCCGCTCGAGCGGCAGTACGCCGGCCTCGGCGTGGCGCTCGTCGCGGTGCTCGTCGTCGCGCTCGCCGCCCTCCCGGTTCGTCGCCTCCGCCGCCTCGCGGCGGTGCCGGCGCTCGCGCTGCCGATCGTGTTCCTCGCCGACAGCTTCTACTGGCTCTACACGTTCGGCCATGCGCTCGATCCCAAGGCGCCGCTGCACATCCCGGCGTTCACGCCCCAGATGTTCGGCAACGGGCAGATCGGACAGTTCGAGACGTTCGCGCAGCCGGCGATCGGCTTCTGGGTCGCGCTCGCCGGCGTCGCCTGCGCGGTCGCCGCCAGCCTGATCCCGGATGGGAAGGACGCGAAGCACGACAAGCACGACGAGCACGAGAAGAAGGAGGAGGCGTCGTGATCCGTCGCCTGCTCCTCGGCGCGGCGCTCGCCGCCACGCCCGCTCCCGAGGGGCGCGCGACGCTGCGCTCGTTCGACGAGCTCCAGGCGCTCGTGGCGGCGCCGGACGGTCCGCGCGAGATCGTGCTCGAGCCGGGCGTCTACCGCGGCGACCTGACGATCGCCCGTCCGCTCGTCCTCCGCGGCACGAAGGGCACGGTGCTCGAGGGCACCGGGAGCGGCACGGTGATCACCGTCGCGTCGAGCGACGTCACGGTGGCGGACGTCCTCGTCCGCCGCTCGGGCAAGCGGCACACCACCGAGGACGCGGCGGTGAAGGCGACCGGCGAGCGCGTGCGCATCGCCGGCGTCCGCACCGAGGACACGCTCTTCGGCATCTCGCTCCAGGCGTGCCGGAGCTGCGTGGTCGAGCGGTCGCACGTGGTCGGCTGGGGCGACGACACCGAGCTGCGCGGCGACGGGATCAAGCTCTGGGAGTCGCACGGATCGACGGTGCGCGACTGCACCGTCGAGCGCTCGCGCGACGTCGTCGTCTGGTACACGCGGCGCGCGGTGCTCGAGGGCAACGTGGTGACCAAGAGCCGCTACGGCTCGCACTTCATGTACGCGCACGACGCGGTGGTGAAGAAGAGCCGCTTCGAGGGCAACGTCGTCGGCCTGTTCGTGATGTACAGCATGCGCCTCACGGTCGAGGACAACGTGCTCGCGGGCGCGCGCGGCGCGGCCGGCGTCGGGCTCGGCTTCAAGGACAGCGACGCCGTCACCGTGCGCGGCAACTGGCTGGTGGCGAACACCACCGGCGCGTACTTCGACAACACGCCGCGCACCCCCACCGAGGCGGTGACGCTCGAGCGCAACACCATCGCGCTGAACGACGTCGGCCTCCGCCTGCACGGCGCGGAGAAGGGCCTGCACCTGTCGGGTAACGAGCTCCGCGACAACGCGGCGCTCATCGAGGTCGACGGCGGCGGCGACGCCCTCTCGGTCGACGTCCGCGGCAACGCGTTCTCCGACTACGAGGGCTACGACCTCGATCGCAACGGCACGGGCGACGTCCCCTACGAGGTGAAGGCGCTCTCGAGCGAGCTCACCGAGACCGTCCCCGCACTGAAGTTCTTCCGCGGCACCCCGGCGATGGGGCTGATCGACGCCGTCGCCCACGCGGTCCCGGTGCTCTCGAGCCGGCGGCTGCTCGTCGATCCCGAGCCGCGCATGGAGGCACGACGATGATCTCCGTCCTCGACGTCCGCAAGAAGTTCGGCGCGGTCACCGCGCTCGACGGCGTGTCGCTCACCATCGACAAGGGCGATCGCGTCGCCTTCGTCGGTACGAACGGATCGGGCAAGACCACGCTCCTCCGCGCGCTCCTCGGCCTCGTGCGCGTGGAGGGCAAGATCACCATCCTCGGCGCGGACGTCGCGCGCGAGCCGGAGGTCGCGCTCCGCAGCGTCGCGTACATCCCGCAGATCGCGCCGCCGCTCGACGCGCCGGTCGCCGAGGTCGTGCGCGCGCACGCCGCCCTCCGCCGGAGCAGCGACGAGGCGATCTACGCGCACGCGCGCCGCCTCGGCCTCGATCCCGACGCCTGCCGGAACAAGCGCTTCCGCGAGCTGTCCGGCGGCATGAAGCAGAAGCTCCTCGCCGCCACCGCGCTCGCCGCCGACGCGCCGATCCTCGTCCTCGACGAGCCGACCGCGAACCTCGACGGCGAGGCGCGCGCCGCGTTCTTCGAGCTGCTCGCCGAGCGCCCGCCCACGAGCGTCGTCGTGCTCTGCTCGCATCGGCTCGACGAGGTGCGCCTGCTCGTCGGGCGCGTCGTCGAGATGCGCGACGGGCGCGTGGCCCGCGACGTGCCGCTCGACGAGCTCTCCGCGGTGCGCGCGACCGAGTCGCTCCTCCGGAGGGTGCCGGCATGAACCGCCGATCGTTCCTCCTCTCGGCCACGGCCCTCCTCTTCGCGTGCACCAGCACCGAGGAGCCGGCCGATCCGGTGTGGGGCAAGGAGCCGTGTGCGCACTGCGCGATGCTCGTCGGCGAGCGTCGCTTCGCCGCGCAGGTCGGCGGGGGAGGGGAGCGCCGCTTCTTCGACGACATCGGCTGCATGGTGATGTGGCTCGAGAAGCGGGCCGCGCGTCCCTCGCGCCTCTGGGTGCGCGAGGACGGCGAGCGGTGGGTCGATGCGCGCGCCGCCCGCTACCAGGCCGGCGCGCGGACGCCGATGGACTTCGGCTTCGTCGCGGCGAAGGACGGGGTCGGCTGGGACGAGATGCGCGAGCGCGTGCTCGCGAAGGACGGGAGCGGACGATGAGCCCGACGCGTGTGATGTGGAGGCTGGAGCTGGCGGACGCCCTGCGCTCGCGGTGGATCGTGTTCACCGCCGCGGTGTACTCGGCGGTGTTCGTCCTGTTCGTGTGGCTCGGGCTCCGGGAGAGCAGCGTGCTCGGCTTCACCGGCGTCTCGCGCGTCATCCTGAACGTGTCGAACGCCATCGTGCTCGCGGTGCCGCTCGTCGCGCTCGTCGCCACGAGCCAGACCATCGTGCGCGCGCGCCAGAGCGGCTTCTTCGAGCTGATGCTCTCGCTGCCGGTCCGGCGCCGCGACTGGTTCGCGGGGATCGTCGCCTCGCGCTTCGTGGTGGTGGTGGGCCCGCTGGTCGTGCTGCTCGCCGCGGCCCTGGTGTACGCGGCCGTCGCGGGCGAGGGCGACGCCGCGCTCCTGCCGACCGTGCTGCGTTCGCTCGCGGTGACCGCGTCGCTCGCGTGGGCGTTCATCGGCATCGGCTTCTTCGTGTCCGCGCACGCGAAGACCCCCGAGCGCGCCACCGTCCTCGCGCTCGTCGCGTGGATCGGCGCGAGCGCGCTGCACGACTTCGCGCTCATCGGCGCGCTCCTCCGCTTCCGCCTCGCCCCCGCCGCGGTCTTCGCGCTGGCCGCGGCGAACCCGGTGGAGGCCGCGCGCATCGCGGTGCTCGGATCGGTCGATCCCGATCTGTCGGTGCTCGGTCCCGTCGGCTTCTGGCTCGCGAACGCGCTCGGTCCGACCGCGACGCTCGCGGTCGGCGTCGCGTGGCCCGCGCTCCTCGGGACGCTCGCCCTTTGCGGCGCAGCCCGCCGCCTCTCCCGCTCCGATCTCGTGTGACCCGAAGAACAAGACCGAAGACCAAGACAAGGAGACGTACGATGAAGACGCTTCACCTGGCCGCCACCCTCGCGATCGCCGCGCTCGCCGCCGTCGCGTGCGACAAGGGCTCGTCCGGCGACAAGAGCGACAAGAGCGACAACTCCGGCGGGACCGAGACCACCTCCGCGGCCGGCACCGGCGGGGGAGGAGGGGCGGCCAAGGTCGACATGGCCGCCGCGCGCGAGGTGTTCAACGCGCGCTGCTCGGCATGCCACGGCACGAGCGGCCACGGCGACGGCCCGGGCGCCGCCGCGCTCAATCCGAAGCCGCGCAACTACACCGACAAGGCGTGGCAGGCGAGCGTCACCGACGAGCAGATCAAGAAGACGATCCTCTACGGCGGCGCCGCGGTCGGAAAGAGCCCGATCATGCCCGCGAGCCCGGATCTCGACGCGAAGCCCGAGC
>JBDHVD010000622.1:0-4503 GCA_039809525.1 Labilithrix sp. | reverse complement strand
ACTGACGGAGCGTCGCGCCGAAGCGCTCGCCCACGCTCTTCACCACGTTCGCGTGCGCGGCGTCGACCTCGGCGTCGGTGAGCGTGCGATCGGCCGCGCGGTACACGACGTGGAACGCGAGGCTCGCGCAGCCGGCCGGCACCTGTCCGCCGACGAAGCGATCGAAGATCCGCACCTCCTCGGCGAGCGCGCCCGCCGCCTCGCGCACCGCGCGCTCGACCTCGCCCGCGGGCGTGCCGTCCTTCACCACGAGCGCGACGTCGCGCGTGCTCGCGGGGAAGCGCGGGATGGCCGCGTACGCCGGCAGCGCGGGACCGGCGACGAACGGATCGAGCTCCATCTCGAACGCCAGCACCTCGCCGTCGAGCTCGAGCGCGTCGACGACGTCGGGATGCAGCGGACCGAACGCGCCCACGCGCGTCCCGCCGACCTCGACGAACGCGGCGCCGCGCGGGTGGAGATGCTTCGGCGCTTCCTCTCGCGTGGCCGGCACGACGTCGACCGGCTTGCCCGACAGGCGGCGCGCGAGCTCGGTCGCGTAGCCCTTCGCGTCCCACACGTCGAAGCCCTGCGGCCTCGCGAGCCACGCCGGACGCTCGCCGGCGAGGACGAACGCGATGCGCATCTTCTCCGTCGGCAGGTCCTTGCCCTCGAGGAACACCGGACCGATGGTGAACTCGCGGATCTCGTGCTCGCCGTGACGGCGCGCGTGGTGCACGGCGTCGAGCAGGCCGGGCAGGAGCGTGGTGCGCATCACCGCTTGCTGCTCGGCGAGCGGGTTCTCGAGGACCACCGTCGCCTCCGGCGCGGACAGCGCCTCGAGCACGCGCGTCGACGTGAAGCCGTAGGTGATCGCCTCCGACAGCCCGAGGGCCACCGCCGCGTCGCGCGCCCGGCGTGCGAGCTCCTCGCGGCCGCCGACGTCGCGCGAGGCACGGATCGCGGGCAGCTGCGCGGGGATGCCGTCGATGCCACGCACGCGCGCGACCTCCTCGACGAGATCGATCTCGCGCCCGAGGTCGGGACGATGCGAAGGCACGAGCACGTCGGCCGCCCCGTCCTCGCGCTTCGGGACCTCGCAGCCGAGGCGCTCGAGGATCCCGATCGCCTCGCCGAACGGCACGTGCACGCCGAGCACGTCCTCGATGCGGTGACCGCGGAGGCGGATCGCCTTGCGCTCGGGCGCCAGCGGCTCGCCCGCGATGCGTGCACCCTGCACGTGAATCCGGCCCTTCGTCGCCTTCCCACCCGCGAGCTGCACCGTGAGCGCGACCGCGCGATCGAGCACGCGCGCGACGTCGCCCGGATCGACGCCGCGCTCGAAGCGATGGCTCGACTCGGTGTGCATCCCGTGACGGCGCGCGGTGCGGCGGACGCCGCGCGGTTCGAACCAGGCGACCTCGAACAGCACGCGGCTGGTGTCGGGCTGGATCTCGCTCGACGCGCCGCCCATCACGCCCGCGAGCGCGACCGGTCCTTCGCCGTCGCAGATCAGCAGGTCGTCGGCGACCAGCGTGCGCGAGACGCCGTCGAGCGTCGTCATCGTCTCGCCGTCCTTCGCGCGGCGGACGATGATCTTCGAGCCGCGCACCCGCGCGAGATCGAAGCCGTGCATCGGATGTCCGTACTCGAGCATCACCAGGTTCGTGACGTCGACGACGTTCGAGATCGAGCGCACGCCGAGCGCCTGGAGCCGGTAGCGCAGCCACAGGGGCGACGGCGCGATCGCGACGCCGAGCACGCCGGCGGCGCCGTAGTGCGGGCAGCGCTCCGGATCTTCGACGGCGATGCTCGCGACGTCGCTCGTCGCCTCCGCGGCCAGCGCGGGCGCGGGCCCGGCCGACGGCCACGCGAACGGGAAGCCGTAGAGCGCGGCGATCTCGCGGGCGAGACCGACGTGCCCGAGCCCGTCCGGTCGGTTCGGCGTCAGGCCGATCTCGAGGACCGTGTCACGCGCGTTGGGCGCGAGCTTCGTGAACGGCGTGCCCGGCTCCGCCGAGCCCGGCGGCAGCACGAGGATGCCCGCGTGGTCCTCGGACAGCCCGAGCTCGGACTCGCTGCAGAGCATGCCCTCGCTCGTCACGCCGCCGATCGCGCGCTTCTCGATGGTCATCCCTTTTGCGGGGAGCTTCGCGCCCAGCGGCGCGAGGACGACCAGGCCGCCCGGATCGGGCACGTTCGGCGCGCCGCACACGACCTCCTGCTCCGAGCCGCCGCGGTCGATCATCACGAGACGCAGGCCGCTCTTCGTCGGATGCGGACGCACGCCGGTGACCTTCGCCACGAGGCACGCCTCGGCCCCCGCCCCGTACTCGATCATGCCCTCGACCTCGAGCCCGGCGCCGGTCATGCGCGCGGCAAGCTCGCGCGGGGAAGCGTCCAACTCGGGCAGGAGCTCGCGCAACCAGCGGTACGAGGCCTTCATGATGTCCGGGGCTTACCACATCCGACCTTGCGTCTGGAGCCCGATGCGGTACGAGCGCAGCCATGCGTCCTTCCCTTGTCTTTGCCTCCGTGGCCTTCGCATCCTTTGCCGGCGTGCTCGCCTGCTCGTCCGAGTCGTCGTCCTCGCCCGGCAGCTCTTCCTCTTCTTCGTCCTCTTCTTCTTCGGGCTCGGGCTCGGCCGCGACCGTGACGTCGGAGCAGTGCAGCTCGCGCTGCCAGACGAAGATGACGTCGTGCGACGCCCCCGCCAACATCGTCTCGCAGGGCTGCGGTCAGCTCTGCGGCAACACGCTGACCGAGGCGCAGCTCTCGTGCTTCGAGGGCAAGAGCTGCCAGGACATCGAGAAGGCCGAGAGCTTCGACGCGCTCTGTCCCGCAGGCTCTTCTTCGTCTTCTTCCTCGTCGTCCGGCTCGTCGGGCTCGTCGGGCAACGGCTCTCTGCCGACGAAGCTCACGGTGAGCGGCACGTTCCCCGCGACGAAGGCCATCCACGTGAAGGACAACACGACGATCGCGTCGAACATCAACGTCTCGGCAACGCCGTCGTTCTCCCCGTCGCAGCCTTCGGAGCTGCCCGACGTCACGAAGGCAGGCTCGATCACGATCAAGTCGCCGAGCCAGGGCGGCTGCAAGGCGAACATCACCTTCACGCTCAACGGAACGCAGGCGGCGGTGACCATCATCGGCTCGGACACGCTGCCGGCGACCGACTGCGCGACGTTCACCGACGCGGTCGCGAACCAGGGGATCCTCGCCGAGCTCGCCGACGTGCCGTATCCGAACGCCTCGACGACGGCGACGGTCACGTTCGACCTCGAGCCCTGACGGGCGATACGCTCGGGGGATGACCGGTCGGGGCGCCGCGCTCGTCGCACTGATTGCAGCATGCAATCATCGACCCGCACCGGCGCCCGCCCCTCCGGCCCCGCCGCCCGCGCCGCCGCCGCCGCGAGCCGACCTGCTCCGCGCGGCCGACGTCGCGCTCGCCGACAAGGTGAAGGCGTTCCTCGACGCCCCCGAGCACGGCGCCGCGCTCATCCGTCCGCTGGAGGACGGGGGCATCGCGCAGCTGTTCCGGCACGACATCGGCTTCGGCGCGACCGCGCATGCGCAGCCGGCGTTCGAGCGCGGCGTGGGATGCACGTTCGGCGCGCTCGAGCGGAGCGAGCGCACGGTGATGGTCCGCGTCGACTGCGAATGGAAGGACGCCGCGCCGTCGTTCGCGGTCGACCCGCGCATCGAGCGGACGCCGCGCGAGCGCGGCATCGTCTTCACCTGGCAGGACGCGCGCGCGATGGCGTCGCTCCGCGCGGAGGCCGCGGAGGTCTTCGGGCCGGTGCCCGCGACGACTCCGCCGCCCGACGATCTGAGGGCCGCGTTCGAGCTCCTCGGCTCGCCGCTCGCCGACGCGCGGGTGGGCGAGTCGTGCGGCGAGAACGGTGGCCCGCCCGCGGGCAAGAAGGCGGTGACGGCGATCGCGAAGGCCGGCCGCGTCGATCTGCTCCGCGTCGTCGCCCGCGGCCTGAGCCCCGACGGCCGCGTCTACGCGCTCCGGGCGCTCCGGGCGCGCCCCGGCGGGCTCGACCGCGAGGACGCGCCGCTCTTCGAGCGGGTGAGGAAGCTCGACGTGCCGATCCGCGTGTGCAGCGGCTGCATGAACCGCGACCGGAAGGCGTGCGACGTGCTCGAGGACGAGGAGCTCTGATCGACGGGATCAGAATCGACGCGATCAGAACTGCGCGAGGAAGCGCGGATCGTTCTCGAACAGGAGCTTGATGTTGGGGATGCCGTAGCGGAGCATCGCGATGCGCTCGAGGCCCATGCCGAGCGCGAACCCGCTCCACTGCTCGGGATCGATCCCGCAGTTCTCGAAGACGACGGGGTGGATCATCCCGCAGCCGAGGATCTCGATGAAGCCGGTGTGCTTGCAGAGGCTGCATCCGACGCGCGTGCCGTCGGGCTGCTTGCAGAATACACATCCGATGTCGACCTCCGCGCCCGGCTCGACGAACGGGAAGTAGCTCGGGCGAAGGCGCACCGGCGTGCCCGGCCCGTAGA
>JBDHVD010000621.1:0-4528 GCA_039809525.1 Labilithrix sp. | reverse complement strand
ACCTGCGGGGTCTGCGTGTCGAGCGAGCGAACGAGCTCCTCGATGTTGTTCAGGTTGCCCGCGATGTCGCGCGCGATGAGGACGTTCGTGCGCTCGTCGACGGCGATCGAGCCGCGCGGCGAGAGGAGGTCCTTCGCGCGCGCCTGGAGCTCGTCGGCCTGCGCGTAGCTGACCGGGATGAGGCGCGTCTCGAGCGGCGTGAGCTCGTACTCCTGCTTCGCGGCGGCGAGACGGAGCTCGCGCTCCTTCTGCAGCGTGGCGAGCGGCGCGACGCGGATCAGGTTGCCCTGGCGGACCATGCCGAGGCCCTTGGCCTGGAGCACGACGTCGAGCGCCTGATCCCAGGGCACGTTCCGCATGCGGATCGTGACGTTGCCCTGCACGTCGTCGGCGGTGACGATGTTCACGCGTCCGACGTCCGCGAGCAGACGCAGGATGTTGTGGATGTCGGCGTCCTTGAGGTCGAGGTCGATGCGGCGGCCGGAGTAGCGGCCCGCGGCCTGCGCGTTCAGCGTCGCCGAGAAGCCCGCGGCCTCGCTGCCGGTGAGGACCTCGATCTTCGGCTCCTCGCCGGTGATCGACGTCTCGATCTTCGGGCCGCCGTTCGACTCGCGCTCGCGCGCGACGGTGATGGTCTTGCGCGCCGAGGGCTTCGCGATGGGCGAAGCGACCTTCGACGGCGCGTCGAACGACCAGACGATGGCGTTGCCGTTCACCGCGACGGTGCCGTTCGAGAGACCGTCGCGATCGATCTCGATGGTGGTCGTCTCGCTGGGCTCGTCGTACGACGCGGTGACGCTCTTGAGCGGCCCCTTGTAGGCCGCGAGATCGAGCGTGCGCGCGAGCGACGCCTCGAGCTTCGTCTTCTTCAGCTCGAGCCGGACGCGGCCGCCCGCGGTGGTGCTGAGCGAGTACGCCGGGACCGCGCTCGTGGCGACGATCACCCGATCGCACGCGTTCGTGCAGCCGGCCGGGGCGCGCTCGAAGCGCACGTCGGTGAGCGCGGAGAGCGGAGCGGCCGGCGGGGCGGCCTCGTTCGGCGCGGGGCCGGTCGCGGGCGCGGTGGTCGCGCCGGGAACGAGCAGGACCTTCAGCGAGCTGCCCTCCGCGCGGACGCGGTAGGTCGCGTTCTTCGCGAGGCTGATGGTCAGGCGGGTCATGGGGCCCGCGTCGGTGGTGAACGCCTGGGTGACGACGCCGGCGACGACACCGACGGCGCTGGTCAGCGCGTCCTTCACGCCGGCGACGTCGGCGTTCGACAGATCGACCAGGAGCTTCTTGCCGCCGCTCTCGACCCGCACGTTGAACACCGGTGCCGAGGTCCCGACGACCTCGATCTCCGTGGCGCCCGCCTGGGCATCCGTCGTACGGACCTTCACGTCCTTGACGTGGTTGGCGGCTTCCGCGTGCGCGAGGCTCGCCGAGAGCACGACGGCCGACGCCGCGAGCATCGACAGGCACAACGACCCGGTCTTCTGCATCCGATAGCCCCTCATCCGCCGTTGCATGCCTCGGCTCCTCAGCACCAACGGTAGACCGCGAAGATCCGAACATCCCAATTTGTGGCAGAACGTTCTCCATGATGCAGCCGCCGTGGCCCCACTTCGGATACGTCCACCCGCCTCGCGCGGAGGGCACGCTGATGGATGTGCCGGTCCACGGCGCCGCGTTTCCGCCGGTCTGCTGCAAGTGCGGGACGCGGAGCGATCTCCGCGCGCGGACCGCGAACCTCGTCTGGGTGAACCCGCTCGCCTATCTCGGTCTGCTCGGCGGGCTCCTGCCGATGATGGTCCTCGTCCTCGTCTTGCAGAAGCGTGCCCGGATGGACGTCCCGATCTGCGGGCGCTGCGATCGGCGCTGGTCGCAGGGGGTCGTCTTCCGCTACGTGGCCGTCGTCGCGCCGTTCGTGCTCGGCCTCGCGTCGTTCTACGTGGCCGACGCGATCTGGGACGACGTGGTGACCGACATGATCGCGGCGTTCGCCGTGTTCCTCGTCCTCATCGTCGCGCTGCCGATCGCGGTGGTGAAGCTCGTGAGCGAGCCCCGCGCGCTCACCGCGGTGAAGATCGACGACCACCGTGCGAAGGTGAAGGGCGCGTCACCCGAGCTGCTCGCCGCGCTCCCGCGCTGACGATCGATGGAAAGACGAGAGGCGCCGCGACCTGCGCGACGCCTCGCGGACCATCCGCGCCGTCCGCGGACGACGCTCTACAGGCGCTCCTTCGCGATCTCGCTCTCCGGGCGGAGGGCGATGACGCGCGTGGCGGGCGGGATGCCGGGCTGCGCCGGGTCCTCGCGGCTGAAGACGACGTCCCCGTCGCGCACCTTCGAGACGCGCCAGTTGATCTGGTAGTCGGCGCCGTTCGCCCCGCCGACGTGCACCACGTCCGGACGGCCGATCCAGTCGCCGCGCTTGAGCACCCAGCCCTTGCCGCCGGGGTCGAGGACCATCGCACGCGGATACTCGCCGCCGGTGACGATCGCGACGAGCTTCAGCTCGTCGAGCGAGTACTGCGGGAGGATGATCTGCCGGTCGGTCTGCGCGACCTTCTTCGACGTCTCCGGCGCGAACATCGAGGCGTAGGAGCGGAACGGATCGCGGTTGCGATCGCTCTCGACGAAGTCGTTCTCCGCGAAGTCCATGCGCGGGAGCGGAGGCGGCGCGGGCGTGCCGGCGGCGCCGGCATCGGCGGCCGGGGCCGCGGCGGGGCGCGCACCGGCCGGTCCCTTGTTCGCCTGCTCGAGCGCCTTGTCGGGGCTGCTGCACGCGACGGCGAAGATCGCCGGCAGCGCGGCGAACGCGAGGATCGAGGTCTTCACTTGGTACCTCCCGGGGCGGGCGCCGTCGGGGCGGGCGGGGTCGCGCCGGGCGCTCCGGGCGCACCGGCGGGCTTCGCGCTGCGAATGAGGTGGAACGTGGTCGCGAGGCAGGTCGCCTTGAGGACGATGTCCTCGCCCTCGACCTTCGGCTCGGTCAGCTCGAGGTTCTCGATGTTGATGATGCGATCCTGCTTGCCGACCTCGTAGATGAACTTCGCCACCTGGTGGAAGTGGCCGGTCATCGTGAGCTTCATCGGGACCTTCGCGTAGAAGGTCTGCGGGACCTCCTCGAGCGGCGCCCAGCCCTTGAGATCGATGCCGCTGATGTTCGACGTGGCCTGGATCGCGGAGAGGAACGTGGCCGCCTCGGTGTCGACCGGCAGCACCTTGTTCAGCTCGCGCTGCTTCTGCTGGCGCATCGCGAGCTCGTCGCGGTCGGCGAAGTAGCTGGCCTGCGCTTGCTTCTGGCGCGAGAGATCCGCCTCGAGCGAGCTCGTCTTCGCCTTCTCCTGATCGATCTTCGCGGCGACGTCGGTGTGGAGCAGGACGTAGTACGTCACCGCGAGCAGCGCGCAGAGGACGGCGCCGACGCCGACCTTCCCCGCGATGGGCAGCCGGTTCAGGCTGATGGCCATGGCCTAGTACCTCACCTTCGCGCTCATCTCGAACCGGACGAGCTCGAGCTTCGTCACCTGATCGATCTCCTTCTTCGCGGGCATCAGGCGCACCTCGTAGAAGTAGTCGCTGAGCGCCAGACGCCGGAGGAACTCCGAGACGTCCTCGCCGTCGCGCGCGAGGCCGACCAGCTTCACCACGCGGTTGTCTTCCTTGTACGACGTCATCCAGAGCCGGCGCGGGTCCCAGTTCACGTTCGGCACCGCGCTCGGGTTGTCGCGCTTGAGCTGCTCGAGCTTGTCGCGCTCGACCGTCGGACCGCGACCCGCGGTGAGGATGCGCGACAGCTCCAGCATCGTCGCCGTGGGGCCGGTGCGTGCACTCTGCAGCTTCTGGATCGCTTCTTCGCGATCGCGCAGCTCCTTCAGCTCCGTCTTGATCTGCGCGTGGTTCGAGATCTCGCGCTTGATGGCGTCGATGTTCGCCTGGACTTCCTGGTTGTGCTTCTGGACCTGCACCAGCTGGTCCTGCTTCGTCTTGTAGACGAAGAGCAGCACGATGACCTCGAGCAGGACGGCGCCGAGGACCGCCGCGAGCCAGGCCTGGCTCTCGCCGCCCCCTCCCGTGTCGCCGATCTCTCCCTTGCGCCGAACGACCTTCCGGTTCGGCAGTAGGTTGACGCGGATCATGAACGCCGCTCCTTGTCCTGGCGGAGGCTCAGCCCGAGCGCGACGACGAGCTGCGCGGCGCGCCCGCGCATGTCGTGCTCGTTGACGTACTTGGCGTCGACGGCGAGGTTCGCCATCGGGTCGAAGACCTGCACCGGCACGTGGGCGCGCTTCTCGATCGACTGGCAGAGCGGCGCGAGGTACGCGCTGCCGCCCGACACGAAGATGCGGCTGATCTCCGACTCACCGCTCGTCGCGAGGTAGAAGTCGAGGCTGCGCTGGATCTCGCCGGCGAGCCCGTCGCACGCCGACTGGATGATCTGGTGCACTTCCTGCGGGACGATGTCCGTCGGGCCGCCGCCGCACTTGTAGGCCTCGGCCTGCTCGAACGGCACGTTGCACTGCTTCTGGATCTCTTCGGTGAT
>JBDHVD010000620.1:0-4582 GCA_039809525.1 Labilithrix sp. | reverse complement strand
CGTCGGTCGCGCACGTGGAGCGCGCGCGCAAGGTCGCGACGGCGGCCACCGAAGCGGCGAAGCACGCCGCTCGCCTCGCCGTGGTGCGCGCCGCCGCCCGTGCGGGCGAGATCGCCGGAGCGGCGGAGGCCGAGCTCGATGCCGAGGACCTGCGCGACGACGCGTGCTGATCGATCAGGCGAAGAGGCCGGGGATGCGCGTCGCGCACGACGGGCAAGCGCCGCCGGGAGCGAGATGGTTCGCGACGGTCTCGTAGTTTCGCCGCTCGATGACCCGCGTGTGACACGCAGGGCAGCGCGTGTGCTCGAGCTCCGGGAACGTGCTGGTCACGTTCCCGACGTAGACGTAACGGAGGCCGCGCGCGAGGGCGGCGCCGGCGATCGACACGAGGAGCTCGGCGCCCATCGCCGGGCGGTCCTTCATCTTGTAGCGGGGCTGGAACGCGTTCAGGTGCCACGGCATCTCGGGATCGATCGCGAGCAGGCGCTTGCCGAGCGCGCGGAGGCCTGCGGGATCGTCGTTGAACCCCGGCACGACGAGCGTCACCACCTCGACCCAGTAGCCGAGCGCGCGCGCCTCCTCGATCGCCGCGAGCACCGGCTCGAAGCGGCCGCCGAGGACCTTGTACTGCGCAGCGTCGAAGCCCTTGAGGTCGACGCGGTAGACGTCGCAGACCGGGCGGAGGTACGCGAGCGCCTCCTTCGTCGTGTTGCCGTCGGAGACCACCATGGTGCGGAGCCCGCGCGGCTTCGCCTCGGCGAACACGGCGCGCACCCACTCGGCGGCGATCATCGGCTCGTTGTACGCCGCGCAGATCACCCGCGCGCCGGCCGCGATCGCCTCGTCGACGAGCGCGCGCGCGTCGAGATCGACGGGCGCGCCCTCGAGCCCCTCGCGGAGGGCCTGCGAGAGCTTCCAGTTGTGGCAGTACGGGCAGCGCAGATCACAGCCGTACATGCCGAACGTGAGCGCCTTCGCGCCCGGCTCGACGTGGTAGACGGTGTTGGTCTCGACCGCGCGGACGTAGCGGCGCGCGACGTAGCCGAACGGCGCGAAGACCTCGCCTCCCCTCGCCTCGCGCACGCCGCACGCGCCGGTGCGATCGCCGTCGAGCACGCAGCGATGCGCGCACGCGGTGCAACGGAGGAGCCCGTCCTCGACGGCGTGGAGCTCGGAGCGCGTCACGCGGCTCGCGATCGCATCGCCGAGCGCCGTGCGCGTGCGCTTGAGCGAGCCCGGCGAGACGAGACGGTCCATGCCCGAGCGTCTAGCAGGGTTCGGGGATGCGAACGAGCCGTGCGGAAGGATCGTTTCGCGACTAGAGTTCGGAGCGGACCGTTGGCCGAACCGGAGGATCCTCACGACGTCGTCCGCGCCGTGGACGAGGCCCGCGCCGCGCTCGAGCGGGTCGCCGCGGCGACGTCCGGACCGCGCTCCGTGACCATCGTGCTCTACGTCACCGAATCCGCGTCGTCGCTCCGCGCGATGCGCAACCTCGAGCGGTTCCTCCGCGAGCCACACGACGTCCGGGTCGCGCTCCGCGTCTGGGATCTGTCACGAGAGCCCCTCGGTCCCGACGCTGCCGATGACCGCGTCGCCTTCACGCCGATGCTGGTGAAGCGAGCGCCGCCTCCGCGCGAGAGGCTGCTCGGAGACCTCCAGCATCGCGGCCTCCTCGAAGAGGTCCTCGTCCACGCGCACGAACGACATCCATGACCATCGAAAAGTACGTCACCGGAATCCAGGGCCTCGATCTCCTCACCCACGGCGGCATCCCGAAGGGACGCACCACGCTCATCGCGGGGCGCAGCGGCGCAGGCAAGAGCATCCTCGCGCTCCAGCTCGCGTGCTGCCTCGCGAAGAGCGGGAAGAAGGCCATCTTCCTCGCGGTCGAGGAGGAGCCGGGCGACCTCGCGACCACCGGCGACGCGCTCGGCTTCGGCTTCACCGACCTCGTACGCGACGGCAAGCTCCTCGTGACGAACCTCGCGCCGGCGGAGGACACGCTCGACACGGTCACCGGCGACTACGACATGACCGGCCTCCTCCACCGCATCCGCGGGACGCTCGAGAAGTTCGGCGCGGAGGTCGTGGTCCTCGACTCCTCGACCGCGCTCTTCGCCGAGCGCCCGGCGGAGTCGCGCCTGCGCCGGCTCTTCTTCCAGCTCGTCTTCGGGTTCCGGAAGCTCGGCCTGACGTCGATCGTGACCGCCGAGGCGCTCGAGGACTACGGCCAGCACACCGTGCTCGGGGTCGAGGACTTCGTCTGCGACCTCGTCATCACGCTGCGCAACCTGATCGACGGCGGCCGCCGGCGCCGCTTGATCGAGGTCCACAAGTACCGCCGCAGCTCTCACCTCAAGGGCGAGTACCCCATCACCATCACGAACAACGGCATCTTCGTGTACCCGGTGAACGAGCCCGCGCAGCGGCTCGAGCGCGACCTCTCGCGCTTCTCGAGCGGCGTCGAAGGCCTCGACCGCATGAACAACGGCGGCTGGCTCCGCGACTCCATCGTGCTCGTGCGCGGCCCGACCGGCAGCGGCAAGACGATCCTCGCGGGCATGTACGCGCGCGCCGGCGCATCGCGCGGCGAGCGGGTCATCTACTATGGCTTCGAGGAGACGAAGCCGATCCTGATGCGCAACTTCGAAGCCGTCGGCCTGCCCCTCGAGCCGCTGGAGAAGGCGGGAACGCTCCGCGTGCACTGCCACTACCCCGACACGACGAGCCCCGAGGACCTCCTGATCGAGCTCCGCATGGAGCTCGCGGAGTTCCAGCCGACGCTCCTCGTGCTCGACAGCATCTCGGCGCTCGAGCACGCGACGACGCCGTCGACGTTCCGCCACTTCCTCATCGGCGTCGCTTCGCTCATCCGCGAGCACGCGCGGTCGGCCATGCTCACGCAGACCATCGCCTCGCAGGCGGAGTCGTCGGAGGCCGCGCCGTACCTGTCGACGGTGTGCGACGCGATCCTCATGCTCGACTACGCCGCGAACCAGCCCGACCTCGCGCGCACCATGCGTGTGCTCAAGATGCGCGGGAGCAAGCATGCGACCGAGCAGCGCCGCTTGACGATCGACGCGAACGGCATTCACGTCGTCCCGATCGAAGGCTGACGGTGAGCGATCTCGCGCGAGAGATCGCTCGCGTGCAGGAGAAGCTGCGCGCGGTGTCGGATCCGCTCGGGATGCTCGAGGGCATCTTCGCGCTCTCACCGTTCGGCGTGCAGGTGTATCGCGCCGACGGGCAGTGCCTGCTCGTCAACCAGGCGTTCCGCGAGCTGTTCGGCTCCGAGCCGCCTCCGGACTACAACGTCCAGCGCGACGAGGCGGCGGCGCAGGCCGGCATCCTCGATCTCGTCCGGCGGGCGTTCGCGGGAGAGCGCGTCTTCGTCCCCGCGACCTGGTACGACCCGCGCGACGTCGAGCACGTGACGATCACCGCCGGTCGCCGCGTCGCGGTCGAGGCCACGATGTTCCCGCTGTTCGATCAGGCCGGGCGCGTCGGGCACGTGGCGATCGTCTTCGAGGACGTCACCGCCGAGGTCCAGGCGCGAGAGACGAGCGCGCGCATCGCACGGCTCCACTTCGTCGCGACGCGTCTCTCGGCCGCGAGCACGCCGCGCGACGTCGCCGAGGAGATCCTCGAGCACGGCGTGTCGCTCCTCGCCGTCCGGCGCGCGGTCGTCGGCGTCCTCTCGACCGACGGCACGACGGTCGAGGTCCTCGCGGAGCTCGGCTTCGGCGATCAGACGTTCAAGGACCGTCCGTTCCCGGTGGAGAGCAAGATCCCGCTGGTCGACGCGATCCGCCGGGCCGCCCCGATCTACTACGAGGACGTGGCGGCGTTCGAGCGCGACTACCCGGAGGTCGCCGCCGCCGCACGCGGCCTCGAGCTCGGTCCCGTCGGCGCGGTGCCGCTGGTGGGCGCGGAGCGCGCGATCGGCGCGATCGCGTTCGAGCAGCGCAAGGGGACGCCGCTCGGAGACGACGAGCGCGCGTACCTCGCGGCGCTCGCGTTCCAGGCGGCGCAGGCGCTCGACCGCGCGCGCCTCTTCCGCGAGGCGCAGGAGGCCGCGCGCCGGGCGGAAGAAGCGAGCCGGGCGAAGGACGAGTTCCTCGGCGTGCTCTCGCACGAGCTGCGGACGCCGCTCAACGCGATCCAGGGATGGGCGCACCTCGCCGCGACGCGCGGGCGAGAGGACCCGGCGTTCCTCGACCGCGCCGTCGAGGTGATCCTGCGCAACGTCCGCGCGCAGGTGACGCTCGTCGACGACATGCTCGACGTCGCCCGCATCATCCGCGGCAAGCTCCGGCTCGCGCTCGCGCCCCTCGCGGTGCGCTCCGCGGTGGACGCGGCGGTCGAGTCGATCCGACCCACCGCGACGGCGCGGAACATCTCGGTGCAGATCGACGTGCCGGCGGACCTGCTCGTGGTGGCGGACGCCGATCGCCTCCAGCAGGTGGTGTGGAACCTCCTCTCGAACGCGATCAAGTTCACGGGCAAGGGCGGCCACGTGAGCCTGCGCGCCGAGGAGGTCGGCGCGAGCGTCGTCCTCTCGGTCATCGACGACGGCATC
>JBDHVD010000619.1:0-4588 GCA_039809525.1 Labilithrix sp. | reverse complement strand
CTACAGCCCGGCGTTCGTCCCCTATCACTGGCGCGGCTGGTGGGCGTTCGGAACGGGGGTTATGGGCGACCTGGCCTGCCATCATATAGACCTCTCTCACTGGGCGCTGAATCTGCGCGCTCCGCAGACGGTCGAGGCGGAGGGGCCGCGGCCCGAGGCGCCTGCGCGTTGCCGCCGTCGGTACCGATGTGCACCGAGCACGCGGCCGTCACGAGGAGAAGCGCCACCCCACCAAGCCTCACTCTCATCCCTTGCTCCTTGTTCCGTCCGTCGATCGCGCGCAGGCCGACCCCGACGACGTTCGACGGAGGAACCTCCGATGGTATTCGTCGCCGCGGATCCGCGGAAGGGCGACGCACCCAGGTTGGCCGAAAACTTGGGTGCGGCCGTCCCGAGCTGGTAGCCCCGGACGTATGAGTCGAGCCGCGCGCGCTCTCGGCGGGAAGCTTGATGCGGGGACGGACGGCGAGAGGTCGTTCCGGCCGCTCCTCCGCGCGGGATCCGAGCGGTTCACCCGCGAGGCCGCCGGACGCCCGATCCTGATGTTCGAGGACGTCTACAAGTCCTACCGGCCGGGGGCGCCCGTCCTCCGCGGGATGAACCTCATCATCGAGCGCGGCGAGTTCGTGTTCATCACCGGCCCGAGCGGCTCGGGCAAGAGCACCCTCCTCCGCATCCTCTACGCGGCCGAGAAGCCCGACGAGGGGCGCATCCTCTTCATGGGACGGGACATCGTGCGGCTCCGCGAGGAGTCGATCCCGTTCCTCCGCCGCAACCTCGGCGTGGTCTTCCAGGACTTCAAGCTCGTCCAGTCGTGGAGCGTGTTCGAGAACGTGGCCATCGCCCTCGAGGTGCTGGGGCTGCCGAGCAGGCTCATCCGTTCCCGCGTCGGCGAGGCGCTCGAGCGCGTCGGGCTCCAGGGCCGGGGCAGCGATCCGGCGGGCGTCCTGTCCGGCGGCGAGCAGCAGCGCGTCGCGATCGCGCGCGCGATCGTCGGCGAGCCCGCGCTCATCCTCGCCGACGAGCCGACGGGCAACCTCGATCCGCAGCTCGCCCTCGACATCCTCGGGCTGTTCGAGGAGATCCACGAGAGCGGCACGACGGTGCTGTTCGCCACGCACGATCGCTCGCTCCTCGACGTGCGTCCCCGTCGTCTCATCGTGCTCGACGAGGGCAAGGCCCTCGATGTCCCGAGCGGCGTCGCGATGGCGGACGACGAGATTTACGACAACGAGCTGCCGGTCTGAGGGAGGCCAACGACGATGCTCGACGGATCGATCGGTACGACGAGGCGTGCGCGCCGCGGGATGCTCCGCGAGTGGCGCCTGCACGCGCTCTCGGTGTTCTCGCTGGCGGTCGCCTTCGTGTGCCTGGGCGCGGCGCTGCTCGTGCTCACGAACCTGCGCGCGATCGAGGAGCGCTGGGCGCATGCCGGACGCGCCTCGATCTACCTCCGTGACTCGGCGCAGCCCGCCGACGTCGAGGCGCTGAAGTCCGCGCTCGGCGTCGTCCCCGGGATCATCGGCGTCCGCTACGTCTCGCCGGCGCAGGCGCGCACCGAGTTCGGCCAGAAGGAGACGCAGCAGAAGAACGAGCTCGCGGCGCTGCCGGTCGAAGCCTTCCCGGCGTCGATCGAGATCGAGGTGCGGCCCGACGTGACGGACGCGGAGCTCGCGGACATCGTCGGCAAGCTCCGCCAGCTGCCCGCGGTCGACGATGTCGAGACGTACCAGGCGTGGACCGAGCGTCTCGGGAAGCTCATTCGCGGCGGCGTGGCGGCCGCCGCCCTCCTCGCGCTCGTCGTGTTCGCGTCGGTGCTGGCGGTCGTCGGCTCGACGATCCGCCTTGCGCTCCAGCGCCGTCGCACCGAGGTCGAGGTCCTGAAGCTCGTCGGCGCGACGAACCGCTTCATCAAGGGGCCGTTCCTCATCGAGGGCATGTCGCAGGGGGCGCTCGGCGCGACCGGCGCGATCGCCCTCCTGGGCGCGCTCTTCTTCGTCGTGCGCGGGCGCCTCGACGCGGAGCTCGCGTCGCTCGTCGGCATCGAGCCCTCGTTCCTCCCCTGGTACGTGGCCGCCGGCATGGTCCTCGTCGGCATGCTGCTCGGCATGTTCGCGGCGCTGCTCGGACTGCGGAGGCTCGTCACCGTATGAAGGCGCGGGCCGTCCTCGCGATCGCGCTCGTCGGCTTCGCGTCGTCGGCGATCGCGGCGCCGCGCGCGAACCGCGACCCGTCGGTGGACGCCGCCCCGTCGCCGGCGCTGCAGCTCGCGTCGCTCGATCGACGTCTCGCGGACCTCGAGGTCGAGGAGAAGGAAGCGAAGAGGGAGCTCGGCGATCTCGGCGCGCAGGTCGCCGAGGCGCACGCGCGCTCGCTCTCGCGCGGCCGCGCGTTCTATCGACTCACCCGCGCCGGCATGCTCCCGGTCGGCGGCGGCTTCGACGAGCTCGTCTCGCACGCGCTTCGCGTCGAGCGCTCGCGACGCGCGCTCGCGAACGAGCTCGCCAAGGAGCAGAAGCTGCGCGAGAAGGGGGCCGAGCTCTCGCGCTCGCTCGAGCGCATCGCGCGCGATCGCATCGCCCTCGCCGGCCAGCGCGCCACGATGGAGCAGGCCCGCGTCGCGATGGAGGACGACAACCGGAGGCAGCAGGCCTTCGAGCGCGCGTTCGCGACGTCGACCGGCTCGAGTGACTACGTCGCAGTCTACGGCGGCAACGGGGTCGCGCCGGCGGGCGGCGGCAACGGCTTCGCGACCGCACGCGGGCGCCTCTTGTTCCCGCTCGCGGGCCGGTCCGAGGTACGACCCGCGCGCCGCGAGGGCACCGACGGCCCCGGGCTCGAGATCAAGAGCGCGCTCGGTGCGCCGGTGCGCGCGGTCTACGCGGGGCGCATCGCGTTCGCCGATCGCTACGGACCTTACGGTCGCCTCGTCATCGTCGATCACGGCGATCACTACTTCAGCGTGTCGGGCAACCTCGCGAGCATCGACGTGAAGGTCGGCGACGAGGTCTCAGCGGGCGAGCGCCTCGGAAGCGTGGGCGACGAGGGCCGTGGACCGATGCTCTACTTCGAGATCCGTCACGGCACCGATACCGTGCAGCCCTCGCCCTGGCTCGGCATCTGACGCTCGCGTTCGGCGAAGCGCGCACGCGATCGCCTCATTGAATTCGATCGCGCGCGGTACCACCAAGGTGTCATGGGGGGCCGCAGGCTCGCAGCGCGCGCCGTGGTCGTGCTCGCGATCGGCGCATGCGCTGCGCTCGCGGGCGCGAGCTGCGTCGCATCGTACAGCCGGTGCGATTACACGATCCGGCGCTGCCGGACGGTCTGCGATTACGTCTGCGACTTCTTCGGGTGCCATCCGGTCTGTGCGGACCAGTGCTGGTACGAGTGCTGGTACGTCCCACCGCCGTCGGGGCCCACGCAGCTGCCCCCGTCGCCTCCGCCTCCACCGCCGACGGCGAGCCCCTCGACCGGTTCGCGCGCCGGAGACGCGGGAGGGGGCGGCGCCCTCTGCAGCCCGTGCGCGTCGAACGACGACTGCCGGGCGCGCGCGCTCTGCGTGCAGCCCGGCGGCGAAGCAGGGCCGGACGACGCGTTCTGCTCCGCGCCGTGCGCGGCGGACGAAGACTGCCCGGCCGGGTTCTCGTGCGAGCCCATCGGCGAAGGCAAGCAGTGCCTGCCGGACTCGCACGCGTGCCCCTGAGGAAGCTCCGCCGCGTTCCGTCGTACAATCGACGCGGCGCCCATGGTCCTTGCCCATCGTCTCGTCCTCGCTGCCGGCATCGTCGCGATCGCGACCACGGGCTGCGGCTTCTTCCGCCGCCTCGCGGGCACCGACACCATCAGCCTCGAGAAGGCCGAGGTGAAGGCGATGGCCGTCGATCTCCGCCGGCAGAACAAGACGATCTGCCCGCGCGAGCCGGTCCAGATGGCGGTCTTCGCCGAGGTCGTGCTCGAGGGCGACAAGCAGGGCAAGCAGGTCGAGACCTGGTCCGGCCGCGACGACGCGAACAAGAACGACAAGCTCGACTTCGCCGAGTTCGCGTTCCACAGCGAGCAGGGCCAGTTCGATCGCGACGGCTGGTTCTCGCCGAACCCGAACCTCCTCCTCACCGCGGGCAAGGAGTTCGAGATCAAGAGCGTGTTCCGGCGCCGGCCGGACAAGTTCACGTTCACCACCTCGTACAAGCCGGACTACACGTGCATCAAGGGGACGGGCGGCGGCGGCGCGCCGGGCCACGGCGGCGAGGCGGGCAACCCCGGTCAGGCGGGCAAGGACGGTCGCTCCGGATCCTCGACGTCCGCCGGCAGCCCGGGTGGCGACGGCGGCACCGGCACGCCCGGCGGGCAGGGCACGGACGGCTCGCCCGGACCGCACCTCGTCGCGTACGCCACGATCGTGAAGACCCCGTTCTACGATCGCCTCGTCGCGATCGCGATCGAGGGAGACGACAAGGACTTCCTCCTCGTCCCCGAGGGGCAGCCGGTGACGCTCCATGCGACCGGCGGTGCGGGCGGCGCCGGCGGACGCGGCGGCCAGGGCGGCCGCGGCGGGCCGGGCGGCTCGGGCAACCCCGGCGGTCAG
>JBDHVD010000618.1:0-4592 GCA_039809525.1 Labilithrix sp. | reverse complement strand
CAGCCCCGCCTCCACGAGGAGCGCGGCGAGCATCACCGCCTCGTCGAGCGGGAGGTCGCGGAGGAGCGCGAGCGCGCCCTGACGCGCGCGGGCGATCGCCTCGCGGAAGTACGCGCCGATCGCCTCGGTCGCCGCGCGCGCACGCGCGACGAGCGCCGGCCGCTCGGGATCGTCGCGCATCGAATCGAGCAGCGCGGCGCCGGCCTGGTGCACCTCGACGACGCGCCGCGCGAGCGCGGATGCGTCGCTCTCCGGCAGGCCCATCCACGAGGCGAACAGGGCGGCGGGCACGGGCTCGGCGAGCGCGCGCACCGCGTCGCCTCCGCCGCCGGCCGCGAACGCGCGCACGTGCGCCCCGGCGATCGGCTCGGGACGCGGGAGCGCGACGAGGGTGCGCTCGGCGACCATCCGGAGCGCGCCGTGCGCCGGCGGATCGAGGTTGTGCAGCGGCCGCGGCGCGCCCTCCGGTCGGCGCACCTCGGGCCGCGTCCCCCACCACGACGAGAAGCTCGCCGCGTCGCGGGCGGCGGCGCACAGCTCGGCGTGCCCGGTCACCGACCAGTAGCCGGGGCCGCGCCGTCCGGGCGTCCAGCTGACCGGCGCCTCTGCGCGCATCCGTGCGAGCGCGTCGATCGCGCGCCCGCTCGCGTGCAGATCGGGATCGAGGAGATCGATCGTCACGCGCGCCTGACCTCGGGCAGCTGGTACACGGTCACGCGCGGAGCGCCGCCGATCTCCTGGTACGAGACGAAGTGGTGGCGGAAGCCGAGGCGCTCGCGGGCGCGCGCGTAAGGCGCGTCGTCGATCCCGCGCTCCACGAGGAACCGCCGGAGCCGCAGCGCGAGCTCGTCGTCGTCGGGCGCGTGGCGCGCGGCCCCGTAGTGCCAGCCGATGCGCGGCGCGCCGCCGAGGAAGTGGCACGCGAGCCACCCCATCGGCCGATCGCCGCCGGGCATCGCGCGTGCGAAGGGGTGATCGAGCAGGCGCTCGGGCTCGAGCACGTAGAGCTTCGTGCGCGGCGCGGCGTGGAGATCGAGCGACAGGATGGTGGGGATGTCCTTCGGTCCGCGCGGGACGTCCGCGAGCCCGAGTCGCTCGAGCGCCTCGCGCACCGTGCGCGTGCGGGCGGCGGCGTCGCCGTCGAGGCACAGGTAGATGCGATACGCCGGCGGCGAATCCGGACGGAAGGCGACGGTGAACCACGCGCGCGCGAACGCCCGCAGGTCGCGGATGCGCGCGAGCCGCGAGAGATCGGCGCCCGGTCGCTCGGCGACGAACGCGAGGACGCGCTCGCTCGCGCGCCAGTACGACGCCCCGCTCGGCGGCTCGTCCTGCGGCTCGAGGAACACGCGGAGCTCCGGCGCGCCCGCGCCGAGGACGAACGAGATGCCGAACGGCACGCCGTGCCGGACGCCGGACGGGCGGAGCGGCGCCTCGATCGCGCGCGTGCCCCAGCCGCACGCCTCGACGAGCGGACGGAGCACGCCCGTCGGATCGCCGGACCCGACGACGCCGCTCGTCCGCTCGAACGCCTCGAGGAGCTCGTCGGCGCGGTTCACCGCGTCCGATGCTATCGCCGTTTCCGGTACGCTGCGCGACGTGCCGGCGAAGACCGCGTTCCTCCCGCTCGCCTCGGGCTTCCCCGATCTCGTCGGTCACCATCGCCGCCTCCTCGACGACGACGCGCGCACCGGCGCGTTCCTCCGCGCGATCGCCGAGGTGGTGCGGCCCGGCGACGTCGTCGCCGATCTCGGCGCCGGCACCGGCGTCCTCGCGTTCGCCGCGCGCCGCGCCGGCGCGTCGCGGGTCTACGCGATCGAGCGCGGCCCCATCGCGGCCGTGGGCGAGGCGATCGGCCGGGAGAACGGGATCGACGGCGTCACGTGGATCGAGAAGCCGTCGCGCGAGGTGGTGCTGCGCGAGGACGTCGACGTGATCGTCAGCGAGTGCCTCGGCGTGCTCGGCGCCGGCGGCACGATGATGCAGGCGGTGGTCGATCTCCGCGAGCGTCACCTCCGGCGGTCCGGCACGGTGATCCCGCACGCGGTCTCGATCCACGCCGCGCCGGTCACGTCGCCCGCCGATCACCGCTGGATCGAGGTCTGGTCGAAGCGCCGTCACGGCCTGTCGTGGGGCGCGGCCGCGGAGCTCGCGCGGAACAATATGTATAATACAGTGATCGGGCGGGAGGCGCTCGTCGCTCCGCCGCTCCCGATCGCCACCATCGATCTCGCGCGCGGCACCTTCGACGGCCGGGTCCGCGGCGGAGGCGAGACCACCGCGAAGCGCGCCGCGACGATCCACGGCTTCGCCGCGTGGTTCGACGCGGAGCTCGCGCCCGGCGTCCGCCTCTCGACCGCGCCGGGGAAGCGGCCCACCGTCTGGCGGCAGGTGTTCCTCCCGCTCGAGACGCCGGTCCGCGTCCGGCGCGGACAGAGCATCCATCTCGAGCTCGTGATGCAGCCGGCGCCCGATCCCCGCGACGTCGCGTACCTCGACTGGCATGGCGAGATCGCGGGGAAGGCGTTCGCGCGATCGACGCGGTGGAGCTACCCGCGCGGCGGGATCATCGCCTCGCCGCGCGCGGATAAGAGGTCCTTGCGCGCGAGGAGCTGATCGACGGCCTTGCGGGCCTCGAGCAGGCGCTTCTCCCACGAGCCGTGGAGCACGACGGCGTTCGTGCGCGTCTTCGCCGTCCGCCGGATCGCCGCGTCGAGCTCGACGCGCTCCTTCGGCCGATCGCGCTCCGGCGCCCCGACGAACGGGACATCGGCGTTGCAGATGAGCGTCAGGTCGTACGGCCGCTCCCTCGCGACGTCGAGGAGGTTCGCCTGGAGCTTGCCGTAGATCCTCTCGCTCCACGTCGCCACGGTCTCGAGGTCCGTGTCGCAGAACAAGACGCGGCGCGCCTGGAGCGCGAGCGCGTCCTCCGCCGCGGCCTGGCTCCTCGCCGCGAGCTCGAGCCCGTCGACGTCGAGATCGCCGCCGCGCGCATCGGCGATCGCGCGCGCCTGCTCCGGGACGTGCACCGTGCCGTAGATCTCCGCGAGGCGCCGGCAGAGCGTGCTCTTGCCGGTGGACTCCGCGCCCACCACCGCGACGCGCCGCACGAACCACGGGCGCGCGACGGCGAGCAGATCGTCGAAGCGGCCCATCGGATCGGCGCGGATCTCGCGCGCGGAGACCGGCACCGCCTCGCGCCGCGGATCGACGGGCACGTACGTCGCGCCGAGCGCCTTCGCCGCGGCGGGCGCGGCGTCCGCCTCCGAGCTGAAGAACCACTCGAACTTCGTCTTCGTGACCTCGCTGACGAGCGCCGCGAACTTCTCGGGCGTGAGGTCCCCGTCGGGCACGAGCACCTCGACGACGTTCACGTCGGCTCCCATGAAGCGCTGGCGGAGCCACATGGCACGGAGGGCGCCGGGGACGGCATCGCGCATGGACGTGAACACCGCGATGGTGAGGTGCTCGCTCGAACGACGCGCGAGCTCGATGACGTACTCGTGTCCGCGATGGGGCGGATCGAAGCGGCCGGCGACCAGCGCGCGTCCGGGGCCGCGCGAGGTGAAGCCGCGGAACGGGCGCTCGAGCGTCCGCTTCTTCGGCGGAGGCGGGGGCGGGGGAGGAGGCGGCGGAGGCGCAGGGTCATCGTCCCAGCTCCCGGCGCTCGCCCACGAGGTCACGCGGTCGTATCGGTCCGATCGGTCGTCATCCATGGGATCACCTCGAGCTCGTCTCCGAAGCAGCGAATGCCGCCGCGATCGCGAGGCGTCGCGGCGAGGAAGAAGGGCGCGTCGCTCGCATAGGTCGCGATGCCCTCGGCGGAGACGCGGGAGGCGGCGCTCTCGCGATCGCGCGTGGCGCATGCGCGGACGTGCGCGGCGTGCGCGTCGTCGGCGAGGGCCGCGATCGCCGCGGCCTCCGCCGCGCGGCTCACGACGAACGGCAGCCCGCTCCGCGCGAGGACCGCCGCGAGGTGCGGCGCCGCGAGCGCGTAGCCGACGCGCAGACCCGCGAGCGCGTGGAGCTTCGAGAAGCTGCGGAGCACGACGAGGCGCCGATCGGCGCGCCCCACGAAGCGATGCGCCCGGAGCGCCTCGGGACGCGTCACGTAGTCGACGTACGCCTCGTCGACCACCACGACCACGTGCCCGGGCACCGCGTCGAGGAAGCGCGCGAAGTCCGCCTCGTCGATCGCGACGCCGGGCGGGTTCGCCGGGCTGACCAGGTAGACGAGCCGCGTCGTCCGATCGATCGCCGCGAGGACCCGGTCGAGATCGTGGGCGATGCGGCGCCGCGCGCGATCGTGCATGTAAGGTACACGCTTCGCGTCGAGCCGCAGCTCCCGGCACAGGCGGGGGACGAGCGGCCACGTCGGCACGTCGACGACGATGCCCTCGCCCGGACGCACGAACGCGCGGAGCGTCCGCGCGAGGAGCTCGCTCGCGCCCGCACCGGCGACGACCTCGTCGGGCGACCGATCGAGCTTCGCCGCGACCGCCTCGCGGAGCGCCTTCGCGGACGGATCGGGGTAGAGGCCGAGCGCGTCCTCGCCCGCGAGCCGCGCGAGCGCGGCGCGCACGGCCTGCGAC
>JBDHVD010000617.1:0-4593 GCA_039809525.1 Labilithrix sp. | reverse complement strand
TCGGCGAGCATCTGGTGGATGGTCGCCATCATGGCGTGCGCGCCGATGCGGTTGCCGACGAAGTTCGGCGTGTCCTTGCCGAAGACGACGCCCTTGCCGAGCGTGTCCTCGGCGAAGCGCACGCAGTGATCGAGGATGCCCTTGTCGGTGTCCGGCCCCGCGACGATCTCGAGGAGCTTCATGTAGCGGACGGGGTTGAAGAAGTGCAGGACGAGGAAGCGCTTCTTGAACGAGTCGCTCCGGCCCTTCATCATCTCCGCGATCCGCAGGCCCGACGTGTTCGAGGCCACGATGCAGTGCTCGGGGACGATCTTCTCGAGCTTCTCGAAGAGCGAGATCTTCGCGTCGAGCTTCTCGATGACCGCCTCGACGACGAGGTCGACGTCCTTCAGCTTGTCGAGGTCGTCCTCGACGTTGCCCGTCTTGATCAGCCGCGCGTTGTCCTTGTGGAAGAACGCGGCGGGGCGCGACTTGATCGCCTTCTCCAGGCCTCCGTTCGCGAACGCGTTCCGATCCTTCAGCCCGGTGGAGGCCGGCGGAACGATGTCGAGGAGGAGCACTTCGAGCCCGGCATTGGCGAAGTGGGCGGCGATGCCGCTGCCCATGACACCTGCCCCGATGACGGCGGTACGACGGATCGTCTTCTTCTGCATGGCGGCCGGGGATCAGACTCGATGCCCGCCCGCCGCGCAAGCGACGATTTTGCCGGGGACGCCCGAGCTAGCTCACTCGAAGCCACGCGGCTCGAGGCCGCGGAGGTACGTCACGAGCCCGTCCCGCTCTTCGTCGCTGACCTCCCAGCGGTGGCCCTTGCTCATCTCCTTGATCGGGAAGCCGGCGGTGGAGATGCCGGTGGTGATGACCGTGCCGAGCGCGGTGTCCGTCGCGGAGGCCATCGACGCCGGCGAGTGATCGATCCCGGCGCTGCCCGCATGACACTGCGTGCACGGCGGATCGCCGTTCGAGCCCGCGTTCGTGTACCGCGCCTCGCCGGCCGTCCACCGCTCCGTCGGATACGAGGTCGCGGTGATCGTCGCCTGCGCCTTCTTGCCGTGCGACTCGGCGACGAGCGTGATGGTGCCCGCCTTCTTCACCGTGATCATGAAGTAGCGGCCGTTGTCGTGCGTGCCGTCGGGCTTGGTCGGCTGCGCGAGCTTCACCGGCGCGATCGTCGCGGCGCTCGGGTCGGTGGCCGTGACCTTCAGATCGTCGCCGGCATCGTAGACCGCGATCGGCACCTTGAACGCGTGCATGCCGTCGAAGCCCGAGTAGCTGGTGTCCGGCGAGAACGAGAGCACGCCGAGCCCGGAGTCGAGCGACGGCTGCGAGTCGTAGCCCGCGTCCTTCGGATCGGGCGCGCGCGGCGTGCCGCCTCCGCTCGAGCCTTCGTCGCCGAGCGGTCCCGCGGGCTGCGCGCTCGAACATCCGACGAGAAGGAGCGCCGCCCAAGCCAATTTCCGCATGCCGCTCGCACGAGCAATCCACGTGCCCTCGAGCGACGGGGCGATTTCCTCGCGGATCGCTCCGGACCTACACGAGAGCCTGGATCGCGACGAGCCCACGCCCGCGGGTCGCCCGCGCGCCGGCGTAGTACCTTCGCGCGCATGAGGTCCCCGCGAATCGCTCGCCTGCTCGTGGCCATCGCGCTCGTCGCCTGCACGCCCAGGCGCGCCGGCGAGGACAAGGACGCCGGTGCACGAACGGCGGAGGAGTGCCTGCCGGTCGACCATCGAAACGGCCAGACGCTGCGCGCGATCGACGAGGCCGAGCTCGGCGCCATCTGTTTGATGGCGACCGTGCCCTCGCCGCCGGACTCGAGCACGAGCTACAAGACCGGCATCCTCGCGACCGAAGAGCTGAGCGATCGTTACCCGTGGGTGATCATCGACGCGACTCTCCCGGAGCGCACGCCGAAGGAGCAGGTCGAGTGGTACGCGCTTCGGTTCGAGGCGTCGCTGATGAACGCTCCGGTCGGCTCCGGGCTCTGCCGGCGCGACTGGGCGCAGACGAAGCGCCGTGGGATCGTCAGCGTCCTCTTGCGCACGTCGGGCGACGAACAGAGCGGCGAGTACCTCCTCATCGGCGGGACGGGGGATAAGCCGTCACGCCGCTGGGTCACGAAGACCAGTCGCGTGGAGGCGCGCAAGAAGGTGCTCGAGATGGGCTTCGGCGCGTTCGGACGACGTCTCCGCTCGGTGGACGCGGCGAGCGAGTGGGCAGAGCTCGCGCCGTGATGCGCTTGCCATCGCACGCGATCACTCCGAACGTGCGCGCGCCCTCGTCGCGCGGGCGCGGGCCCTCTGCGCGCGCGCCTTCGGCGAGCGGACGGCGCGCTTCGCGCGGCGTGCGAGCTGGCTTCCGGACTTCATCCGGTTCGCGCTCTTGCGGGTCGACTTGCGCGAGGGGCGCGGCTTGGCCGAGTCCTCGAGCGCGTGGGTCGCGCCGGGGGCCCGCAGCTTCGCGTTCCGCCGCGCCGTGGATCCGCCGCCGGCCCGACGATCGGTCGCGCTCGTCCCGGGCGCGGACGTGTCGACGTACGCATCGCGGCGGCGCTTCTCCGGACGATCGACCGCCGCCAGGAGGTTGTCCTCCCGCCTGCCGACGCGACGCCCGATGAGGCTCCCGCCCTCGGGCGGCGGGTTGGCGCTCGCCTTCTTCCGCGCGGCGCTCTTCTTCGCGATGGTCTTCGCGCTCGCCTTCGCCTTCGCCTTCGCGCGCCGCGCCGCGCCGGCACGCTTGCCCCGTGACTGCTCGCGCTCCACCGCGCGGCGCACGGCGCGCTCGACGCCGTCGGTCGCCAGATCGAGCGCTTCACGCGCCGCCCTCGCGCGGTGCTCGAAGACGACGGGATCCATCTCGTCGAGCATGATCTTGATGCGGCAGACCGTGTCCTTGCCGCCCCGCGGACCGTTGACGTCCTCGAAGCGCACGCTCACTCGACGCACGTGCGTGCCGAACTTCGCGAGCCTCGACTGGATGGTGCGCGACGCGTAGTCCTCGACCATCGAGGGGACGTCCATGCGCGAGCGGACATGGATGGGGAAGGCCATGACAGGACGGTAAGCGCTCGCTCGCCGTGCACAACGCCTCCTCGCGCCGCAGCGATCGTCATGCCTCGTCAGGCTTCGGCGGGAGGCGCCTTCTCGCGGAAATTCCCCTCCCAGCGCGCGATGACGCACGCGGCGAGCCCGTTGCCGGTGAGGTTCAGCGCCGAGCGCGCCATGTCCATGATCTCGTCGACGGCGAGGAGCATCGCGACGCCGGCTTCTCCCGGCAGTCCGAACGAGTGACACGTCCCCGCGATGATCACGAGCGTCGCGCGCGGCACCCCTGCGACGCCCTTCGACGTGAGCATGAAGGTGAACACCATCGCGAGCTGCGCGCCGAAGCTCATGTGGATGTTCGCGGCCTGCGCGATGGTCATCGACGCGAGCACGAGGTACAGCGTCGAGCCGTCGAGGTTGAACGAGTAGCCCGTGGGGATGACGAAGCTCGCGACGCGACGCGGGACGCCGAACTTCTCCACGTTCTCGAGCAAGCGCGGGAGCGCCGCCTCGCTCGACGCGGTCGAGAACGCGATGGTGGCCGGCTCGCGGATCATGCGGAAGAACCCGCGCACCGGGATGCGCAGGAGCAGCATCACCGGGACGAACACGAGGAGGAGCAACAGCGCGAGCGCGAGGTAGAGGCTGCCGACGAGCGTCGCGTAATGCCTGAGCAGCGAGAAGACCGCGGGCCAGCCCTCGGTCCCGTCCGGCGCGCCCGACGCCATGTGGCTCACGTTCGAGGCCATCGCGCCGAACACGCCGAGCGGCGTGAGGCGCATGATCATGTCCGTGTACTTGAACATGACCTGCGCGGTGCCCTCGAAGAACGCGAGCACCGGCCTGCCCGGCTGCCCCTCCTTCGCCCCGGCGCGGATGAGCGCGATGCCGAAGAGCGCGGCGAACACCACGACCGGCAGGATGTCCGCCTCGGCCGCGTGCTTGATCAGGTTCGACGGGAGCGCGTGGAGGGCGATCTCCCAGCCGGTCTTCGGCTTCGCGAGCGCGAGATGCGGATCGTGCGCGAGCGGCAGCCCCTCCCCGGGCCGGAGCCAGTTCGCGATGCCGAGACCGAGGAAGAGCGCGATGGTGGTGACGATCTCGAAATAGAGCAGCGCCTTGCCGCCCATGCGCCCGACGGCCTTCAGGTCGCCCGTCTGCGCGATGCCCACGATGATCGTCGAGACGAGGATCGGGACGATGATCCCCTTGATGAGCGCGATGAAGCCCTTCGAGAACAGCTGGAAGAGCTGGAAGAGCCACGGGTGCTCGTTCGCCGGGAACAGGCCGCCGACGAGCACGCCGAGCGCGAGCGCGACGAAGATGAAGAGCGTGCCCGACCGCCAGAACGGCTTCGGCGCGTCGGGCTTCGCGTCCGGCTTCAAGGGCTCGCTTGGTGCGTCGGCCGGAGCGGCGGGCGCGAGGCGACGTCGGGCTCGGCCTCGGGGTCGCGGCCCTCGCGGATCGCCGCGTCGCGGCGCTGCTGCTCGGCGAGCCCCTTGATCGCGTCGAGGCAGCGATCGGCGGCCTTCTTCTGTGCGGTGATCAT
>JBDHVD010000616.1:0-4607 GCA_039809525.1 Labilithrix sp. | reverse complement strand
CGAGCGGAGGCGCACGGGCGGGATCGCGGGGATGGTGACCTCGCGCGCGCCGGCGGCGAAGAGGATCCGCGCGCACGCGACGAGGCCGCGGGCGAGCCCCGCGCGATCGCGCTCGATCATCGCGTAGCGGATGATCGGATCGCCGTCCGCGTCGACCTCGACCCGGCCCTCGCTCTCGTCGTGGAGCATCGCGGTGAGCACGGCGAGCCGGCGGTAGTCGCGCATCGCGCGCATGTGGCTCGCGCCGAAGCCCGGCAGCGTCGCCGCCGTCCCGACGGGGTGCGCGAACGCGGGGACGATCCACGTGCGCTTCTCCGCGCCCTCCTCGAACGAGAGCATCTCGGTGCACTCGTAGGACTGCGGGATCCCGCGCCAGCCGTCGATAGGATCGTCGAACGTGCCCGCGACCACCGCGCCCGGGTGCATGCGCAGCCAGCGTCCGAGCGTGCGGAACGGATCGGGCACGCCGCTCCGCTTCGCCAGCGCCGCCGAGCCGATCGCGCTCGCGGCGAGGACGACCACGCGCGCGCGGGCGCGGACGCGCGTGCCGTCCTTCGTCACCGCCTCGACGCCGGTGACCGCGCCGCGCGCGAACGTCACGCGGCGCACGTCGGTGTCGGCGTAGACCTTCGCGCCGGCGGAGACGGCCTGCGGGACGACGACCTTCATCGCGTTCTGCTTCGCGTCGAACGAGCAGCCGAGCTCGCAGAAGCCGCTCCGGACGCAGCCCACGCGGTTGTGCGCGAGCACGCCGCCGCGCCATCCGAGCGCGCTCACGCCCCGCCGGAGCACGTCGTTGTTCGCGTTCACCGCGTCGTCGGGGATGCGCGAGACCGAGAGATCGCGCTCGATCGCATCGAACGCGGGCGCCATCTCGGCCACGCCCGCGCCCTCGACGCCGTACGCGCGGGCCCAGAGATCGAGGATCGGCTCGGGCGTGCGCTTGCACAGGTTCGTGTTGTGGATCGTGCTGCCGCCGACGCCTCGGCCGCCGAGGACGCGGATGGCGAGGTCCTCGGTGGTGCGTCCCCCGCCCTGCTGGAACAGGATCGGGATCATGTGGTCCTCGCGCTGATCGAGATCGCCCGGCCGGAGCGCGGGGCCCTCCTCGAACGCGATGACCGAGAGGCCCGCGCGGGCGAGCTCGCGGAGCGCGATCGATCCGCCGGCCCCGGTCCCCACGACGACCGCGTCGGCGTCGAGCGTGAGGTCGGCCGGCCGGCTCATCGTCCCGTGATGTAGCATGACGCTCGTGCGTCGCATCGTGGTGGCCGTCGCCCTGCTCGTCCTCTCCGGATGCGAGAAGCCGCGCGACCGCGCGTGCCGCGCCCTGCTCGTCCAGGCCGCGGACGCCGAGGCTGCCCGCGCGTACGTCGCCCCGGCGCCGCGCCTCGACGCGTACCGCGCGGAGTCGGCCGCGCGCTGGGTCCGCGGCACGGTCGTCGCCGATGCGGATCTGAAGGCGGACGCCTCGGCGCTCGCCGACGCGCTCGATCGGCTCGCGAGCGCGCGGCTCCGTCTCGCCGACGGGATGGAGGCGTTCGAGGCCAGGGACGTCCCCGACCTCGTGATGCGTGCGCACGCATGCGTCGAGACCGGCTGCCCCTCGCTCGCCGCGGCGCAGGCGGTCGCGGCGGCGGTGACCGACCGCGGGCGCGCCGACGCCGACGTGTCGCGGCTCGTCTCGGACCTGCGCGCGAAGTGCGGCGGCGCTCAGCCCGCGCGCGGCGGCACCATGGGCCCGCCGTAGCCGAGGATCGTCCACGTCCGCGGATCGCGGTAGTAGCCCATGAAGAGCAGCGCCTTCACCGCGTCGAAGCCGCCGCGCAGGAGATCGCTCGCGCTGGCCTCGAGCGCGGCGAGGACGCGGTCCTGATCGGCGGGCGGCAGGTGCGTGAAGCGCGAGGCCGATCCGATCGTCGCCGGCGCGAGCTGCTCGACGAAGCCGAGGAAGCGGACGAGGTCTCGGCGGAGCTTCGGCGGCATCTTCGCGACGTACGCGTCGACGAACCCGGCGACGTCGGTCTCGTCCGGGCCGACCACCCCGGCGGCGTCGGCCGCGCAGACCCGGCGCGCGAGGTGCTGGATCACCACGTACTGCCACGGTTGCAGTCCGACCAACCGGACGGGCGCGGCGTACCCCGACGTGCGCAGGCGCGCGACGACGCCGGCGGCGAGCGCGAGCGCCCCCGACGCGACCGCCGCCTTCACCAGCCTGCGCCTCGAGATCGGCCGCGACACGTGCGGGATGATATAGAAAACGGCGGTGCATCTCTTCGGTCTCACGGGCGGCATCGCATCGGGCAAGAGCGCGGTCGCCGCTCGCCTGCGTGCGCGCGGGGTGCCCGTCATCGACGCCGACGCCCTCGCGCGCGATGCGGTCGCGGTCGGCAGCGAGGGGCTCGCCGAGGTGGTGAAGGCCTTCGGTCCGGAGGTCCTCGGTCCCGACGGCGCACTCGATCGCAAGAAGGTCGCCGCCATCGTGTTCGGCGACGAGGAGAAGCGCCGGGTGCTGAACGCGATCGTCCACCCGCGCGTGACGGCGCTCACGTTCGAGCATGCGGCACGGCTCCGCGACGAGGGCCATCCGCTCGCGTGCTACGAGGCCGCGCTGATCGTCGAGAACGGCGTCGCCGACGCGTTCCGTCCGCTCGTGGTGGTCGCCGCGCCGGAGGACGTGCAGGTCGCCCGGGCATGTGCACGCGACCGCGCGACGGCCGACGAGGCGCGCGCGCGGATCCGCGCGCAGATGCCGCTCGCGGAGAAGACGAAGGTGGCGGACTTCGTCATCGACAACACGGGGGCGCTCGCGGACCTCGAGGCCAGGACGGACGAGGTCCTGGCGGCGATCTGCGGCCGGCTCGGGATCGATCCGGCGCGATACCCTGATAAGCTCGGGGCGGGATGAGCAGGTACCGCACGGGCGTCTCGTCGAGCTACGGCGACGATGCGCGCGACTCGATGCCGGCGCCGAAGGAGCGCGCAGGCCTCGTCCTGCTCTACGCGCCGAACTTCGAGCAGCTCAGCCCCGCGTACGTGTTCGTCTCGACCGAGCTCACCATCGGCCGGGATCCGTCGAACCTGATCTGCGTGCCGGAGCAAGCGGTCAGCCGGCAGCACGCGCGCTTCTACCTGCACGACGAGCAGTGGATGCTGCAGGACCTCGGGAGCCGGAACGGCACGATGGTCGACGGCACCTACCTGGCCTCCGGCGAGCTCGAGCTCGAGCCGAACCACGAGATCCGCGTCGGCGACGCGATCTTCAAGTTCATCGACGCCGGCGTGGAGAAGCACGTCGCCTACCGCATCGACGGCAACGTGGCGGGCGAGCGCAAGGCGAAGCGCTTCACCGAGATCGTCGGCGGGGCGCAGATCGATCACATCGCCGCCGACATCGAGCGCATCGCGCCGACCGAGCTGTCGGCGGTCATCCTCGGCGAGACGGGCACCGGCAAGGAGGTCGTCGCGCGCGGCATCCATCGCCTCTCGGGCCGGCGCGGCAGCTTCCAGGCGATCAACTGCGCGGCCATCCCGCACAACCTCCTCGAGAGCGAGCTCTTCGGCTATCGCCGTGGCGCCTTCTCCGGCGCCGATCGCGACAAGCCGGGCCTCATCAAGCTCGCGGACGGAGGCACGCTCTTCCTCGACGAGATCGGCGACATGCCGCTCGACGCGCAGGCCAAGCTGCTGCGCGTGCTGCAATCGCGCGAGGTCTTCCCGCTCGGCGCGACGACGCCCGAGCGCGTGGACATCCGCGTCGTCTGCGCGACGCATCGCGATCTGTACCAGTACGTGAAGGAGGAGAAGTTCCGCGGCGACCTCCTCGCGCGCCTCAACGAGCACGTCGTCCGCCTCCCTCCGCTCCGCGAGCGCAAGGAGGACATCTACCTGCTCGCGAGGAGCTTCGCGGAGCGTTACGGCCGGCCGGACCTCGGCTTCACGTTCTCGTTCATCGTGGCGCTGCTCCACTACGACTGGCCGTTCAACGTCCGGGAGCTCGAGAGCTGCATCAAGCGCGGCGTCGCGCTGATCGGCACGCAGAGCGCGCCGCAGCTCGACACCGTCCATCTGCCCGACGCGATCGCCGAGCACATGAAGGGCTACGGCGAGCGCCCGCGCGTGACCGCGCCTTCGAACGTCCCGCCGAGCGTCCATGCCGCCGGCGGCATCGCGGCGCAGCCGCCCGGCGGCAGTGTGCCGCCTCCGGTGCGGAGGGGTGCCCCGACCGAAGAGGAGCTCCGGGCCTTGCTCGAGCGCCATCGCGGCAACATCGCGGCGGTCGGTAGGGAGCTCGGAAAAGAGCGGATGCAGGTGCACCGGTGGCTGAAGAAGTACGCCATCGATCTCACGCAGTACCGCTGAAGTTCCGCGGACATGCGCGCGGTCGGATCATGGTCGGAACGGCGACCGTTGACCTTACGTCGTAAATCGCGCCGAATTGAGGGCATGGGGCAGCCCAAGCGTCGAACGACCAGGCAGGGGATCGGGGCCGGGCGTGGAAGCGGCGTCGTGCCGCGCGACGGCGAGCCGGACGACGCGAAGCCGCTGTCGATGCGCGACACGTTGCCCGCCCCCGCCGTCGACGGCGCCGTCCCGGTGAGCGCCCC
>JBDHVD010000615.1:0-4610 GCA_039809525.1 Labilithrix sp. | reverse complement strand
CGTCGCGTCGGTCAAACATTGAACAAGCACTATGCACCAGGCGCCGGCTTGTGCAAGGTCTCTTCGAACCGGCGGGCGCGCGCGTCAGCCGGCGGTGCGCTTGGTCCGGCGCGCGAACCCGGCGAGCGCGCGGACGCCCGCGGCGAGGTCGACGCCCACGGCGGTGCCGCCACGCTCGGCGACGCGCTCGGCGATCGGCGCGCTCCCCGCGCCGCCGACGATCCACGGGACGTCGCCGCACGCGTCGGCGTACGCGTCGACCAGCGTCCGGCCGCGATCGCGCGGCGGTGGGATCGTGACCGAGAGCATCACCGCGTCGGGCGCGACCGCGCGGATGGCGGCGGCGATCGCCACCGGCGGGGGGCGCGCGCCGAGCACGACGGGCTCGGCGAAGTCGGTGGCGGCGAGCGCGACGACGAGCGTCGCGACGTCGTGCTCGTCGTCCGCCCAGGCCGCGACGATCACGCGAGGGCGCCGCCCGGGGCCGGGCGCACGCAGGCGAAGGAGCGTGCGGAGGTGCCCGCCGATGCGCTGCGAGGCGAAGTGCTCGTGCGCGACGGACATCGTCCCTTCCTCCCAGAGCTCGCCGATCTTGTGGAGCGCGGGCACGAGCGCGCGCTCGGCGGCCTCGCGTGGTGGCCCGAGGAGCGTCAGCGACGCGAGCGCCTCGTCGAGCGCGCGGTCGTCGAAACGCGCCGTCGCCTCGACGATCGCCTGGGCTGCGGCGGCGAACGCATCGGCGGGGCTCGCGGAAGGGCGCGCCTGCGACGACCCCGCGCTCACGCGCTGCGCCGCCTCCGCGGCGGACATCCCGCCGCTGCAGAGGTCGCGCATGCGCATCACCGCGGCGACCTCTTCTTCGCCGTACAGCCGGTATCCGGCGTCCGTCCGCGCGGGACGGGGCACCCCGTAGCGTCGCTCCCACGCGCGGAGCGTCGGCTCGGGCACGCCCGTCATCTGCGAGACCACGTGGATGCGGAACGGTCCGGCATCGTGCACGCGCGGCTTCATGCATCGAGTTTGTACAAGGCCTCGCGCCACGGCGCCAGCCCGCGGCGGCGGCGTGACGGCCGCGAGATCAGAGGCGCAGGTGGACGCGCCGGACCTCCCGCGGCGAGAGGTGCCCGCGCAGCGCCGCGAACACGGCGTCGACCGCGCGCGCCGCGTCGTCGTCGGTCATCCGGAGCTTGTGGGCGACGCGTCCGACGAACGCCGCGCCCTCGAGGCCGGGCAGATCGAGGATGCGATCGGACGCGTGCACGAGCTCGCGCAGCCGTCGCGGGAGCTCGGCCTCGAGCTCGGGCAGATCGTCGAGCGGCAGGCGCTCTTCGAGCGTGGTGATGACCGCGACGGCGAGGCGCTCGGCCTCGTCGAGCTCGCAGTCCAGCTCGTCCGCGACGTGCTCGACGAACGACCGCGACTCCTCGTCGATGCTCCGAACCTGCCAGCGAGCCTGCGGCGTGTGCATGCGCTTCCTCCGCGAGCGAGCGGTGCAGTGCACGTGCCACCTCGAGCGCTCGCGCTCGCTCATCCGGCACACGCGATGCTCCGGAAGAGGACGAGAGACCGAACGACACGGAGGTTTGGCGATGATCCGGAATCCGAACGAAGGCGAGCGCTGCGTGCTCGGAGGCGCGATCGGCGGGATCGCCGGCGGGCTCGCGCTGACGGTGTTCGCGCTCGCGCATGCCCTCATCGAGGGCGCGGACGCGTGGCCCGTCCTGAAGACGGCGGCGCTGCCCCTCTACGGCACGCACGTCTTCGCGCCGGGGTTCGAGCTCTTCCCCGTGCTCATCGGCATCTCGAACCACTTCGCGATCGCGATGCTGTGGGGCGCCGTGTTCGGCGTGTTCGCCTACGGCCTGCCCCGCGTCGCGACGCTCGCCGCCGCGTTCGCCTGGGGCCTCGTCGTGTGGTTCGGGATGCACTTCGTGGTGCTCCGCCTGATGGGCTGGGGAGAGGTGACGGCGTCGATGCCGATCGGGCTCGCGCTGTTCGAGCACCTGCTCTTCGGCCTCGCGATGGGCATCGGTTTCCTTCCTTTCCAACGTCCGTACGCCGTGTCCGAAGCGGCCCCCGCTTGAACAGGAGACAAGCTCATGAACGTCAAGAAGCTCGCCCGTTTCCTCGGATGGTTCTCGATCGGTCTCGGAGCCGCGGAGCTCCTCGCGACGCGCCGCCTGGCGCGCGGGATCGGCATGGGCCGTCGCACCGGCATCGTCCGCCTCTACGGCATCCGGGAGATCGTGAAGGGCATCGGTGTGCTCGCGAGCCGCCGGCCGAGGGGATGGCTCTGGGCGCGCGTCGCGGGCGATGCGCTCGACCTCGCGACGCTCGCGACCGCGCGGGACAAGAAGAAGGCCGCGTTCGCAGCGGCGAACGTCGCGGCGGTGACCGCGCTCGACGTCTACGCGGCGCGCGCGATCTGACGTCAGCGTGCCGGCGCCCGGCCGGCGAACGGATCGCGCGAGAACAGCTCCGCGACCGCGTCCTCGTCCCGCAGGTCGCCGACGAGCTTCACCCGAGGCGTCGGCCGCGTGCGGACGAGGACGGGCGTCCGGGCGATGCCCGCGGCGTCGGCGATGGCCGGGTCGGCGGCGACGTCGCGCACGTGGAGGCGCGCCGGCCAGCGCCGCGCGGCGATCATCCGCCGGAGGTTCGCGCACGCCCGCGCGGAGGGCGCCGAGTCGCCCGCGACGTAGAGCACGAGCTCGACGAGCTCGCGCGGCAAGGCCGCGCTGCGCGTCTCGACGAACTGCGCGACCGCCGTCATGTCGAGCGGCTTGAGCATCAGACGCACGCCCTCGGCGGGCCGCACGAACGGGTGCGCGGTGCACATCATCGTCCGCTCGGGCGTCAGGAGCTTCTCCGCGAACGCCTCGCGGAGCATCGCGCTGCCGCTCATGCCCGGCAGGTTCTCGTCCGTCAGCACCGCGTCGAACGTCTTGTCTTGCAGGAGCTCGAGGCCCTGCCCCGCGCTGCTCGTCGAAGCGACCGTGTGTCCGCGACGCTCCAGCATCCACGCGAGCAGCGCGCGCGCATCCGCGTCGCCGTCGATGACGAGGACCGAGCGCGGCGAGCGTGAGTGGCACGATGGGGGCATCGACGACACGCGGGTGGCTTCCTCCTCGCCGCCCGTATCGTGCCCGCCGGGACGCGTCCGTCAATGCGGCGCGGAGCGCCCGGGCTGCGACGCCGCGACGCGCGATCCACCGCGTAATTGCGCGAGAGCGTTGGAAGGTGCAAAGTTTTCTCCGGTGCAGCCTCGAACCCTCGCGCGGCGTCGCGTCGTTCTCCTGGTCGAAGACAACGTCGATGCGCAGGACATCTACTCGAAGACACTCGCGCACGAGGGGTTCGAGGTCGTGCAGGCCAAGAGCCTCGCGGAGGCTCGCGATGCGGCCCGGCGGCAGCAGCCGGACGTCGTGGTCCTCGACTGCCGCCTGCCGGACGGCGACGGGCTCGAGCTCGCGCAGGCGCGGCGGGCGAGCGCGGCGATGTCCTCGGTGCCCGTCATCGTGCTCACGGCCTTCTCCGCGCGGCAGGACGTCGAGGCCGCGCTGCTCGCCGGCGCCGACGCCTTCCTCGTGAAGCCGTGTCCGGGGCATGTCCTGGCGCGGCAGATCGAGCGCGTCCTCACGGGGACGCGCCCCTCGCAGCGGCTCCGGCGCCCGACGCTCTGATCACGCGCGCCGGTCACGAGGCGTGGCGGAGCGCACGTTTCGGGATGCGAACGGTCAGCACGCCGTCGGACATGACGGCCGCGACGCTCGCGCCGTCGACGTCGTCGGGCAGCCGGAAGCTCCGGGAGAACGCGCCGAACGCGCGCTCGACCCGGTGGTAGCCCCCGGGCTTCGCCGCGCTCTCGCGCCGGCGCTCCCCGCGCACCGTGAGCATCTGCTCGCTCGCGTCGATCTGGACGTCCTCGGGACGCACCCCGGGCAGCTCGACGCGGACCAGCACGGCGTCGTCGTCTTCGAAGATGTCGACGGCGGGCTTGAACGCGCGCGGGGCGTGCTCCTCTGCGGGGAGGCCCCACGCGATCTCCGCGAACGGCTCCCAGGGCGCCACGTCAGCTCCCCGGCTTGCTCTGCGGCTGTCCCATGCCCTCCCAGTCCGCGCGATCGGTGTCGGTCTGGGTCTGCGTCGGCGGGCGCGGCGCGGCCTTGTCCTTGTCCTTGCCCTTGTCCGGCACGACGCCTTCGCGCGGCTGCTCCGGCGTGCGCTGTTCGTGGATGTCCTCCTTGCCCGGGTTGTTCGTCATCTCGCGCTTGGATCGATCACCGTTCATCGCTTTCCTCTCGTTTCGTTCAGAAGGTCGCCTGAGCTGCGAGCGCCGCGCCGCCGGGCACGGCTGCGGGAAGCACCGCGGCGCGGAAGGGGACGACCGGTCGGTCGACCTCACGCAGCTCGCGCTTCGCGAAGGCGACGGCGATCTGCACCACGCCGGCGAGCTGGAGGAGGCCGCTCGCGACGAACAGCCCCGCGAAGGTCGGCTCGACGTCGCACCGCGCGGAGGCGTGGTCGCCGCAGTCTTCGCGGCGGAGGAGCGTGAGCCATGGCCCGGCCACCGGGACCAGCAGCCACTTCTCCGAGTCGCGCTCCGTCGT
>JBDHVD010000614.1:0-4641 GCA_039809525.1 Labilithrix sp. | reverse complement strand
AGACGGTCTGCGCGCGCACGCCCGACTCGGTCGACGCGGCGCTCGAGTTCATCGGCGGCACGCCCGCGATCGTGAAGCTGCACCAGGGCACGCAGGGCATCGGCACGATGATCGCGGACACGCCTCAGGCGGCGACCTCGCTGCTCGAGACGCTCTGGGCGATGGGTCAGGACATCATCCTGCAGGAGTACATCGCCGAGTCGAAGGGCCGCGACTACCGCGCGATCGTGGTCGGCGGCCGCGTCGTCGCCGCGATGCGGCGCCAGGCGAAGAAGGGCGAGTTCCGCTCGAACCTCCATCGCGGCGGGCTCGGCGTGCGCGTCGAGCTGCCGAAGGCCTATCGCCTGGCGGCGATCGCCGCGGCGAAGGTCATGGGCCTCGAGGTCGCCGGCGTCGACATGCTCCAGGGTCGCGAGGGTCCGAAGATCCTCGAGATCAACAGCTCGCCCGGGCTCGAGGGCATCGAGCGCACGAGCGGCGTCGACGTTGCCGGCGCGATCATCGCCCACGCCGAGAAGTTCCTCGGACGCCGCAAGAAGCGGAAGGCGCGCGACCGCGACGCGGTCGTCGAGGCCGAGCAGCGCAGCACCCGCGTCCGCCACGACGTCGAGCGGACGGTGACGCGCGCCTCCGTCGTCCGCCGCGTACGCGCCGGAAGCTGAGCATGCTGCGCATCGAGAGGCAGGGAGCGGTCGTCGTCTGGACGGTCGACCGCGCAGAGACCAAGAACGCGCTCGACCACGCCACGATGGCCGAGCTGACCGACGCGGTGCAGGACGCGAAGAGCGATCCGTCGATCCGCGCCGCGGTGCTCACCGGGGCCGGGCACATGTTCGTGTCGGGCGGCGATCTCCGCGAGCTGCGCGACAAGAGCACCCCGCAGGATGCCGAGCGCCTGACCGACGCCGGCCACCAGCTGTGCCGCGCGATCGTCGAGCTGCCGATCCCGGTCGTCGCCGCGCTGCCCGGTCCGGCCATCGGCGGCGGCGCGGAGCTCGCGCTCGCGTGCGACATGCGCGTGGCCGACGTGCGCGCGCGGATCTCGTTCAAGCAGGTGCGCATGGGCGTGACCACCGCCTGGGGGACGATCCCGCGCCTCCTCTCGCTCGTCTCCGCGGGCGCCGCTGCGCGGCTGCTCTACGCCGGTCACGAGATCGGCGCCGCGGACGCGAAGCTCCTCGGCCTCGTCGACGAGGTGACGGAGAACGGGCTCGCCCGGACGACCGCCCTCGCGTGGGCGTCGGACGTCGCGCAGGGCTCGCCGCGCGCGGTCGCCGAGATGAAGCGGCTCGTGCACGAGGCGATCGCGCACGGTGGAGGCGCCGAGCATCGGGCGCTCGAGCGCCAGCTCTTCGTCGACACGTGGAGCGGCGCGGATCACATCGAGGCGATCGAGGCGTACTTCGAGCGCCGCGCGCCCCGCTGGCACGACCGCTGAGCCGCGTCGATCAGCGCGACGCCTCGAGCACCGGCGGGATGCTCGGATCCACCGACACCTTCACCACCGTCCCGAGCAGCACCTTCGGCGGAGGCGCGGGCGGGGGCATGCACTTGCGTGCCTCCGCCGACGCCAGGCGCACGGCCTCGGCGAGGCGCGCGATCTGCTGGCGGGCCGCGTGCGCGCCGTCGCCGTCCGCGCGCTGCTCGGCCGCCCGGAGCTCGAGCGCCTGCTCGCGGGCGGCCCGCGCCGCGACGTCCACCCGGCTGAGCGCCTCGTCGACGCACGCGACCTGCTGCTTGGTCCCGCGCTTCCGCGCCGTACGGAGCAGCTCGCGGACGGAGCGGGAGGTCTCGCGCATCCGCCCGATGGTCCGGTCGACGTCGGACGGCGCGCCCTCCGCGCGGGCGGGGTCGGGCGCGGCGGTGATGGCCGTGACGAGGGCGAGCAACGCGCTCACCGTCTTCGATCGCATGCCACCTTCGTTGCCGAGCGGCTCGGTGCCGTTCAGCCGTCGCGCTCACGGCTGCGCTGCCGCCGGCGCCGCGCGGACGACAATTGGCAAGCGGCCGCTCTCTGAGGCAAAGTTCGCCGCGTGAGAGCCCTCGCCGTCGTCGCGATCACCTGCGTCCTGGCCGCCTGTCACTCCGCTCCTCCGGATGCCCAGCCGCAGAAGTCGCCGAGCGTGACCCCGCCGGCGACGCCCTCCGACGCGGGCGACGCGGAGGCGAGCTCGAGCGCCGCGGGCGATGCGGGAGCGGCCGACGGAGCCGCGGCCGTGGCCGCCGCCGACCCGCCGCTCGCCGGCGCGCAGCTCACCAAGCAGATCAAGGCGGCGTTCCGGGTCGCCGGGTGCGGGGGCGACGACGCGTGGATCCCTCCGCAGATCGACAAGAAGCTCGTCGACCAGCACTGCGCGATGCTGACGAGCGGGTACGCCGAGTACAAGAAGGAGTGGCTCGAGGTCGCCGTCCCGTTCATCGCGAAGCTCCGACCGGCGAACGTACCGGCGACGGTCGTCTACCCGTTCGGCGGCGGCGATCTCGTGAGCGCGCTCGCCACCTATCCCGACGCGACCGAGCTGACGACCATCTCGCTCGAGATCGCCGGGGACATCCGCGGCATCGACAAGGTCGACAACAAGCGCCTCGGCAAGGAGCTCGAGACGCTCCGCGACCACCTCGGCAAGCTGTTCCTCAAGGCGCACAGCCGGACGATCAACATGGACATCGAGACGCGCGCCGCCGTCCCGGGCGAGATCGCGTTCACGATGGCCGCCCTCGTCATCCACGGCTACGAGCCGGTCACCCTCCGCTACTTCTCGTTCAACCCCGACGGCTCGCTGAGGTTCTTGACCGACGAGGACATCGCGAAGGGCGAGAAGACGCCGGGGCGCGCGGGTCCGTTCTCGAACGCGGAGATCCGCTTCAAGAAGCCGGGCGACACGAAGGTCCGCGTCCTCCGCCACGTGGCGTTCGATCTGTCCGACGGCAATCTGAAGAAGAACCCTGCCCTCCTCAAGCACCTCGAGGCGAAGGGCAAGGTGTCGACGATGACGAAGGCCGCGAGCCACCTGCTCTGGGACGACGCGAACTTCTCCGTCATCCGCGACTATCTCATGACGCACACCGACTGGATGATCTCGGACACCACCGGGGTGCCCCCGCGCGTCGCGAAGAAGTACGGCTTCGTGCAGGACGTGTACGGGCAGTACGAGTGGCCCGAGCCGTTCGGGACGGTGAACAACGCGGATGCGACGGCGTTCCACAATCTGTTCAAGGGCGCCCAGCCGATCTCCTTCCGCTACGGCTACCCGGACAACAAGAGCCACGGCCACATCGTCGTGACCCACAAGCCGTGAGCGCTCGCGCCATCCGCGCCGCGATCTGAGGAGCCCTCGCGCGCTGTGGCGGTCCTGTGGCCGACCATGCGGCACGACTGACCTCGACCAGCGTTTCTGCGCGGTCCTGCGCTCGTTTCGCAGCTCGAACTCGACTGGATCGAACTTCGCATCGTGCGAGGGCATCGGTTCTCCATGTCCGAGCCGCAGGTCGACCCTTCCACCGCGACGCACCAGCCGCAGCTCCTCCAGCCGGGGGAGGTCGTGGACGGGCGATACCGCATCGAAGCCTTTCTCGGCGGAGGCGGCATGGCGACCGTCTACCGCGCGATGCACGTCGTCCTCGAGCAGCCGGTCGCGTTGAAGATCGTCTCGCCGCAGGTGCGCGCAGTGCCGGGCGTCGCGGCGCGCTTCATCCGCGAGGCGCGCGCGGCGACGTCGCTGAAGGGCGCCCACGTCGCGCGCGTCTTCGACGTCGGAACGATGGCCGACGGCGCGCCGTACATGGTGATGGAGTTCCTCGACGGCAAGGACCTCGGCGAGCTGCTCGAGCTCGGGCCGCTGCCTCCGGTCGAGGACGCCGTCGACTGGGCCCTGCAAGCGTGCGAGGCGCTCGCCGAGGTGCACGGCCGCGGGATCGTCCATCGCGACCTCAAGCCCGCCAACCTCTTCCTCACGCGCGGCGCCGACGGCCTGCCGTGCGTGAAGCTGATCGACTTCGGCATCTCGCGCATCGACGTGCCGCTCTCGGAGAAGGACGCCGCGGGGCTGACCCATCCGGAGGCGATCATGGGATCGCCCCGGTACATGTCCCCCGAGACGATGGAGTCGGCGACCAAGGCCGACGCCCGCTCGGACATCTGGGGGCTCGGCGCGTGCCTCTACGAGCTGCTCGTCGGCCATCCCCCGTACGACGGCGGGTCCTTCCTCGAGCTGTACGCGCAGGCGATGAAGGGCCCGCCGCCGGCGCCGTCGTCGCTGCGCGCCGAGGTGCCCGCGGGGCTCGACGAGGTGGTCCTCCAGTGCCTGCGCGTCGATCCGAGCGAGCGCTACGCCGACGTCGCGCAGCTCGCCGCCGCGCTCGAGCCCTTCGCGCGCGAGGACGGCGCCAAGCGCGTCGCGGCGATCGCGCGCGTGCTCGGCGCCTCGTCGGCGCGTCCGGCCGACGGCCTCGCGAGCGACGAGGACGTCCCGTTCCCGCTCACCCAGGAGAGCTCGCGCGTCCGCCGGCGCGTGTCGCGCGAGCCCGCGCGGAAGACGAGCCGTGTCGCGCTCGTCCTCGGCGGCCTGGTGGTGGTCGGCGCGATCGCCGCGTTCGGTGCGCTCGCCCGCGTGAAGCCGATCGCGACGCCGCTCGCTCCGG
>JBDHVD010000613.1:0-4650 GCA_039809525.1 Labilithrix sp. | reverse complement strand
CGACCGACGGCGAGGTGCTCTACGAGCACGTCGTCGACGTGACCGAGGGCGGCGCCGAGCGGCTGCGCCGGCACGGGCTGCCCGCGCGCTTCCCCGCGTTCGTGAAGCGGAAGACCGCCTACTACTTCGCCGGCGACTTCGTGGACACCACGATCGAGCTCGGCGATCCCGAGCGCTTCGGTCTCGTCGAGTACCGCACGCGCACCGCCGGATGCGGTGGGGGCGACGTCGGCACCGACGGCTTCTTCTGGGGCTTCTACGCGCCGATCGTCACGCGCCTGTTCGCGTCACGCGCGCACTAGGAACGTCACACGCGGAAGCTCTCGACCAGCGCGCGCGCCTCGACGATGTTGTCCTCGATCGAGCAGTAGGTCCAGCCGCCGTAGCGCCCCGCCGGATGCACGCCGCGCTCGGCGAGCTCCTTCTTGATGCGCGCGTGCTCCGCCATCGAGCGGCGCGTGATGTGGACGTACGCCGGGTCCATCACCACCGAGTGCTCCGCGACGAGGCGGTGATCGGTGATCACCTTCGTCTTCGCCAGATCGTGCAGGACGCGATCGCGCATCGCGGGCACGTCGATGGTCGCGTCCTTGTTGAAGCCGATCTCGACGTAGATGCTCAGCCGATCGGTGTCGAAGATGTTGTCGTAGAAGCCGACGCGGTAGAAGACGACCTCGCGGTCGGGGTAGTAGACCCAGTGCACGTCCTTCTTCCCCTTCTTGTCGAAGCCGAGGTTGAAGACGAGCACCTTGTTCCACGAGTAGTCCGTCGGCTCGTGGGGGACGCGCGCATGCGCGAGCAGCCGGTTGAACGGCGCCGACGACACGAGGCGCTCGAAGCCGATCGCGCGCTTCGGCGTCCTCGCGACCTTCGCCGCGAGATCGATCTCGACGAGCGGCTCCGAGAACGCGATCGCGTCGGGACGCACCGCGCTGGCGATCGCCTTCACGTACTCGATCGCGCCGCCCTCGGGATAGGTGAAGGTCGCGTTGTACGACGCGTTGTTCGCGACCTTCATGTTGCGGATGATGTCGGTCAGGTCGGCGTGGGGGAAGAAGCGTCCCATCGCGTCCTTGTCGAGCGTGCCGAGATCGGTCGCGTACAGCTTCTCGTTGTACGGGATGAGGAACTTCTCGGCGATCGACCGCCCGAAGCGCGCGTAGAGCATCGCCTCGAAGCTCTCGTCTCCGCCCGCCGCGGGCTGGTCGCTGCGGAAGTAGAGGTCGTAGAGGCAGTCGATGAAGTCCTGCTGCGGCAGCTGGTGGATGTTCTTCTGGAACGGGAAGTCGACGTACGCGCCGCGGTAGTCGATGAACGACTTCTTCTCGACCTTGCGGATGCGCTGCCCGGTCATCCGATCGCGCAGCCACTGCTCGATCTCCGGGTGCTTGAAGTGGAAGAAGTGCCCCGAGTAGTCCCAGACGAACCCTTCCTTCGTGATCGTCTTGCAGTAGCCGCCGATCTCGGAGTCGCCCTCGAGGATCAGGTAGTCGCCGTCACCCTTCTCGGACAACGCGGCCGCGGTCGCGAGCCCGGTGATGCCGGCTCCGACGATGAGCGTGCGCACCTTCTCCATCGCGCGGCACCCTAGCATTTGTTAGCGTCGGCAGGCGTATGACGCCCGAGCAATTCCAGGGGACGTTCGACCGCATCCGCGCGCAGATGGCGAGGGTGGTGGTGGGGCAGGAGGAGCTCGTCTTCGGTCTGCTCGTCACCGCGATCGCGGGCGGTCACGTCCTCATCGAGGGCGCCCCCGGGCTCGGCAAGACGCTCGTGGCGCGCTCCTTCGCGCGCGTGTCGGGCACGAGCTTCAAGCGCATTCAGTTCACGCCGGACCTCATGCCGAGCGACGTCACCGGCTCGACGATCTTCGAACGCCTGAGCGAGACCGGGCGAGGCACGTTCAACTTCGTGCAGGGTCCGATCTTCTGCCAGCTCATGCTCGCCGACGAGATCAACCGCGCGCCGGCGAAGACGCAGTCCGCGCTGCTCGAGGCGATGCAGGACCACCAGGTCACCGTCGACGGCACCTCGCGTCCCCTCCCCGCGCCGTTCATCGTCGTGGCGACGCAGAACCCGGTCGAGTCGCAGGGCACCTATCCGCTCCCCGAGGCGCAGCTCGATCGCTTCCTCATGAAGCTGACGGTGAGCGATCCCCCGCGCGAGGTCGAGCAGCGCATCGTGATGAACCATGCGACCGGCTTCGACCCGACCGATCTCTCCGCGCTCTCGCCGGTGACGACGCCGGAGGAGATGGTGGCGATGCAGGCGCACGCGCACCGGATCCGGGTCGACGACGCGGTCGTCGGCTACATCGTCGATCTCGCGCGCCGTACGCGCGAGGACCGGGCGATCGAGCTCGGCGCCTCGCCGCGCGCGTCGATCGCGATGATGAAGGCGGCGCAGGTCGTCGCCGCCAGCGAGGGTCGCGACTTCGTCACGCCCGACGACGTCAAGCCGGTGGCCAAGCCCGTCCTCCGCCATCGCGTGATGCTCCACCCCGATGCGGAGCTCCAGGGCATCACCGCCGACGAGCGGATCGACGACATCCTCCGCGCCGCGCCGGTGCCGCGACCCGCCGCGCCGGCCGCACCCGCCGCGCCCGCACCGCACGCCGCACCGACCGCGTGATGGTCCCGACGAAGCGCTTCGTCGTCCTCGCGTTCCTCGCCGCGGGCGTCGCCGTCGCCGCTGGCTTCGTTCCGGGGGTCGACGCCGCGTGGATCGCGCTCGACGGCGCGCTCGCGCTCGCGTGCGGAGCCGACGCCGCCCTCGGCCGGGGCAAGCGCATCGAGGCCGAGCGGCGCGCGGCGCAGATCTTCTCCGTCGGCCGCGCGAACGTGGTCACCGTCACCCTCCACAACCGCAGCGATCGCACCCTGCGCGGGACCGTGATGGACGACCCGATCGAGGAGGCGACCACGACCGGCCTCCCCGGCACGTTCGAGATCGCGCCGCGGGGGACGGTGCAGCTCCGCTACGAGATCACCCCCACGCGACGCGGCAAGCGCCACCTCCAGGCGATCACCGTGCGCTACCAGCTGCCGCTCGGGATCCTCGAGCGCCAGGAGCGCATCGAGCTCCCGCAGGATGTCGAGGTCTACCCCGACGTGCACGCCGCCCGCGCGCTCGAGATGCTCCGCCGGCAGGGCCGCGAGGACGCGCGCCTCGGATCGCTCCGCGTGCGCGGCGGCGACACCGAGTTCGAGCGTCTCCGCCCGTACACCCGCGGCGACGAGATCCGCCACGTCGACTGGCGCGCCTCGGCGCGGCGCGACGATCTCGTCGTCCGGCAGTACCAGGCGGAGTCGAACCAGAACGTCGTCTTCGCGATCGACGTCGGTCGCGCGATGCGCGGCGAGGCCCCTTCGGACAAGGGCCGCATCGGCAGCATCGATCATGCGCTCGCCGCCGCGCTGCTCACCGCGGACGTCGCGCTGCGAGGCGGCGACCGCGCGGGGCTCCTGACGTTCGACGACAAGCCGCGGAGCTTCCTCCGCCCGAGCGGCGGTCGCTCCGGAGGGCGCAAGCTCACCCGCGCCGCCTACGCCCTCGACGCGAGCCTCGCCGCCACCGACTACCGCGCGGCGATGGTCTTCCTGAAGACGCAGGTGAAGGTCCGCTCGCTCTTCATCCTGTTCACCAACCTCCTCGATCCGCGCGCCGCGCGTGATCTCGCCGCCGCCGTGCGCTCGCTGATGCCGCGGCATCTCCCGCTCTGCGTGCTGATGCGCGATCCGGAGGTGGAGAAGCTCGCGATCGCGCCCGTCACCGGTGAGCAGGACCTCCTCGTCCGCGCCGCGGCGGGCGAGACCATCGCCTGGCGCGACGGCGTCGTGCGTACGCTGAAGAACGCCGGCGCGCTCGTCCTCGACGCGCGGCCCGACGAGATCACGCCGCTCCTCGTGAAGCGCTACCTCGAGGTGAAGGCGCGGCGCCTGCTCTGACCCGCGTCCGCGGCGGGCGGGCGGACCCTCGCGCGCGTTGTTTCACCAGTTCAATTGAACGAGTGAAACAGCCCGGCACGAGGCCCCCACCCCCCACCCCTCCCACGAACGGACCCGATCTCGTGATACGACGGGGCGATGAGGCGTATCGCCGCCAGTGCGTTCCTTGCCGGCGCCTTCTTTCTCTCGCCCGGGGCGCACGCGCAGGGCACGTGCACCGCGCCCGTGACCTCGTGCGGTGGCGAGAGCGGCTACTACGTCCCGACCGAGGATCGCGACAAGCTCGAGAAGCAGCTCGATCCGCTGCTGAAGGAGCTCCGCACGTGCCTCGACGCGGCGGGCGGCAAGCACGTCACCCCGCAGATCGTCATCCGCTTCGACGCGGACGGCAAGCCGATGACCACGAAGGTGGAGGCCGGTGGCTACGAGAGCGTCGCGTGCGTCGCCGCGGTCCAGGGCAAGCTGGTGAACGCGCGCTCGATCCACGAGACGTTCGTGCGCTGCGAGTACGGATGCCCGAAGCCCAGGCCCGCGACGCCGCCGCCCGCGCCGCCGCCGGTCGTGCCCGTCGCTCCGCCCGGACCGGCGCCGCAGGTCCAGCCGCAACCCGCGCCCGCGCCCGCCCCGGCCCCGGCCCCGGCCCCCGTGCCGGTGACCACGCGGCGCGTGCACACCGAGAAGATCTGGTACGGCTGGCAGAACC
>JBDHVD010000612.1:0-4713 GCA_039809525.1 Labilithrix sp. | reverse complement strand
CGTCGGCCGGCTCGTTCGACGTCTGCGCGACCTGGGAGTCACCGTCGAGATCGCTGAGCATCAAGCTTCCTAGTAGACGCTGAACGTCGCCTTGCTCGCGCGCGTGGAGCTCGGGCCCGTGAGCGCCACGACCACGTCACGGGCGCCCGGCGGCAGCGCGAACGTCGCGTCGAGATCGGCGCCGGCGGGCGTGCTCGCCTCGCCGAGCGGCAGCACGCCCTCGGCGAGGATCTTCGCGGTGAACGCCTGCGCTCCGCCGCCGCCGCCGATCTGGATGCGCACCGTCCCCTCGCCGGCCAGCACGACGCGGAAGAAGTCGACGTCCACACCCGCGTTCGTGTCGTGCCCGGCGAAGAGGCGCAGGTCGATCGTCTCGCCGGACGCGACGGGTCGCGCGGACGCGACGTCGTCGTTCGGCTCGAAGGCATCGGCGACCGCCACGAAGCGCGTGCGGAGCGTGAACGCCGAGCCCCCGCGCGCCTGAACGAAATACGTCCGGCCGCCGCTCGCGGCGATGGACGTCGCGCGACGCGCGCCCCCGGGCGGCTCGGAGAAGAAGCCGTCGACCGCCCGGCCCGAGGCGTCGAGGACGGTGATCGCCGGAGCGGCCGCGCCGGGCGCCGCCTCCGCCTCGAGCGTGAGGACGCCGTCGCTCCCGGCCGGCACGGCGACGGCGAAGAAGCGATCCCCCCGCATGTCGCCGGGAACGCTCGCCTCTTCGCCGGCGGGCACGGCCCGCGCGCGGGCGATGCTCGAGCCGTCGTCCTCGCTCCCGGAGGACGCCTCGCCCTCCGCGGCGAAGAGCGGAACGGCGCTCGGCTCCAGGGCCGCGGCGGGACCGGCCTCGGCGGCGCACGCACCGCACGCGAGGGCCAGCAGCGTCGCGACGGCGATCTCCTCGAATCGTCTCATGGGCGTCCTCCTGCTCATCCGTGGCGAACGGCGGACCGCTCGCGCCGCTTAAGCCAAACCCGGTGGAATCGGCTAAAACGAGGAGGTGCACCCGACGAGGAAGCTCGAAGCCGTCGTTCCGCGAAAACCGAGCGAGCCGCCGCCGACCCATCGGCTGCTCCTCGTCGAGGACGACGTTCATCTCGCGAGCGCGCTGACGCGCCGCCTGCAGAGTCGGTTCGACGTCACGGCGGTCGCCGACGGTGCGACCGCGGCCGAGCTGCTCGTGCGCGAGAAGTTCGACGTCGTGCTGACGGACATCCAGCTCCCGCGCATGTCGGGGATCGATCTCCTGCGGGTCGTCCGCGCGTACGATCTCGACGTGCCCGTCATCGTGATGACCGGCGCGCCGAGCGTGGAGACGGCGATCGCCGCGATCGACCTCGGCGCGCTGACGTACATCGCCAAGCCGTTCGAGGGGACGAAGCTCGAGGAGGCGCTCGATCGCGCGTCGAAGCTGGTGCAGATCGCGCGCGCGAAGCGCGAGCTCGCCGACTCGACGGGGACCGGCAGCCCGCTCGCAGGCGACCGCGCCGGGCTCGAGGCGTGCTTCACCCGCGCGCTCGACGGTCTGTGGCTGGCGTTCCAGCCGATCGTCGACGCGCGCTCCCACCGGACGATCGCGTACGAAGCGCTCGCGCGCACGACGGAGCCGACGATGCCGCATCCGGGCGCCTTCATCGAGGCGGCCGAGCGTCTCGGACGCCTCCACGACTTCTCGCGCCGCGTGCGCGCCGTCGCGGCGGAGTCGTTCCGTCCGCCGGACGCGACGGCGAAGCTGTTCATCAACCTCCATCCGCGCGATCTCGTCGATCCCGACCTCTACGATCGCAACGCGCCGCTCTCCAAGATGGCGTCGCGCGTGGTCTGCGAGATCACCGAGCGCGCCGCCCTCGAGAGCGTCCAGGACGTCCGCTCGCGCACGACGGCGCTCCGCGCGCTCGGGTTCGAGCTCGCCGTCGACGATCTCGGCGCCGGCTACGCCGGTCTCACGAGCTTCGCGACGCTCGAGCCGGACGTGGTGAAGCTCGACATGTCGCTCGTGCGGAACATCGACGTCTCTCCGGTGCGTTGCCGCATCGTCGAGAGCATCGTGCGCCTCTCGCGCGAGCTGTCGATGCGGGTCGTGGCCGAGGGCATCGAGTCCCAGGGCGAGCTCGGACGGTGCGTGGCCATCGGCTGCGACTACCTGCAGGGCTACCTCCTCGGGCGCCCCGGGAGCGACGCGCTCGCGAGCTCGCTGCGCTGGTAGGCTGGTAGGCGGCGCGCCTCACTCCTCGTAGAAGATCGGCTCGCGCACGCGTCCCTGGAACCAGCGGATCTTCGCCTGGGTGGCTCGGTCGAGCGCGATGAACTTCACGCCGATGCCCGGCGGCACGTCGAGGTCCTGGCTGTAGGGACGCGTCCAGCAGACGTCGGCGAGGATCGCGGTCGGCTCCTCGTCGCTCGGCAGCTGCAGGAGGACGACGACGAGCGCGCCGATCGGCAGCTCCTGGTGCGTCGCGATGAACACGCCGCCGTCCACGACGTTCTTCGAGAACCCCGCCCAGAAGTTGTGCTCCGAGAACGCGTCGATGGCGACGTGCGCGCTCGTGCGCGGCAGGACCAGATCGTCGAGCTCGTCGGACTCCAGTTTTCGTGCGGCTTCACCCATCGGAATGACCTCCGGACGCATCAACGGCCGGACGGCGGAGGAATTGAGCCTGAAATCGCCTGCACCCCGGCCGTTCTCGCCCGCGTGCCGGGCGACGTGCGTTCGGCCTTAATCCGCCCCTGCTCGCGCCGTTGAGACGAACATGAACGACCATGGCCGAGCCGCGCGCGCCGGCGCGCCGGATCCCGCTGCGCTCACCGATCCCTCGCTGGTCCGCGTCAGCATGAGCCCCCTCGCCCATCAGGCGGTGTGCGCCTCCTGCTTCCGTCACTCCCCCATCGTGCCCGGCGACGAGAGCGTGGCGCGCGCGAGGGTCGCCGAGCTCGGCTGGGCGTCGAACTCCGGGGGCGTCCTCTGCTGCCCGATCTGCGCGCGACGGGCCGCCCCGCCCGTCCGGCGCGTCTCGCGTCCGACGCGCATCGCCTCGGGCGTCACGGCCAAGTCGCGCTCCCACGGCGACGACGCCAGCGCCCCGCCGCCGCCCGCGCCGGCGGCCTCGCCCTCCGACGAGCCCCTCGAGGGCGGGCTCTGCGACAGCCTCCCCGAGTGAGCACGACCATGGTGGCCATCTCCGATCTCCTGCGGTTCACCGCAGAAATGGGCGGCTCCGACCTGCACGTGAGCGCAGGCGAACGCCCGCGCGTCCGCATTCGCGGCGACCTCGTCCCCATCGACACCCCGGCGCTCACCGACGACGAGGCGCACCGCCTCGTCTTCGACGTGATGAACGACGCCCAGCGACGGACGTTCCAGGAGAAGCTGGAGGTCGACTTCGCGTACACGCTCGGAACCGAGCACCGCTTCCGCGTGAACGCCTTCTTCCAGAACCGCGGCGAGGGCGCGGTGTTCCGGCACATCCCGCAGCAGATCCCGAAGCTCGCCGATCTGAAGCTCCCGCCGGTGCTCGAGACCTTCTGCGAGGCGGAGCGCGGGCTCGTGCTCGTCACCGGTCCGACCGGCAGCGGAAAGTCGACGACGCTCGCGGCGATGATCGACGCGATCAACGAATCGAGCCCCGGCCACATCCTCACGCTCGAAGATCCGATCGAGTTCGTGCATCCGTCGAAGCGTTCGCTGGTGAGCCAGCGCGAGGTCGGCACCCAGACCCACTCGTTCAGCGCCGCCCTCAAGAGCGCGCTCCGCGAGGACCCCGACGTCATCCTCGTCGGCGAGCTCCGCGACCTCGAGACGATCTCGCTCGCGCTCACCGCGGCGGAGACGGGCCACCTCGTGTTCGGCACGCTCCATACCGCGAGCGCGCCGAAGACCATCGACCGCATCATCGACGTCTTCACCCCCGCGCAGCAGCCCCAGATCCGCATGATGCTCAGCGAGTCGCTCGTCGGCGTCGCGAGCCAGACGCTCCTCAAGCGGCAGGCCGGAGGCCGCATCGCGGCGCTCGAGGTGCTGGTGGGGACACCCGCGGTGAAGAACCTCATCCGCGAGGGAAAGACCCACCAGATCCCCTCGATCATGCAGGTGACCACCGGCCAGGGCATGCAGACGCTCGAGGCCGCGCTCCTGCGCCTCGTCGCGTCGGGCGAGGTCGATCCCGCGGAGGCGCTCTCCCGCTTGCCCGGCTCCGAGAAGCTCGCGGCCTTCGCCGCGACCGAGAGGAAGGTCGCATGAGCGACACCCCGAACATGGTCCTCGACCGGCTGCTCTCGCACATGGTGACGCTCGGTGCGTCGGACCTCTATCTGACCGTCGGGAGCCCGCCGGTGTACCGCGTCGACGGCGTCGGACGTCCGGGCAAGCATGCCGCGACGGTCGACGAGCTCGAGGTGCTCACGAGCGCGCTGCTCACGCCCGAGCAGCGACGCGAGTTCGACACCGCGCTCGAGATGAACGTCGCGGTGAGCCGCGCCGGTCAGCGCTTCCGCGCCAACGTCTTTCGCCAGCGCGGCGCCATCGGCATCGTCTTCCGCCTCGTGCGGAGCGAGATCCGCACGATCGCGCAGCTCGGCCATCCGTCGGTCCTCGCACGGATCGCGGAGGCCAAGCGCGGGCTCGTGCTCGTCGTCGGCGGAACCGGAAGCGGCAAGTCGACGACGCTGGCCGCGATGATCGACCACCGGAACAGCACCGCGACCGGCCACATCGTCACC
>JBDHVD010000611.1:0-4744 GCA_039809525.1 Labilithrix sp. | reverse complement strand
ACGCCTCCCGCACGCCGCGAGGTCCCAGCGCCTCGAGCGCCTCTCGCCGCTCGACGAAGCGCTGCCAGCGCTTGCCGACGCGGATGGCGTCGTCGGTGATGCGCGTGACGGTGAACCGCAGACACGCGAGGATCGCCTCGTCGAAGAACGCTGCGCGCTCGGCCTCGTCGAGCTCGCGGACCGAGCGATACCCGCGGACGATCGCACGCGCGATCGCGAGGTCGAAGGAAGAGCCGAAGGACCAGGAGAGGATCGTCACGGCGAGATCGAAGACGAAGGGCCCCTCGTGCGCACTCTCGAAGTCGAGGAGCGCGGCGATCCTATCTCCATCCCACAGCACGTTGTCGCGGAAGAGGTCGCCGTGGACGAGACCGCTCGTCACCGGCGCGCGGCGCGCGGCGACGGCACGCACGGCGTCGCGCAGCGGCTCGGCCTGCGCCCGCGCCGCCTCGTCCCGCGACGTGGCCACGCGGTCGCACCGCGCGAGGATGTCCGCCGGACCGAAGCGGCCGCCGCCGAGCGACCGCCCCGGCGGAGGGCCGGCGAGGTGCACGCGCGCCAGCGCATCACCGACCGACCGCGCGTGCGCCGGGGTGACCGCGCGGGTGCAGACCATCCGGCCCTCGACCCAGGGAAAGAGCGCGGCCGGCTTGCCCGCGAGGATGCGCGTCGGGAGGCCGTCCCGCCCGGCCGCGGGGGTCGGCGTGGGCACCCCGGACGCCGCGAGGTGCCCGAGGAGCTCGGCCTCGCGCGCGGCCCCCTCGGCCCCCTGCTCCTCGTAGATCCGCAAGAACCAGCGGCGATCGCCGACCTCGAGCCGGTAGCTGGTGTTCACCGTCCCGGCCTCGATCCCCTCGTACGAGCCCAGCGGTCCGAGGTCGTAGGCCTGGACGAACGCGCGGAGCTCGGCCTCGTCGGGGACGGTCAGGATGGCCATGCCGGGGACGCATCCTACTTCCGTCGGGGCAAAACCGAAGCCAGTCGCGAAGTTGTTCGCTGCAATTGTTTCTGGACGTCACGAACGAAAGGATGGTATGCGAGCCCGCGAACCTACTTATGAGCGCGATGGAGATGGCTGCGAGCAAGAAATCTGCGAAGGGGAAGGCCGAGACCAAGGCTGCCGGAAAGAACGCCGGTGGTCGTTCGGCCGGGCCGCAGAAGGCGGACAAGACGCCCGACCAGCCGAAGCGCAAGCTCGGTCTGCGCGGGGCGGCACCGTGGGCGGCGCGTCATGCGGCCAAGCACGCGGCCGAGGCTCGTGCCCGGGCGGCCGAGCCGCCGCTCCCCGGCAGCGCGCGCGCGACGATCCGCACGCCGGCGCAGGCCGAGGACATCAAGCAGAAGATCGCGGATCTTCACACGTGCCTCCAGCAGATCAAGGCGTTCCGCAAGAACCTCGCGAAGGGGTTCTACGACGTCGGCATCGTGCTCAACGACATCAAGGCGCGCCGCCTCTACGAGGCGAAGGGCTTCGGCACGTTCGAGGCGTTCCTCGAGCGCGAGACGGCCGAGCTCGGCAAGACGACCGCGCTGCGCCTCGTCCGCATCGCTTCCCTCTTCAAGAAGGAAGCGGCGCTCGAGCTCGGCATGGATCGCATCTTCATGCTCCTCGTCGGCATCGAGGCCGGCGACGGCATGACCCCCGACGCGCGCCCGAGCGGCAAGATCCCGCCGCCGCCGCTCTCGTCGTCGGTCCTGCCGCTCAAGCCGCCCGGCCGCTGATCGGCACGGACGCCTATCGCAGCGCCGCCAGCGCCTGACGCACCCGCTCGCGCGGGAGCGGAGGCAGCGGCGCGAGCATCGCCGCACGCTGCTCGGCGCTCGCCCCCTTCGGGAACACGTAGACGTCGCTCGTCGTGAAGATGCCCGCGTTCGTCGTGGCGGTGTCGACCACGACGACGCCGTCGTCCGTGTCGAGCACGTCCACGTGATCGCCGGCGGCGTTCGCCGCCGCGGTCCTGCTGCTCGCGCCGAGGCTCGCCACGATCACCGGCGGCGCGGCCTGCGCGGTCGTCGCGAGGCGTACGCGCTTCTTGATCTTCTCGCGCGGGACGCGGAACGCGGCGCGCCTCTGCTTGTCGAACACCATGAGGACGAGGCCCTTGTCGACGCCGCGCTCGCGCGCGTAGCGGTCGTCGAGCGGGACGCCCGAGTAGACCTCCGCCTGGTAGTCCGTCTTCGGCTTCTCGATCGTCTCGACCACGACGAGCGGGGCCGGGGACGCGACGACGACCGGCGCACCGCCCGACACGGCAGAGGCCTTGCTGGCCTTCTTCTTCGGCGGCGCCGCCGCCGCGGTGCCGGCGAGGAGGACGATCGCGAGCATGGTGCCGAGCCGCATCGGCCTCGAGCATGACCCGAGATCGCCGCGAGGCAAACAAATCCACGCACGCGCTCGTCGCATCGATCGTTTTCGTGGCGGCGGTTGACCGGCTCTCGCGGGGTCCTTAACGGTGCTTCGTCGAACGACGATTCCCGTCGACCGGCTCGACCTGGGGGGGCCATGACGGAACGACGACACGAACCGCGGCAGTCGAAGCGGCGCGGTGCGGGCTTCCCGCACGAGTCGGGCGTACATCAGCGTTTCGAGGCAGGCAGAGAGCGCGACGTGACGCTCTCGGAGCTCACGGCGGTGCTCATCGCGAGCCTCGACTACCGCGCCACGCTGCGTGAGCTCGCGCGCGTGGCGGCCGCGCGCGCGGCGCGTGCGTGCGTCATCGAGCTCCGCCGGCCCGCGATGCCTCGCATCGCCGAGGCCCGATCGGACGCCGATCCTGCGCCGTCGCTGCTCGACGCACACATCGAGCGGGCGATCGCCACCGGTGAGCACACGCTGGTGGGCACCGACGACGCGCACGCCGCGATCGTCGCGCCCATCCGGGCGCGCGACGAGACGATCGGCGCGATCGCGCTCGTCGGCGAGATCGGTCTGTCACGCGAGGACGTCGTCGAGCTCGGACGCCGCGTGGGCGTCGCGGTGCACAACGGGCAGCTCTACGAGGCCGCGATCGCCGCAACGAAGATGCGCGACGAGATGCTGTCGACGGTCTCGCACGATCTGAAGAACCCGCTCGGGATCATCCTCCTCAGCGCCGCCCGCCTGCTCGGCAACGGGACGAACGGCGACCGCCATCCGATCGAGGTGATCGAGCGCTCGGCCAAGCGCATGCGCGGGCTCGTCGCCGATCTGCTCGACATCGAGGCGCTCGACGCGGGCGCGATGTCGATCCACCCGACGGCGTGCGACCCGAAGGCGCTCGCCGAGGAGGCGGTCGACTCGTTCCTCCCCCTCGCCTCCGAAGCCGGCGTCGAGCTGCGCGCCGACGTCGCCGAGGCGCTCCCGCCGATCTGGGTCGACCCCGATCGCGTCGCGCAGGTGCTCGCGAACGTGATCTCGAACGCGATCAAGTTCACGCCGCGCGGGGGCGAGGTCCGGGTGTCGGCGCGCGCGACGGACGGGCACGTCGCGTTCGCGGTGGCCGACACGGGCATCGGGATCTCGCAGGCGGACCTGCCGCACGTCTTCGATCGCTTCTGGCAGGGCACCGGCGCGCGCAAGCTCGGATCGGGGCTCGGGCTCGCGATCTGCAAGTCGCTCGTGGAGCTGTCGGGCGGCACCATCCGCGCCGAGAGCACCCTCGATCGCGGGACGGTGATGACGTTCACCCTCCCCGCGGCGGAGAGCGGATCGCGCGCGATCCCTGGACGATGATGGACACGGCGCCGGTGCGCGCGCCCGCGCCGCGCATGGGCGATTCCTGCGCGACGGCGGGTGCGCGCGGGTGGCACATCGCGTGCTCCTCCGTGGCGGCGTGACGCCGTCCTCCGCGATCCTCGCGTGCGGTCACCGCCTCGGACCGTACGAGCTGCTCGCTCCCCTCGCCCACGGCGGGATGGGCGCGGTCTGGGCCGCGCGCGATCGGCGCTCGGGCGCGATCGTCGCGGTGAAGACGATCCTGCCGGGCGCGGCCCACGACCTCGCCGTCCGCACGATGTTCCTCGACGAGGCGCGCGTGGCCCAGCTCGTCCGCCACCCGCACGTGTGCCGGCTGCTCGACTTCGGCAACGAGGCCGGCACGCTGTACATGGTCCTCGAGTGGGTCGACGGCGATTCGCTGCGCGCCGCGATGAAGAACCTCGCGCCGGGCGTGCCGCCGATCGGCGTAGCGCTCCGCGTGGTGAGGAGGGTCTGCGATGCGCTCCACGCCGCGCACGAGCTCGCGTGCGACGACGGCCAGCCGCTCGGCCTCGTGCATCGCGACGTGTCCCCGCACAACGTCCTCGTCGGGCTCGACGGCTGCGTGAAGCTGATCGACTTCGGGATCGCCAAGACGAGGCGCCGCCTCTCGGAGACGACGACGTCCGGCGTGCTCAAGGGCAAGCTCCGCTACATGGCGCCGGAGCAGGTCGAGAACGCGCCGTTCGATCGACGCGCCGACATCTGGTCGCTCGGAGCGGTGCTCCACTACCTCCTCGGCGGCGAGGAGATCTTCGGCGACGCCGGCGAGGCCGAGATCCTCCGCACGCTCGTGATGCGCGAGCCGCTGCCGGCGCCGCCGCGCGCGCTGCCGCCGCCCGTGCGCGAGCTGCTCGCGCGATCGCTCGCGTTCGACGCCGGCGATCGCTTCCCCACCGCGCGCGAGATGCGCCGCGCGATCGACCGGGCCCTCGCGGCGATCGGGGACGATCCGTCCGAGGCGCTGGATGCGCCGGCGATCGCGGAGCTCGCGCGGCGCACGCTCGC
>JBDHVD010000610.1:0-4774 GCA_039809525.1 Labilithrix sp. | reverse complement strand
CCTTGATGTACCAGAGGAACGGCGTGAACGCGCCGAGCTCCATGGCCATCGCGCCCGTGCACGTCAGGTGATCGCTGATGCGCGCGAGCTCGCCGAGGATCATCCGGTACCACTGGCACCGGTCGGGCACCTGGATCTCGCAGAGCTTCTCCACCGCGAGCGCGTAGCCCACGTTGTTGAGCATCGGCGACACGTAGTTGAGCCGGTCGACGTACGGGAAGACCTGGGTCCAGGTCCCGCGCTCGCACATCTTCTCGAAGCCGCGGTGCAGATAGCCGATCTGCACGTCGCTCTTCACGATGGTCTCGCCCGACAGCTCGAGGACGATGCGCACGGTGCCGTGCATCGCGGGATGCGACGGGCCCATGTTGAGGTGCATCGGCTCGCTGGGGAGCTCGAGCTCGTTGTCCTCGAGATCGAGATCGATCGGTTCCATCGTTCAGGCCTCTCCCGGTCCGGTGCCCCAGATCTTGCGGCCGAACGGCATGCCCTCGTCGGGCCCGAACGGCGCGAGCTTGTCGAGCGGCAGCCCGGCCTCGGCCTCGGTGCGGTAGGGCACGAGCGGCTGCGTCTTGTTCGCCGGATAGTCCTTGCGGAGCGGGTGCCCCTCGAACTCCGGATACATGAGGATGCGGCGCAGATCGGGGTGACCCTTGAACGTCACGCCCATCAGGTCGTAGATCTCGCGCTCGAACCAGTTGGCGCCCGGCCAGACCTCGGTGATCGAGTCGACCTCGGCGCCGTCGCCCTCCTGATCGCCGATGCGGGTCTTCACGCGCACGCGGTGGCGGCGCGCGACCGAGTAGAGGTGGAGGACGACCTCGAAGCGGCCCTCCTCCCTCGTCGGATAATCCACGGCGCAGAGATCGACGAGCATGTCGAAGGACATCTGCGCGTCGGTGCGGAGGAACTTGCAGACGTCCTTCCAGAGCGCCGGCGCGACGACGGCGGTGTCGTCGCCGAGCATCGAGTGCGTCTCGACGATCGCGTCGCCGAACTTCTCCTTCAGCACGTTGAGGACGCGCTCGCTCATCCTTCCGCCTCTTCCTTCTTCCGGATGTTCACGAGGGCCGTCGCCGGATCCTCGCGCGGCTTCACGATCGCCGGCGTGCGGTCACCGCGCGTGATCTTGTCCTGGAGGAGCATCAGCCCGTCCATGACGGCCTCGGGGCGCGGAGGGCAGCCCGGGACGTAGACGTCGCACGGGATGATTTTGTCGATGCCCGCGACGGTCGTGTAGTTGTCGTAGAAGCCGCCGCAGCTCGCGCACGTACCGAACGCGAGGACCCACTTGGGCTCCATCATCTGCTCGTAGATGCGCTTGAGGACGGGCGCCTGCCGCTGGGAGATGGTGCCGACCACCCAGAGCAGATCGCTCTGGCGCGGCGAGAAGCGCGGAGCCTCGGCCCCGAAGCGAGCCGAGCCGTCGAAGCGCGGGCTCGTCAGCGCCATGAACTCCATCCCGCAGCACGCCGTGACGAACGGGTACTTGAACAGCGACCACTTGCGCGCCCACGCCAGCAGCGCGGAGAGCTTCGTCGTCGCGAACCCCGACTCGCTCGGCTCGAGCGAGACCGACTTCAGCTCTCCCATTCGAGCGCTCCCTTCTTCACGCAGTACACGAGCGCGACGATCACGACGGCGAGGAAGCCGAACATCGATGCGAGCGGCACCCAGCCGTTCGCCATCGAGAGCGACTTGAACTGCACCGCCCACGGGTAGATGAACACCGCCTCGATGTCGAAGACGACGAAGAGGATCGCGGTCAGATAGAACTTGACCGAGAGCTTCAGGTGCCGGCCGCCGGAGCTCTCCGAGCCGCACTCGAACGGCTTCATCTTCTCGGGCGTCTTCTTCAGCTTTCCGCCGAGGAAGGTGGCTCCCGTGAAGAAGAGCGCCGCGATGGCCACCGCCGTCGCGATCATGAGGAACATCGGCGCGTACGTACCGATCATCGCAGCGTTTTCTAGTGCCGTCGGGGCCCTGAAGTCAATGACGGCCCTTCTTCCCCGGGAGAATCGCGCTCCGGCGACCCGCCCGGGCCCGCCGGAGGGACATCGACGGGCTTCCCCGCGGGCTTCCTCGCGCGGGCGCGCTATCCTTGACGTCGGATGGGTGATCACCGGCCCCAGACCGTGCTCGAACGCGTCGCGCGCCTCGAGGCCGAGAACGCGGACCTCGCCGCGCGCATCGCGCGCATCCACGCGCGGCGCGCCCGCGCCGACACCGTCTCGACGCGCTCGACGCGGCCGCGTCCGGGCGGGAGGCACGGTCTCGCCTTCGCCTTCGTCGGCGTCCTGTGCGGCTTCGCGGCCGCCTGGGCTGCTCGAATGGCGGCGGTCGACGACGAGGTCGCGAGCGAGCCGCCGCCCGCGGTCGAGCCGCTCCCGCCGACGCCGCCCGTCTACGGCGGCCGGCCCACGCGCTTCGGCGGAGCACGGCCCCTTCCCGTGAGCGTCCCATGAGCGAGCACCTGTATCGCGACGAGGTCGGCGCCGCCGTCGAGCGCCTCACCCAGCTCGAAGAGGAGAATGCGCGGCTGCGCGCCGAGCTCGACGCGCTGGTCGCGCCGCAGAAGGCGGCGGCGCAGGCGCGGTTCACCGCCGTCGGGATGGTGCTCCTCGCCGGCCTCCTGTCGGCGGCCGGGGTCGGCATGCGCGCGGGGTGCCCGCACGAAGCGACGTCGAAGCACACGCACTTCGTCGGCTCGCAGCGGACGGCGAGCGCGTTCGACGCCCGCGCGCGTGCGGCGCGGCGTGCGGGGACCGAGTTCCACGAGATCCGAGGCGGCGACGACTGCGCGACGCCGTACTACTACGATTCGAACGGCGTCCGGCAGTACCGCACGGCCTGCCTTCGACGTTGAAATCGCGCCGACGGGTCGTAGAGTCCGCCCATGGCCATCCGGAAGATCGCGACGATCGGTCACCCCGTCCTGCGTCAGGTCGCGCGCGAGGTGACGCTCGACGAGCTGCGCGGCGCGCGCGTGCAGACGTTCATCGACGATCTCGTCGAGACGATGCACGACGCCAACGGCGCCGGCCTCGCGGCCAACCAGGTCTTCGAGCCGATCCGCATCTGCGCGATCGAGATCAAGGACAACCCGCGCTACCCGTACAAGCCGAACTTCCCGCTCACCGTGCTGGTGAACCCCCTGATCACGCCCACCACGGAAGAGACGTTCGTGAACTACGAGGGCTGCCTCAGCGTCCCCAACCTGCGCGGAGAGGTCCGGCGCTTCACCGGCGTGCGCGTGAAGGCGTGGGACCGCGAGGGCAAGGCGCTCGACTTCGAGGTGAAGGGCCTCACGGCGGGGACGTTCCAGCACGAGGTCGATCACCTCGACGGCAAGGTGTTCCTCGATCGGGTGGAGGACACCCGGTCGCTCACGACGTGGGCCGACTTCGAGCGGTTCCACATGCGCGGCTTCGTCGAGCGCGCGCGCGCCCTCGTCGCGAAGTACGGGCAGTGACGGCTCAGGTCGGCTGGAGCTCGGGCGGCGCGATCGGCGCGCGCCTCTCGCGCCTCGGCCGCTCCTCGCTCGCCGAGCGCCGCCACTCGAACAGGTAGACGACCGTCGGTGCGGCGACGAGCGCGCCGAGCGCGATCACGAGCACCGTGATGAACTGCGAGTGCGCGGAGAGCTCCATGGCCGCCGTCGAAGCATCGCGCATGCCGCCGAGCATCGCTCGGAACGCGAACTATCTTCTGCCCGATGGAGGCCGAGAAGACGAGCGCGCTCGAGCGTGTGGCTCGACTCGAGCGAGAGAATGCAGAGCTCCGCGAGCGCATCGATCGTGCGCGCGCCGGCCACCCACCGCGACCGTCGCTCGCGTCGAAGGTCGACCGCTTCGCGATCGCGCGCTGGATCCTCCTCACCGCCGGCGCCGTCGTCGGCCTGCGGTTCGCGATCTGCGCGACGCGCGCGGAGCGGACCGCGGCCGATCTCGGCGCCGCGGCGCTCACGACCTGCGAGGGTGCGCCATGACCACCGAGCATCTCTACCGCGACGACGAGGGCGCGGCCTCCGAGCGGATCGCGCAGCTCGAGGAGGAGAAGGCGCGCCTCGTCGGCGAGCTCGAGCGGCTCACCGGGACACCCCGACGCGCGTCGCGGAGGAGCATCGCTCCGTACCTCATGCTCGTGACGATGACGCTGGCGATGCTGAGCAGCCTCGCTGCGTCGGAACGGCACGCCCGCAGCGGCGGCGATCACGCGCCGCTCGTCAGCTCGCCTTGTCGACCGTGAGCAGCTTCGCCTTCCACGCGGTCAGCGCGGGCCCGAGCCGCGTCTCGACCTCGCGGATGTCCTCCGCGAGATCCTTCTCCGGCGCGCCGGCGGCGAGCGCGTCCTTCAAGCACGCGAACGCGGCGACGTAGCGCCCGCGCTGGATGAACGCGCGCGCGAGCGGCGGGAGCACCTCTTGCGGGAGGCCGCCGAACGCGAGCGCGCGGCGGAGTGGGCCGATCGCCTCGCCCGGACGATCGTTGAGGAGCAGCGCCTCGCCCAGCCGGCGGAACAGCTCGGCCGCGGCCATGCCCTCCTGCGCGTACTGGATGCCGATGCGGAAGACCTCCTCCGCCTGCTCGATCTCGCCGACGTGCACGCACGCCGAGCCGAGCAAGCCGAGGCCCTTCGCGATGAGCGCACGCGCCTCGGGCGCGAGCATCTGGCCCTCCGGCGTGCGGAGGAAGATGGCGAGCGGCGCGGGCCACGTGCCGAGCAGCGCGATGACCTTCGGCCACTCCTTCTTCAGCGCGCACGCCTCGGCCTC
>JBDHVD010000609.1:0-4823 GCA_039809525.1 Labilithrix sp. | reverse complement strand
GAGGCGCAGCGCCGGCTCGATCCCCGAAGGCTCGCGGGCGCGCGACGGCGCCCCCATCGACGCGACGATCGCGAGCTCGTCGAGCACGATCGCGGTGTCCTCGACGAAGACGCAGTCCGGATGCTCGCGGTTGGCGTCGAGGACGCGCACCTCGACCCCGCAGCCTTCGAGCATGCGCCGGTATCCCTCGTGCTGCTCGGCGACGCGCGCGACGTCGATCGTCTCGTGAGGCACGTGCGTGCGCACGGCCTCATCCATGCGCGGCGAAGGCACGTGGACGAGCGCGGTCAGCCCCATGCGCGCATCATACGCGGCCTAGGTCAGCGCGACACCGCGACGACGCTCTTCACCAGCGGCTCGAGATCGGCCGCGGGATCGTCGACGCTCGCGACGATGCGCCCCTCGCGATCGAGCACGGCGATCACCGAGTCGTGCGAGAAGACCCCGCCGCCTTCGTTCCGATAGTGCACGCCGATCGCATTCGCGAGCTGGCGCGCGTCGTCCTCGGGCGCGGCCGCGAAGCGCCAGCGCGCGACGTCCACGCGGTGAGCGGACGCGAGCCGGGACAGCGCGGCGGGGTCGTCCCGCTCGGCGTCGAAGCTGACGAGGAGCACGCGCGTGTCCGCGCGGACCTCGGCCGGGAGCGCCGCCTCGATCTGCTTGATGTGCGTGACGATCAACGGACACGCCGCCGGGCACGATCCGTAGAACATGCTCACCACGACGGGATGGCCGCGGAACGCGTCCGGACGGATCGTCGCGCCCGTCTGGTCGCGGAGCGCGAGCTCCAGCGGATAGATCGAAGGCGACGGCGCCCTCTCGGTGACGGTCTCCCGACCGGCGGCCGACGACGTCGTGGTCGTCGAGGTCGGGTCGTGACACGCGGCGGCGAAGGCGAGCGCGAGGCCGGCGAAGATCGAGGTTCTCATGACGTGGCTCCGGGGACGCTGGACGATGCACAACGAAAGCCGAGGTTCTTGAGGACGAAGCTCGCGCGCAGCGAGCTCCGGAGCGCGGCGCGCTCGAAGGCGACGAAGTCGGTCGCGTCACGCGCGCTCGAGCCGCTCGCACCGCAGAAGCGCAGGCCGTCGGCGCCGTTCGTGGAAGAGGCGATGGTCGCGTTGAAGTCGTGGACCCACTCCCAGACGAGGCCGTGCAGGTCGTGGACGCCGAACGCGTTCGGCATGCCCGCGCCGACACGCGGGAGGCGTGCGGGCATCGGACGCGCGTAGGCCGCGAGGAGCTCCGCGCGCCACGCGGGATCGTTCGATCCGTCGGCGGCGGTGCGGCTGGCGGCGGCCGCGCGCTCCCACTCGGCCTCGGTCGGGAGGCGTGCGCCGCGCGCGGCGCAGTAGGCACGCGCCGCGAACCAGCTCACGCGCGTGACCGGCTGATCCGCCTCCGCGTCCGGTCCGAGCGTCTGCGCGGTCTGCCACTGGGCGAGGTACCCTTGCTCGGCCATCACGCGGGGAATGCGGTCGCGCGACCACTCCGGATTCGCCCGGACGAAGCGCAGGAAGTCTCCGTTCGTGACCGGCAGGCGATCGATGCGGAACGCCGGGACCGCCACGCCGTCGGCGGCCGAGGCCGCGCGGAAGAGCGGGCGATAGGTCCCCGCGGGGATCGTCACCGCTGCCGCCTCGCCCGTGCGCGGCTGCGCGGCGACCGGACCGTCGGTGGTGAGCGCCGCGCCGAGGCCGAGGAGCGCCACCGCGACCGCACGCCGGAGCGCGCTCATCGCGCCGCCCTCGCCCGCTTCGCCGCGACCTCGTCCTCCGTCACGACGTCGCCCTTGTTCCCCCACGAGTTGCGGACGTAGGTGAGCGCGTTCGCGAGGTCGGCATCGGAGAGGTGAGACTGAGGCGGCATCATCCCGTCGTAGGTCTGACCGTTCACCGCGACCTGCCCCTTGAGGCCGTGGAGCACGACGTCGATCGAGCGCGACTTGTCGGCCATCAGGAAGTCCGACCCGGCCAGCGGAGGGAAGGCGTTGGCGAGGCCGCGGCCCGTGGGCTGGTGGCAGGCGCCGCACGTGGACGCGTAGACCTTCGCGCCCGCCTCGATCTGCGCCTCCTTCGTCAGCGGTCCGGCGCCGGGCGCGGCGGCGGCGGGCGGCTCGAGCGCGGTCGCGCCCTTCGTGTACACGCTCTCCTTCGTGGCCGACGCGTAGATCGCGTTCGCCTCCGGGCCGTCGACGACGATCGAGCCGACCGCGCCCTTGTTGAACGCGCGGAAGATCGAGTGGTCGACCATCGCGTACTCGCCGGGCACGCGCGCGGTGAACTCCACGATCGACGCGCCTCCCGAGGGGATGAGCGTGGTCTGCACGTCCTGGTCGATGCTCGTCCCGCCCTCGCGGTAGACCCGGTCGAAGATCGCGCCGATGACGTGGAAGCTCGACACCATGTTCGGGCCGCCGTTGCCCACGAAGAGGCGGATCTTCTCGCCGACGTTCGCGTGGAGCGCGTTCTTGCCCGTGAGCGATCCTTCGGCGCCGTTGAACAGCACGTACGTCGGACGCTCGTCGATCGCCTTCTGCGCGTCGAACGGCTGGAGGCCTTTCTCGTGGTAGCCTCCGGCGGTGTAGAAGTCGCCCTGCATCACGTAGTACTCGCGGTCGACCGGAGGCAGGCCCTCCGGCGGCTCGACGAGCACGAGGCCGTACATGCCGTTCGCGATGTGCATCCCGACGGGCGCCGCGGCGCAGTGATAGACGTAGAGGCCCGGACGCAGCGCCTTGAAGGTGAACTCGGTCTCGTGGCCGGGCGCGGTGAACGTCCGGGGCGCGCCGCCTCCCGGGCCGGTGACTGCGTGGAGGTCGATGTTGTGGGGCATCTTGTTGTCGGGCGCGTTCTTCAGATGCAGCTCGACGGTGTCGCCCTGACGGACGCGGATGAACTGCCCGGGCACGCGGCCGCCGAACGTCCAGAACGTGTACGTGGTGTCGCCCGCGATCGGCAGCGTGACCTCCTTGATCTCGAGGTCGACGACGACGTGCGCCTCGTGGGAACGCCTCGTCGGCTTCGGCACGTCGGGCGCGAACGTGAGCTCGCCGCGGATCGGGCGCGCCGCTTCGCGCGCGTCGGCTTCGGCCTTGGCGATGGCGGTCTCGTGGCGATTGACGCGGCAGTCACGAGCGGCGAAGCCGGCGACGAGGAGACCGGCGGCGAGCGGAGGGAGAAACGGGATGATCCAGCGCATGGACGACTCCGGTCGCACGCGGACGCGTGCGCACCTCGTTGGCGGTTACGCCGGCTCGAGGACCGCCTTCTGCGGCTCGCGCACGGCTCACTCCGCCCCAAGCATCCGGCGTGCCGTGACTATCCGAAAGGGAATTACACGCAGCGCGCCGTCCGGGTGCGCAACTCCTGCGCTCCCGCGAACGTCGCGCGCGTCTTCGGGCGACGCCTACGCGACCGCGTTGAGATCGGCGTCCTTCGCCGCCGCCCGAGCTCGGCCGATGAAGTCGACCGTCGTGATGCACAGCTTCTCGGGCGGGATGCCCAGGAACTGCGGATCGACGCGCATCCGGGCGAGCTCGCGCAGGCGCTCGGGCCTGGGCTTCGACGTGTCGAGGACGATCTCGAAGCCGCACGCGGCGGCGCCCTCGACGAGCTCGTGCGCGCGGAGGCGGTTCTGGTAGAGAAAGCGGTTGTTCCAGCGCGCCCACTCCCGGTCCGAGTAGCGCAGGTAGTTCAGCGGGCCGATCTGCCGGTCGACGTACGCATAGTGGTCGCCGCAGTTGACCGAGTGGAACATCAGCCCGCCGGGAGCGAGCACGCGCTTCGATTCCTCGTAGAGCGCGGTGATGACCTCCGGCGGGACGTGCTCGAGCACGCTGTTGGAGAAGACGACGTCGATCTCCCCGTCGCCGAGGCCGGTCCGGGTCGCGTCCGCGGGCGCCGCGTAGACGACGACGCCCTCGGTCAGTGCGCGGAGATCGCGATGCTCCGTCGCCGCGGTACGGAGGCGCGCATGCCGCCTCTTCACCTGCGCGAGGTCGATGCCCGAGGCCGCGGCGATCGCCGGCAGGAAGCGCCCGAGCTCACGCACGCAGCGGCGCAGCAGGTCCGGCTGGAGGTGGCGGTTCCGATCGTACGTCGCCACGCGCGCGGCGCCGGCCAGGTAGCAGGCGAGCGGGAACGTCGGATACCAGCCCGTGCCGATCTCGAGGAAGCGCGTCCCCTCGACCGGCATCCCCGCGCCGCGGAGGTGGCCGATCATGATCGTCCAGTCCTCGACCTTGCTCGCGAGCTCGCGCTCGAAGCGACGGAGATCGCCGAACCGGCGCTGGAGCCGGTGGTGCACCCAGGTGCCGCCCGGGACGACCGACAGTGACTTCTGGATTGCGCCCTTGAATCGCCAATGCATGAGACCCCCTCCTGCGTTGCGCGTGTGACGCCCGAGCTTACGGCAAAACGCGCCCCGCATCTCCTGTCGTCGCCGGCTGCGGTCGACTGCCCTCCTCCGCCTCCGCGCGCGAGATCCGCCCGACGACGCCCGTGCTAGTGCAGGGGGCGATGTCGCTCGCGGCGCTGGTGATGGGACGTGGTCCGAGTGGGTTCGGCTTCGGCAGCACGGCCGAGGAGGTGACGAGGGACCTCGATCTCTCGGGCAAGACCGTCCTCGTCACCGGATGCAACTCGGGGCTGGGCCTCGAGACCGCACGCGTCGTCGCGCGGCGCGGCGCGGCGATCGTCGCGCTCGCCCGCACCGAGGAGTCCGCGGCCACGTCGCTCGCCGCCGTCTCCGCGAACGGGACGCCCGTCGCATGCGATCTCTCCGAGCCCGCGTCGGTGCGTGCGGCGGTCGAGGCGGTCCGA
>JBDHVD010000608.1:0-4834 GCA_039809525.1 Labilithrix sp. | reverse complement strand
CCACCGGCCGCCCGTTCCATCCGGCGTAGCGGAGCTCGACGACGCTCCGCCCCGCCTTCGCGTCGAACGCGAGGCGCTCGACGAAGCCGTGCTCGCCCCGCGGGATCGCGACGTCGGCGAGCGGCGCGCCGTCGACCGTCGCGGCGATGCGCTGGTCGGGAACGTCGCTCCGCAAGACGGCGAGCTCGATCTCGACGTGCGCCGGCGACGGCGTGCGCACGACGAGCGTGCTCGACGGACCGAAGCCCCAGATGGGGTTGCCGAGGAAGAAGCCCTCGCCGAAGCCGGGGCCGAGCTGGCAGCGCGTCGCCGGCGAGACGTCGCCCGCGCGCACGAGGTGCACCGACGCGTCGTTCAGCGTGACGTGCGCGTCGATCCCGCCGGGCCCCACGTCGGAGCGGAAGACGTGGTTCGTCCGTCCGTTGACGATCTCGCGCGTGCCGGGGAACGCCGCGAGGATCGACCGCGGCAGCACGATGTACGGGTAGTGCACCCAGTAGATCCGGCGGACGTTCGCGGGGACCTCGTGATCGAGCGCGTCGACCGTGCGCTCCCGGCCGTCGATCGCGTCGCGGCGCTGGCGATCGGTCCAGAAGCCCCAGACGCGCGTGCGCGGCAGCTCCATCTCGAGCGACCGCACGTTCGGCCCGTAGAGCGCGCCCCCCACCGCCACCACCAGCGCGTCCTCGCCGTCGCCGATCTCGCGCTGGACGGTCTCCATCATCTCGTCCGCGACGCGGACCGAGGCGAGCGTCGAGCGATCGAGCGCGGGCGTCTCGAAGTGCAGCGCGCCGATCACCGTCGAGCCGAGGCCCACCACCGCCGCGGCGAGCGGCGCGAGCGTGCGCGGGACGAGGGCGGCGAGCAGCAGCGCGATCGGCGGGAGCGTGAGGAGCAGGTAGCCCGGCTTCGGGCAGTGGAACGCGGTCGTGTAGACGACGTTCGGCGCGATCCACAGCGCGTAGAACAGTGCACCGAGGCGCGCGCCCGGCTCGCGAGGCTCGCCACGGCGGACGAGGCGTCCGAGCGCGAACGCGGCGAGCGCGACGACGAGCGCCGCGCCCACCATGATCGCCGTCCACCACGCGATGTCCTCGAGCATCGCGAGGTGGAGACGCGCGGGAGCGCCGTAGAAGACGCTCATGTGCGAGAAGTACATGCGCACGTTGTCGGCCTGGTACTTCTGCAGCGCCGCCGCTCCGCCGTGCATGCGCGCGACCGGCACGTACCACGCGGCGAAGACCACGACGCCGGCGGCGATCGCCTTCGCCCAGGCGCGGAGGTCGAGGCGGAGCGCGCGCAGCATCGCCACGCCGACGAGGGGCGCCATCATGACCGCTCCGCTCTGCCGCGCACCCGCGAAGAGGGCGACGAGCGCGGCGGCGAGCGGCGCGAGGCGCGTCTCGCCGCGCCACATCCGTGCCGCGAGCCAGGCGAGCGACACGCTCGCGACGAGATCGACGGGATAGGTGTTCGCGATGACGCTCGCGACGATCGCGGGCGGCGCCCAGAAGACCATCGCGGCCGCGACGAGCGCGCCGCCGTCGTCGCCGAAGCGCTCGCGCGCGAAGCGGAACATGAGCCACGCGCCGAGGGCGCACGTCGCCTGCGCGGCGATCACCTGGAGGAGGACGAGATCGGAGACCGCGAGGTGCAGGACCTTCAGCAGCGCGATCCACACCGGATAGCCGGGGGGATGCGGCCGGTGCGCGTAGATGTCGAAGTCCAGCACGCCCATCGCGTACTGGGCCGAGTCCCACTCGTAATAGTGGCGCGACCGGAACGGCCAGCGCACGAGCCAGAGCGCGACGAGGACCGCGCCGGCGATCGGGACCGCGCGCGTGCGGCGCGCGGCGTTCAGCGGCCGAGGCCCCAGATCTCGCCCGTCGCCCACGTGGCGTCGAGGAGCGAGAGGACGACGTGCACGACCTCCTCGGCGGTGCCGAAGCGGCCGAGCTGCGAGCGCGTCGCGAGGCGGTGCTGCCGGAGCGGATCGGCGTCGGCCTCGGGATCGGCCACGATGCCGAGCTCGACGATGTTCACGCGGACGTCCGGGGCGAGCTCCACGGCGAGCGCACGGAGGCCCGTCCGGACGGCGCCCTTCGCCGTGAGGTACGCGACGTGGTGCTCGAACGGGCGCGTCGTGCCCGCGTCGCCGAGCCCGACGACGGCGCCCCGCGCCTTCGCGAGATCGCCCGAGAGGGCGTGGACGAGGAGGAGCGGCGCGACCGCGTGGACGGTGAGCGTGCGCTCGAGGTCCTCGCGGCGGAGGTCCTCGAACGGGGTCCGCGGGAACGGCCCGCAGGCGAGGACGATGTCGTCGACCGAGCCGCGGCCGTCCTTCGGGGGCAGGGCCGCGCGGAGGCCCTCGACGATGCGCTCGACCGCGTCCCGGTGAGTCAGATCGGCGCAGACGAACGGCACCCGGCCGCGGCCGCGATCGAGGGACGCTGCGAGCTGTTCGAGCTTGTTCGGGTCCCGCGCCGTGAGGACGACGTCGTCGCCGCGGTCGACCAGCCCCTCGGCAATGGCCACGCCGAGGCGTCCCGTCGCCCCGACCACGAGGACCCTCCTGGCCTTCCGACCGCCTCCGCTCATGGCCTCGATATAGCCCAAAGTTTCGAGATGGTGTCCCCCGGAGCGAATCGAGTGTAGAAAGAGGGGGCATGAGCGAGAAGGGCGGCACCAATCCGCCGGAGTCTCCGTACCTGTCGCACGCGGAGATCACCCAGCTCTGGTCGAAGTGGCGCGCCGGAGAGGTGATCCGGTGTCCACGCGACAGCCATGGGATGGCGCTCGCCGTCGATGGCGCAGCGAAGGCCTATCGCCTGGTCTGCACGAAATGCGGGCTCGCGTCGCCCTGGTTCGGCACCACGCCGACCGGCCTCGTGTTCCGCTCGCCGCCGGCGACCCTCGGGCCGAACGGCAACCCGCACGACGAGTGACCGCGCGCTGAGCGCCGGTCCGGGACCGTCCCGCCAGGCGGCCGGCGCGCGCCGAGCGGCGCCTTGACATAGAGTACTTCGGACTCAATATAGAGTCGTGATGACTCTTTCTGATCGTCCGCCGGAGCCGCGTGCGCTGCTCGTCGCCGCGGGATCGGTCACCGGACACGACCACCGCCGGGCCCAGCGCGACGGGCAGGACGGCTTCGCCACCGTCGCGACGCCGGAGGTGGCCGCGGCGATCGTCACCGACGGCTGCTCGAGCGGCCGGGCGAGCGAGGTGGGCGCCCGCCTCGGCGCGGCGTGGATCGCGGCGCTGATCGAGGAGCACCTGCCAGGTGCGAGGACCGTCGAAGAAGCGCGCGCGGCGGCGCAGGCGATCGTCGACGCGCTCGTCGCGCGCCTCCGCGGGCTCGATCTCGGGCCGCCGGTCGCGTCCGAGATGCTCCTCTTCGGGTTCCTCGCGGCCGCGGTCACCCGCGACGTCGCGATCGTCTTCGGCGTCGGCGACGGCCTCGCGCGGATCGACGGCGCGGTCACCGTGATCGATCCGGGGCCGGACAACGCGCCCGTCTACCCCGCGTACGCGCTCATGGGCGCCTCGATCACGCCGCGCATCCTCTTCGCCGGGCCGGCCGCCGGCGTGCACACGCTCGCGATCGCGACCGACGGCGTCGACGAGGCGACGCTCGCCGCGCTCGCGGCCGATCCGCGCCTCGACGCGAACCCGTCGCTCCTGCGGAAGCGCCTCGTCGTGCTCTCCGATCAGGGCATGTTCCACGACGACGCGACCATCGCGATCGTGCGCCGGAGGGCGCCGTCGTGAGCACCACCGTCTATCTCGGCAAGAAGGCGGTCCGCCTCGACGACCGCGATCTGCTCGGCGAGGGCGGCGAAGGGCGCGTGTACCGGGCGGGCGATCGCGCCATCAAGGTCTTCCTCGCGCCGACCGCCGAGCGGGCGAAGAAGCTCCTCGCGTTCCCCGCGCAGCTCCCGCCTCGCGTGGTCGGCCCGCTCGAGCTCTGCACCGACCGCGCGGGCGACGTCGTCGGCTATGCCATGCGCCGCCTCGACGGCGCGGTGGACGCGCATCGCCTCGCGCAGCGCGTCTGGCGCGAGGGCGCGATGCGCTCGGCCGACGTGCTCCGCGTCTGGCGCGAGCTGTCGAGCGCGATCGCGCAGCTCCATGCGCGCGGCCTGGTGGTCGGCGATCTCAACGACGGCAACGTCGTCCTCACGCACGAGGCGACGGGGTGGACGCCGTGGCTGATCGACGCCGACTCGATGCAGCTGCCCGGGCACCCGTGCGTCGTCGCGCACGAGCGCTTCCTCGATCCGCGCCTCTACGGCGTCGATCTCGCGCGGACGCGCGCGCTCTCGAAGGAGTCGGACTGGTACGCGCTCGCGGTCCTCGCGTTCGCGTCGCTCCTCTTCGTGCATCCGTTCGGCGGCACGCATCCCTCGCATCCGACGATGCTGCGTCGCGCGGAGGCGCGGCACAGCGTGCTCCGCGGCGACGTGAAGCTCCCGGCCTCGTCGGTGCGCCCGGACGTGCTGCCCGACGACGCGCTCTCGTGGTTCCTCGACGTGTTCGAGCGCGACGTGCGCGCGCCCCTCCCCTCGCGCCTCTTCGACGCGCGCTTCACCGCATGCGCCTGCGGGCTCGAGCACGCGCGCGCGAGCTGCCCCGCGTGCACCGCGCGCGTCCTCGTGCGGCCGGCGGTGCGGGCGCGCGGCCGGCTCCGCGCGACCACCGTCTTCCGCCCGGCGCGCGGAGCGATCGTCGCGGCGGCGGCGCACGGGCGGCTCGAGCACGCGCACGTCGAGGACGGCGTGCTCCGCCGCGAGCAGGGCGACGCGATCGCCACGAGCGCGCTCGGGCCGCTGCA
>JBDHVD010000607.1:0-4836 GCA_039809525.1 Labilithrix sp. | reverse complement strand
GCTGCTCGACGTGCTGCTCGCGCCGCCGTCGGTCGGTCCGGAGTCGGCGCCGCCCGAGCAACCCGCGGCGACGAGCAGCGAGAACGACGACATGGAGAGGACGACGCCCCCGACGCGTGCCCCGGTTTGCATGCGTTCGTCTTACACGAGGGCCGCGCGGATCCCGACGCGGCACACGGCCGTACTCCCTCGGGAGTGCGGCGGACCGCGGGCTCAGGCCGCGACCTTGGTCGGGGCGCGGTAGGGCGCGAAGCTCGGGGCCTGCCCGAACGGCTCCGCGGGGCCGGCCGGGGGCGGCACCGGCCGCGTCGCGATGGTCGCGCGCTCCCAGTCGGCGAGGAAGAGCTCGACCGTGGCGTCGAGGGCGCGGTACGGGGGAACGGGGATCGTGGGGCGGTCATTCCCCGCGAAGGGCACGGGCATCGTCGGGTGCATGGTCCTGAGAACGGCCGCGCCGCGGGCGCGTTAAGCCTGGCACCGGCCGGGCGTGCGGCAGGCCGGCGCTTGCATGCGCGACGCGTCATGGCCATGGACGAGCGCGGGGGCACGCGGTGGAGCGGACGTCGATCGGGCTCGTGCTCACCGGGGGCGGCGCACGAGGCGCGTACCAGGCGGGAGCGCTGCTCGCGATCGCCGAGATCACCGGCGCGCGGCGCATTCCGTTCGGCGTCGTCGCAGGCGCATCGGCCGGCGCGCTGAGCGCCGCGTACCTCGTGGCGCGGGCGCGCGAGTTCCGACCGGCGTCGCGCGGGCTGGCCGATCTCTGGTCGACGCTGCTCCCGCGCTCGGTCTTCCGCACCGACACGGCGACCATCGTGAAGACCGCCGGCGGATGGAGCGCCGACCTCGGCCTCGGCGGGCTCATCGGCACCGGCCGGGGCAAGGCGCTCCTCGACACCTCGCCGCTCCGCGAGCTCGTGACGAAGTCGCTCGACGTGCGCGCGCTCCGTCGCAACCTGAGGCTCGGCGTGGTGCACGGGCTCGCGGTGACGGCGACGAGCTACCGGACGGGGCTCGGCATCACGTTCTTCGAGGGCGCGCAGTCGATCCAGCCGTGGAGCCGGGTCACGCGCATCGGGACGCGCGCCGAGATCGGGATCGATCACGTGATGGCATCGAGCGCGATCCCGCTCTTCTTCCCCGCGGTGTGCGTCGACGGCGAGTGGTACTCGGACGGATGCATCCGTCTGAGCACGCCGCTCAGCCCCGCGATCCACCTCGGCGCGCGGCGCATCCTCGCCATCTCGGTGCGGAGCGCGGGCCAGCCGGAGGAGCGCGCCGCGAGGGAGACGCCGGCCTATCCGACGGCGGCGGAGACCGGGGGCGTGCTGCTCGACGCGATCTTCCTCGATGCGCTCGAGTCCGACGTCGAGCGCGTGACGCGGATCAACGAGACGCTCGGGCTCGTCTCGCCCGAAGCGCGGGCACGGCGCGCGACGCGGCTCGAGCGCGTGGACGTGCTCGTGCTGCGTCCGAGCGTGGACCTCGCGTCGCTCGTCCTCACCACCGTCGATCGCTTCCCCGCGCCGGTGCGCCATCTCTTCCGCGGCCTCGGCGCGTCCGAGACCGGCGGGTGGGATCTGCTCTCGTACCTCGCGTTCGACGGGATCTACACGACGCGGCTGCTCGACCTCGGCTACGAGGACACCGTCGCGCGTGCGGACGAGATCCGTGCGTTCCTCGGCGCGAGGTGAGCGCGGCGACGTCGTGCGGAACGGACGTTGCTGCTGCGACCGAGAGGAGGGCAGCCATGGATCAGGAGCAGTACGCGCTCGAACGGAAGTCGGGGATCCCCGAGCATCCCGAGCGCACGGCGGGCCTCGTGAGCGTCGCGATCGGGGCGATCGTGGGCGCCGGGACGGCGCTGTTCGCGTTCGCCGGTCCGGTCGCGATCGCCGTCGGCGCCGCGATCGGCGCGGTCGCGGGCGGGATCGTCGCGGCCGGGGTGCGCGAGCGATCGAAGCGCGAGCGCGCGCGTGACGAGCGGCTCGACCGCGAGATCGGCGTCAGCGGCGGCGACCTCGGCGCGGCGCCGCCGAGCACGGCCGGCTGAGCGCGCAGCGCTTGCGCGCCCGCGCGACGCGAAGGGCCGCCGACGGTCGCGGCACGTCGCGTGCTCGGACGGGCTCGCATGAAGCCCGACGTTCCGGTGCGCCGATCCGGCGCTGCGCGCGCGCTCGCCGCGACGACCGCCGCGACGCTCGTCGTGCTCTCGGCGATCGCCGCGAGCTGCACGAGCTCGGACGACGACGGTGGGGCTCCGGACGCCTCCGATGCGAACGACACCGCACGTCCGGACGTCGTCGTCGACGCGCCGCGCGACGTCACGCGCGACGGGCCCTCCGCTGCCGACGCGAGCGACGCCGCGAAGGGGAACGACGCCGCCGACGCCTCGGATGCGCGCGATGCATCCGAAGAGGACGCGTACGACGCCGGCGATCCGCTGTGCGCCGTCGCCGCGAGCGCGTTCGATCCCGGCGCGCTGTGTGGCGTCGCGCTCTCGGTCACCGTCGCGTGCACGCACACGGTCACGCAGCAGGCGATGAGCGCGGCCTGCTGCACGCCGAAGACCCCGGACGTGGCCTGCGTGCCCTCTCCGACGGAGCCGGACACCGTCTGCTGCGACGGACCGGGCACCTACTGCGGGCTCGTGTCCGGGACGAGCGAGGCCATCCCGATCACGCTCACCCTGCGGCGTGGTCCGCGAAGCGGCACGGGCGTGTGCCCCTTCGGAGCGACGACGACGCCGAGCGCGACGAAGGTCTCCATCGCCGCGCCGCCCGCCGCTCCGGGCATCGCGCTCGCCCTCGGCGTGCTCGAGCGCCCGCGGTGCGACGGCGCGAGCTACACCGCGTGGCTCACGCGCACCGACACGGCCGCCAGCTACGCCGGCACCTGGGGCGACCACCCGAGCGTCTCGCAGAACCGCGACTCGTCGGGCAACGCGACGATCACGCTGAACGCGGACGGGACGATCACGCTCGAGGCGAACGGAACGGTGCCCATGGACACCGGCGCGTTCACGCCGACCTGGATCCGCCGGACGAACGTGGGCCACTGCGCGGTGACGTTCACGCCCTGACGGCGCGGTAGTACCATCGAGGCATGTCGAGACGTGGGGCGCGGCTCGCGGTCTCGCTCGTCGCGGTGATCCTCGCCGCGTGCTCCTCGTTCGGAGAAGACGCTCCCGGCCCCAGCGCGCCTCCTCCCCGCGGCGACGCCGGCCTCGAGGAGGCGGACGCCGCCGCGTCGGCCGCGTCGGCCGCGTACGCATCCGCCGTGCTCGCGGACGGGCCCGTCGCGTACTGGAGGCTCGGGGAGAAGGCGGGCACGTCCGTCGCGCGCGACGAGACGGGCAAGCACGACGCGCAGTACGACGGCTGCATGCTCGGCGCGCCGGGCATCGTCGCGGGCGACACCGCGGCGTCGTTCGCCGCCGATGCGTCGTCGATCGTGCTGCCGATCGGCCTCGACTTCGCCGGCACGGCGCCGTTCACCATCGAGGCGTGGATCAACCCGGCGGCCTCGGACAAGGTCTTCCGGCACGCGTTCACGCAGGTGTGGTTCGACACCGGAGGGCGCGAGGGCTTCTCGCTGCTGATCGACTACGGCAGGTACGCGTTCGAGCGCTTCGTCGCCGGCTCGAACGAGAGCAAGGTCGTCGCGCCGGTGGCCGCGCGCATCGGGACGTTCTCGCACGTGGTCGCGACCTACGACGGCACGACGATGCGCCTCTACGTGGACGGCAGCACGATGGACACGAGCGAGGACACGCGGGCGCTCCCCTCGACCGACGAGCCGATGTACATCGGCGCGTCCGGGACGCACCAGCAGGTCATCGACGGCGTGATGGACGAGGTCGCGGTCTACGACAAGGCGCTGCCGGAGGCGCGTGTGAAGGCGCACTTCGCCGCCGCGCCTCCGCGGTGATCAGGTCGTCACGAGCCAGCATTGCTCGATCGCGCCGACACCCGCCTCGGCGAGCTTGCCGGTCTCGAGCGGCGCCTCGTCGAGCCGCTCGATCGACGCGCCCGCGTAGAGCCGTCGGATCTCGTCCTCGCCGACGGAGAAGGGCGGTCCCTCCATGCGCTCTTGCGGATACTCGAACGAGACGACGAGGATCGGCGTGCCCGGCGCAACGAGCGAACGGAGGAGCGCGGCGTAGCGCGTGCGCAGATCGGGGGGCAGCGCGACGACCGCGGCGCGGTCGTAGACGGCGGTCACGCCCGCGAGGTCGTCCTTCGTGAGCGCGAAGAAGTCTCCGGCGAGGAGCGTGAAGGGGGCCTGGCGGAGGACGGTGAAGCGCTCGTTCGTCTCGCGCGCGGGCTCGAGGCCGTGCTCGCGGAAGAAGTCGCCGACCGCCGACTCGACGAGATCGATGCCGAGGACCTCGTGCCCCTTCGAGGCGAGGAACGCCATGTCCTCGGTCTTGCCGCAGAGCGGGACGAAGACGCGTCCCTCCGCGCCGAGCCGCGCGACGTGGCGCTCGAGGAACGCGTTCGGCTTGCCTTCGTGGAAGCCGATGCGCCCTTCTTGCCAGCGCGCCTTCCAGAACGAGGGTTCCATCAGCGTGCGAGCCCCACGACGAGACCGATGACGAGGAGCAGCGCGACGACGACGATCGCGATCACCATCGGCGCGCGCGAGCGCGGGGCCGTCGCCGTCGCATCGAAGCTCGCCGGTACGGGCATGGGCATGGGCATCGGTGCGGGACGCGCGGAGGGCATCGGCGGCGGCGCCGAAGGCGGCGCGCTCGGGCTCGGCGAGCCGATCGAGACCACCGCGGGCGACGACGACGTCGGCGCCGGCGGCACGATCGCGGCGACCGGCGGAGCG
>JBDHVD010000606.1:0-4859 GCA_039809525.1 Labilithrix sp. | reverse complement strand
GCGTGTCCTTGAACAGCCTGCGCGCGATCGCCGAGCCGCTCGTCGAGACGCTCGAAGTGGCCCACGCGAACGGCATCATCCATCGGGACATCAAGCCGCCGAACGTGTGGATCGTCGACGAGGCGCACGGGGGCGGCGTACGGCTCCTCGACTTCGGCTTCGCGAAGCTCGTTCGCTCGGTGCCGATCACCGGCGCCGACGACGTGGCGGGCACGCCGACGTTCATCGCGCCCGAGGGCTTCCTCGGCGGCGCGAGCAAGGCGGACGCGCGCGCCGACGTCTACTCGCTCGCGGTGCTGTTCTATCGCGTGCTCGCCGGGCGCGTGCCGTTCGAGGGCGAGTCGCTGCTCGATCTCCTGCAGAAGGTGACCGCCGGGCCGCGCCCGTCGCTCCACGCGGTCCGGCCCGATCTGCCGCCGAGCGTCGACGAGTGGGTCGCGCAGGCGCTCGCCGCCGATCGCGAGCTCCGCTTCGCGCGGGTCCGCGGCATGTGGAACGCGCTCTACGGCTGCCTCACATCCGCATGATCAGCGAGAGCGTCGCGAGGCTGATCGCGAGCCCGACCACGAGGATCGCGAACAGCACGGCGATGAACGGAGCGTTCTTCCGCAGGCTTTCGACCGTGCCCATGACGGACCTCCGATCGACAACGTGCGGCGCCGGCGTGCCGGCGTCGAGCTGAGCATCAGCGATCGTCGGCGAGCATGCGGTCGAGCTCGACCTTGCTCGAGATGCCGAGCTTCTCGTAGATGTTGCCGAGGTGACGGCGGACGGTGTTCGGCGCGATGCCGAGACGCGTGCCGATCTCGCGGTACGTCTCGCCGAGCGAGAACGCGCCGGCGATCTCGCGCTCGCGCGGGGTGAGCCGGTCCGCGAGCACGGCGCGGCGGACGTGCATGAGCCGGAAGCCGTCGCCGGCGTCCGCGCGCAGGACGACCTTGTCGCGCACGATCTTCGACGACGGCGATGCCCGGACCGCGCCCGCGAGCTCGGCGGGCAGCTCGGGGCCCGTCCAGCTCGGCCACTCGAGGCGCAGCAGATCGACCAGCCCGGGATCGGCCTCGAGCACGAGGCCGTCGTCGTTCACGATCGCCGCCGACTGGCCCTCCACGTCGCTCACGCGGGTGACCTTCCGGAGCTGGGTGACGCGCGCCTGACGCACGGCCGAGAAGACGTGCGGGACGACGAGCTCGATCGCCTGGCGCTCGGCTTCCGTGAAGGCCGGCGCCGCGCCCTCGCGGTAGAGCGAGATCACACCGTAGAGGCCGGCGTACTTCTGGATGCTCGACGTGCAGAGCACGTGCGCGATGTCCCAGCCCTTCGAGTGCGCGCGCACCTCCTCGTGGCCGTCGAAGAACGGACCGTCGACGGCGAAGTTGCCGGTCTCGCCCGGATGCGTCAGCGCAAAGAACGCGACCTGGTCCTGGTGCTTGATCGGCTCCCAGCTCTCGATGAAGGCCCACGGCTTCTCGTGGAGGAAGACGTCGTGCCCGTGAGGGACGCCGTCACGGACCGTCCCGGCCGCGAGGATGCCCGAGTCGAAGGGCACCAGCTCGGCGAGCCTGACGAACGCGAACTTCTGGAAGTCGCGGTAGCCGAGCTCGTTGGCGCGCTCGTGGAGATCGAGCAGGAGGCGCGAGATCGCGACGGGCGACGGTGACGTCGGCGCGGAGGTCGTCATCGGGCGCCGGGCGTCAGCGGTCATCGGCGAGCATCCGGTCGAGCTCCACCTTGCTCGAGATGCCGAGCTTCCCGTAGATGTTGCCGAGGTGACGGCGGACCGTGTTCGGTGCGATGCCGAGCCGCGTGCCGATCTCGCGGTACGTCTCGCCGAGGGAGAACGCGCCGGCGATCTCGCGCTCGCGGGGCGTGAGCCGATCCGCGAGCACCGCCCGGCGCACGTGGAGCAGGCGCACCCCGTCGCCGGCATCGGCGCGCACGACGATCCTCTCGCGGACGATGCGCGTCGAGGGGGTCAGTCGCATCGCCGCGACGAGCTCGGGGGGAAGGTGCGGGCCGGTCCAGGCCGGCCATTCGACCCGGAGGAGGTCGACGAGTCCGGGATCCGCCTCGAGGACGAGCCCGTCGTCGTTGACGATCGCCGCCGACTGACCGTGCACGTCGGAGACGTGCGTGGCGGCACGGAGCTGGGCGACGCGCGCCTGGCGCGCCGCGGCGAAGACGTGCGGGATGACGATCTCGATCGCCTGGCGTTCGGCCTCGGTGAACGGATTCGCCGGGTCGGAGCGGTAGAGCGAGAGCACCGCGTAGAGCCCGGCGGTCTTCTGGATCCCGGACGTGCAGAGCACGTGGGCGATGCCGAACTGCCTCGAGTGCTCGCGAGCCGCGTCGGCCCCGTCGAAGATCGGCCCTTCGACGTCGAAGTTGCCCGTCTCGCCCGGATGCATGAACGCGAAGACAGCGATCCGATCCTCGTGCTTGAGGGGCTCCCAGCTCTCCATCAACGCCCAGGGCTGCTCGTGGAGCACGACGTCGTGACCGTGCGGAACGCCGTTCTGGATGGTGCCGGCGCCGAGCAGCCCGGAGTCGAAGGGCACGAGCTCAGCCATTCGCTTGAAGGCGTAGCGCTGGAACTCGCGGTAACCGAGCTCGTTGGCGCGCTCGTGGAGATCGAGGAGGAGTTGCGCGATCTGGACGGTCGACGGCGTGGTCGACGGTGCTGCGGACATGCTTCGACGCGGAACACTCTAGCCGACCGATCGGCGCGGATGGCGCAAATGCGTCATGTCGCGATCGGGACGCGATCCGTATGGATCAGGTCCAATGAAACTCACCTCGCTGTTCGCTCTCCTCGGAGCTTCTTCGATCGCCATTCTTGCTGCTTGCACGACCACCTCCACGTCGACGAACGACCCGGCGTCCAGCTCCTCGGGCGCGCCCGGTGTCGACGCCGGCGGCTCGACCAGCCCCACGAACACCTGTCCGACCACCACCACCGGCCCCACCGTCCACACGGGCGACATCGAGGGCGACGAGACGTGGACCGCGGAGGCGAGCCCGCACATCGTGCGCGGCGACGTCCACGTCCGCGAGGGCCGGAAGCTCACCATCGCGCCGTGCGCCGTCGTCCAGCTCGAGAGCGCGTCGAACCTCGACATCGCGTTCCCGTTGACCCCGGGCCAGGGCTCGCTCGTCGCCGAGGGCACGGCGGAGAAGCCCATCCGCTTCCAGGGCAAGGACGGCGCTCGCTGGGGGCACATCAACATCGTCGCGCCGGGCACCGCGCGCTTCGCCTACGTCACGTTCGAGGACGGCGGCGGCGGCGAGACCCGCGGGCACGAGACGATCTACGCGACCGGCGACGGCAGCTTCGGGCGCAAGCCGCTGCTGTTCGTCGATCACGTGACGATCAAGGGCTCGCGCGGCGCGGGCATCCGCCTCGACACCGGCGCCGCCTTCGCGCCCGGCTCGAAGGACCTCACGATCACCGGCTCGGGCGCGAACAACGACTTCCACCCGTATCCGCTCGACCTCGGCGAGGCCGCGATCGACACCATCCCGACCGGCACGTACACCGGCAACAAGAAGGACGAGATCCTGATCATGCCGGAGACCGTCGACGGGGCCGGCGGCATCCAGCAGGACACGACGATGTACGACCGCGGCGTGCCCTATCACGTGAGCAACGCGGCCGACCACGACGACCTCATGATCGGCACGGGCTCGAAGGACGCGATCCTCACGATCGAGCCCGGGGTGAAGGTCCTCTTCGAGAAGACCGCCGCGCTGATCATCGAGACGCACGGGGCCGGTACGTCGTCGATCGTCGCGCGCGGCACCAAGGCCAAGCCGATCGTGTTCACCTCGGCGGCGGCGACCCCCGCGGCCGGCGACTGGCGCGGCTTCTACTTCAACGGGCCGGTCGCGCCGAAGAACGCGCTCGAGAACGTGCGCATCGAGTACACCGGCTCGGACTGCTCGTGCAGCATGGTGACGTGCAGCGGCGGAGTCTCGGAGTTCGAGGCGGCCATCATCTTCGAAGAAGAGCCGCGCGCCATGTTCATGAAGGACTCGGTCATCGCGCACGGCTCCGGCCACGGCGTCGTGCAGGGCTACGACGGCCTGTCGTACGACTGGAAGGGCTCGGGCAACACGTTCGAGGACATCGCGCTCTGCGCCGTGACGCAGCCGCGCAACCCGGACACGTCGTGCCCGGACCCGATGCCTCCGTGCAAGTGAACGCGCGCTGACGAGCGAGCCGCGTCAGAACGTCCCGATCGCGCCCAGCCCGGCGCCGATCGGGACGACGCGCACCTTCGCGTGCGTTCGCTCGCGCGGCTCCGCGACGAACAGCGAGCTGACCGCGAGCGCGATGCCTGCGCCCTGCAGGACGCCGCTCGCGATCAGCGCCCACGCGTTCACGTCCTCGTAGAAGCCGCACTCGCCGAGGCCGCAGTCGCGATTGCCGAGCGCGATCCACGGTCCGGCGACGGGGATGACGAGGTTGCGGTCCGCGTCCTCGGACAAGATCCCGCCGACGACGGCCGACGCGGCATACGTGCCCAAGAAGATCCCTCCGCCGGTGAGGAGCAGCGTGCGATTCGGCCGCGACGTCCGTTCTGCCCCGATCTCGGCGGCGGTCGTCGTCGTCGTCCCGACCGCAGGCGGCGGCTCGATGCGCCCCCGCGCGACCAGTCGTTGCTCCGTCGGCGCGGCGTAGATCATCCCGCGGTTCGTGATGCGGTTTCGCTCGGCCACCGTCGTGCCCGGATCCACGCCGCTCGAGCTATCCGGCGACGGGTTCTGCGCGTGGGGATCGAACGTCTCGTCGCGCGCCTGCGCGCCCGCCGCGGGCGACCACGCGAGGATGAGGGCGACTGCCGCGGGTGCTAGGAACC
>JBDHVD010000605.1:0-4860 GCA_039809525.1 Labilithrix sp. | reverse complement strand
TCGCGTCGACGCGCGAGGCGAAGTCGAACAGATCGGCGAACGGCCCGCCCGCCTGCCGCGCCTCGAGGAGCGCCTCGAGCGCCGCGCCGCCGAGCCCGCGCACCGCGCCGAGGCCGAAGCGGATCTGCGGCCCGCACGGGTCCTTCGCCGTCTGCGTGCGCTCGCCGCGCTTCGGCTTCTTGTCGCCTTTCGGGTGCGTGTAGACGACCTTGAAATCGATGTCGCTCTCGTTGACGTCCGGCGGGAGCACGGTGACGCCCATCGCGCGCGCGTCGGCGATGGTGCGCACGACCTTGTCGATGCGCTCCTTGTCGCTCGTCATGATCGCGCACAGCAGCTCGACCGGGTAATGCGCCTTCAGATACGCGGTCTGGTAGGTGATGAGCGCGTACGCGGCCGAGTGGCTGTTGTGGACGATGAGCCCGTCGGCGACGAAGTTGTGGTCCACGTCGACGGTCAGATCGAACGTGTCTTCCTCGCCCGCCGGGGTGATCGAGCTGACCGCGTCCCACACGATCGGTGTGCCGGCGGCCATGTTCCGGACGTGTTCGACGGCGGCGATCGGGTCACCGACGCGCAGGTCGCCGAGGTTCGTCCAGCCGTCCTTCGTGCGGAACGGATGGTTGTCCGTCGCGACGATGCGCTTGCCGCCTTTCGTGCGCAGCTCGAAGACAGGCTTCTTGCCGTTCCACATCACGTCCGTGACGGGCCGCGCGTGGAGCCGACCATCGTCACCGAGGGAATGGATCTGGAACGCGCGGCGCTCGCGGAAAAGGTTCCCGATCGTCGTTCGCTCGCCGGTATACGCATCGACGATCGCCGTCGACGCGACCAGGCACTTGTTGAAGCCGTAGCCCGCGAAGTACTCGAGGAGGCCGAAGATGCGATCGGCGTCTTCCTCGAGGACGCCGATGCTCTTCGCGCCCTCGACGAAGATGCCCTTCTGCTTGGCCATCTCCTCGGGCTTCTTCTTGCCCATCGCGCGCCGCAGCAGGTCCGCGCCGCCGAGCGAGTAGCCGGCGAGGGCCTGCGCGATCTGCATGACCTGCTCCTGGTAGACGATGACGCCGTAGGTCGGCTCGAGCAGGTGGTCGACCTTGTCGTGCATCTTGGCGATGGGCTTGCGACCGTGCTTGCAGTCGACGAAGTCCTTCACCATGCCGGTGCCGAGCGGGCCCGGGCGGTAGAGGGCCACCGCCGCGACGATGTCCTCGAAGTTCGAGGGGACGAGGTCCTTGAAGAGCTGCTGCATGCCGCTCGACTCGAGCTGGAACACGCCCTTCGTCTCGCCCGACGCCATGAGCTGGTAGCTCGGCTTGTCCGTCAGCGGGATCTTGTCGATGTCGAAGTCCGGCTTGTCCGGACGCGCGCGGATCAGGCGCTGCGCGATGTCGACGACGGTGAGCGTCTTGAGGCCGAGGAAGTCGAACTTGACGAGGCCCGCCTGCTCGACGTCGTCCTTGTAGTACTGCGTGATGAAGCCGTCGGTCTTGCCGTCCTTGAAGACCGGGACGTGATCCCAGAGCGGCCCCTCGCTGATGACGATGCCGGCGGCGTGCTTGCCCGCGTGGCGCGTGAGGCCTTCGAGCTTGATCGCCTGCGTGAGCAGCTCCTTGACGCGCGGCTCGGTCTCGAACTTCGCCTTGAGCTTCGGCTCGATGTCGAGCGACTCGGTGATGGTGTACGTCTCGGCCGGCGTCTTGTTGGGGATGAGCGACGCGATCTGCTGCGCCTCGATCGGCGGGAACTGCAGCGCGCGGCCGACGTCCTTGATGACGCTCTTCGCCTTGAGCTCGGCGAACGTGGCGATCTGGCCGACCGAGGTCTCGCCGTACTTCTTCTGCACGTAGCTGATGACGCGGTCGCGCCGGTCCATGCAGAAGTCGACGTCGAAGTCGGGCATCGAGACGCGCTCCGGGTTGAGGAAGCGCTCGAACAGGAGGTTGAACGGGATGGGATCGAGATCGGTGATCCGCATCGAGTAGGCGACGAGCGAGCCCGCGCCCGATCCGCGGCCCGGTCCGACGGGGACGCCGTTCTCTTTTCCGTAGTTGATGAAGTCCCAGACGATGAGGAAGTACCCCGGGAACTTCATCTTCGTGATGACGTCGATCTCCCAGGCCAGACGCTTGCGATACGCGTCCTGATCGACCGTCTTGCCGATCTCGGCGAACTCGCGGAAGCGTCGCTCGAGGCCGTCCTCCGCCACCTTCTTGAAGAACGACGGCTCGTCGTAGCCCTCGGGGACCGCGAAGCTCGGGAGCATCGGGTTGCCGAGCTTCAGCTTGAGCTGACACTTCTCGCTGATGGCGAGGGTGTTCGCGATCGCCTCGGGCAGGTCCTTGAAGGCCGCCGCCATCTCGTCGGGCGTCTTCAGGTACATCTCGCTCGAGCCGTGGTGCCGCTGCTCGGCCTCCTGGAACGAGCGCCCGTTCTTGATGCACTGGAGATAGAGGTTCGCGGTCGCGTCGTCCTTCGCCGCGTAGTGGACGTCGTTGGTCGCGACGACCGGCAGGTCGAAGCGCTTCGCGAGATCGACGAGGATGCCCTTCAGCACCGGCTGCTCGGGCAGGCCGTGGTCCTGGAGCTCGACGTAGAGCGAGCCCGGCTCGAACATCTCCTTCAGCCGGCCGAGGGTCTTCGCGCCGGCCTCGATGCCCTGCTCGAGGACGCTCTGCGCGACGAGGCCGCCCATGCATCCGGTGAGGCCGACGAGCCCCTTGGTCCGCCCCTCGAGCGCCGAGAGCGGGACGCAGGGCACGCCCGCGGGCCCGTCCGGATCCGGCTCGACGTACCCGCGCGACACGAGCCAGACGAGGTTCTTGTACCCCTCCTCGGTCGCGGCGAGCAGCGGCAGGTGGTGGCCGTGGCCGCCCATCACCACCTCGAGCTCCGCGCCGAGGATCGCCTTCACGCTGGCGTCCTTCGCCGCTTTGTAAAAGGAGATGGCGCCGAACATGTTGCCGTGGTCGGTGAGGGCCACGGCGTTCATCCCCAGCTTGGCGACGTGCTTGACGAGGTTCTTCACCTTCACCGCGCCGTCCAGCATCGAGTACTGGGAATGCACGTGCAGGTGGACGAACTCGGTCATCGGACGAGGGAATTAGCAGCGTCGACGCGGCGCGAAAAGCAGGTCTGACCTGGCCGTGATGCCCCGCGTCTCGATCGAGTCCAGGCGGCGACCTATCGGACCGCCCTGCTTTTCGCCGTGCTTTCTGTCATGCTCTCTCCACGCCGCGCTTGCACGTCGGAGCTCATCCTTCGTACCATGCGCCGCTCGCGTTCATTCCTTGAGGAGGCATCACCCATGAAGCTTTCAACTGCGCTGTCTCTGTTCGGTCTGGGTCTCGGCGGCATCATCGCGCTCACGTCCGCCCAGGGATGCAGCAGCGACGACACCTCGTCGACCGGCACCGGCGGCGCAACCGGCAAGGTCCCCCCGCCCGCCGAGGGAACCCCGACCACGTCGACCGACGAGCGCACCTTCGCGCTCCAGAACCTGTACCTCGGCGAGGCCGACCGCTCCGGCACCAAGAACAAGGACGCGTGGAAGGAGTACGGGTACAACCTCGACGGCCAGATCACGAAGGACGCCAAGGCCGACTCGGCGGACCTGAAGAACGTCTGCAACCGCGTCAGCGGCGCACCCGCGAGCAACCTCGCGGACGGAACGGACGGCATCGACAACTCGTTCGGACACAACATCCTCGCGCTGCTCGATCCGTTCGCGCCGACCCCGTCGAAGTCGATCTCCGACGCGATCGCGAAGGGTGACTTCACCATCCTCCTCAAGATCAAGGGCCTCACCGACGATCCGGCGCAGACGAACACGGGCCTCTCGGGCACGCTGCTCGTCGGCGGCGACTACGGCGACACCCCGCCGAAGTTCGACCAGTCGACGGACTGGCCGTTCCGCAAGGATCCGCAGGTCGGCATCAACGGCGCGTACATCAACAAGGGCGTGTTCGTGAACGGCTCGGGCGGCGCGACGGTCAAGCTGTCGCTCTCGATCCAGGGCCAGTCGCTCGATCTCACGATCAACAAGGCGCTCATCACGTTCAAGCACAACCCGTCGTCCGGCGAGCTCACCGACGGCACGATCGCGGGCGTCCTCTCCACCGAGGAGTTCGTGAACGGCATCAGCTCGGTCGCCGGCCGCTTCAGCACCGATCTCTGCTCGGGAACGACGGTCGAGGGCATCAAGGACTCGATCCGCCAGGCGAGCGACATGCTCGCGGACGGCTCGCAGAAGCCGGGCGTGGGCTGCACCGGCATCTCGGTCGGCATCGGCTTCACGGCGAAGCGCGTCGCGAACCCGACGAAGGAAGCGCCGGAAGGCACCGTCCCGCCGGATCCGTGCTCGGCGCCGCCGGCCGACGCGGGCACCGACTCGGGCAACCAGCAGCAGCAGGACGCGGGGCAGGACGCCGGCACCGACGGCGGCCAGTGAACCGAGACGCGTGATCGACGAGGCCCGGGCCCAGCGCTCGGGCCTCGCTCGTTTTTGTGCGCCCGTTCAGCCGCGCGCGCGCGCGATGGCGTGCGGCGCGAGGTGCAGAGCGAACGCGTAGATCGAGATCTGCGGAGGTCCCCCGAGGCTCGTCGGGAAGAGCGAGCCGTCGAGCACGAACAGGCCGCGGAGGTGATGGTGCTCGCCCGTCGCGCGCACGACGCTCGAGCGCGGATCGGCGCCCATGCGCATCGTGCCCATCGGATGCACCGCGGAGAGCGGGACGCCGTGCGGCCGCACGAACGACGTGTCGAGCGCGTCGAGCTCCTTCGCCGAGCGGAGGCGCACGGGCGGGATCGCGGGGATGGTGACCTCGCGCGCGCCGGCGGCGAAGAGGATCCGCGCGCACG
>JBDHVD010000604.1:0-4873 GCA_039809525.1 Labilithrix sp. | reverse complement strand
CGACCGGGCGCGGCCGCATCGCCGGGCGGTTCTCGGCGCGGGGCGGCGCGGGCGCGGCCGTCGCCGTCGCGGCGACCGGCGGCGGCGGAGGAGGAGGCGCGGGCACGACGTCGTCGAAACCGTCGCCGTCGATCTGCGCCTTCTGGAGCGCCTCGAGGGCCTTCCTCGTCTCGTCGTCGCCGCCGATCGGAGCGGGCCCCTTGCGCTTCGCGGGCTTCTCCTCCTTCGCGCGCTCGCTCTCGTCGGGCTTCGGCTCGGCGAGGCGGACCGGGGGCGGGGTCGGGGTCGGGGTCGGCGCGGCCATGCGGCCCTGGGCCTGCGCGGCCGGGGCTCCCCCGCTGCCCGCGCCCTTCGCCCCGACCGCGTCGCCGCGGGTCACCGTCTGGTCGTCCGTCTCGCTCGTCGCCGTCGCGGTCTTCGTCTGCGGGGCGCGGTCGCTCGGCTCGTCGTCCTTCGAGGCCCTGTCGATCGTCGCCTGCTTTCCGCCGGCGCGCTGGCCCTGCACGACGGAGACCTTGCCGTCGGTCACCGCGAGGATGTCCACGTTCGCGGTGCGATCGATGCCGAAGCGGCGATAGTCGTCGTCGGTCTCGAGCACCAGCATCGCGGTGTGCGGGGAGAGCACGCGGTGGCGCGTCGAGAGCGCGACGATCTGTCTCTTGGTGGTGACGGGATCGTCGGTCGGCGCCTCGATCAGGCTCGCGATCTTCGCCTGCGCCCAGGCGCGCTCGAGGAGCGGGCGGTCGACCGAGCGGAGGTCCTGATCGAACTGCTGCGTGCCGACGCTCACCTTCACGCGCTTCTCGGGCGGGACCTGCGCGTAGACGATGACCTCGTCGCCGGCCTGCAGGCCGTCGATGTTCTTCGGCCACGACCAGGCGGCGTCGTCGACCTTCACCGCGACGCCCGAGCTCGTCGCCTCGCCGAGGCGCCGCGCGAGCGCCTCCGGTCCGAGCTTCGCGTCGAGCACCACGCCGTCGCGATCGAGCACGCCGCGCACGAGGCCGCGCAGGAACGCGTCGTCGCGGATGCCGCCCACCGCGATCGCGTCGATCCGCTCGACCCCGGACGCGCGCAGCGCCTCGACCTTCGCCTTCAGCTTCTGCCCGTCGGTCTCTCCTGCGGTCGCGACGCCGTCGCCGACCACGACCACGCGCCGCGCCTTCGCCTTCTTGGCCTGATCGCCCGCCCATGCGAGCGCGGCTTCGAAGTCGGACGCGCCGAGCGCGCCGCGCGCCACGATCGACGATGCCTCGCGCTCGCCGAAGCCGCCGGCGGTGCCTTCGTAGAGCGGCACGACCTCCTGATCGAAGCAGGCGACGACGACCTTGGTGTCGCCGGGGAGCTTGCCGAGGACGCGCTGGACGAGGCGCGCTTGCTCGTCGAGCCCGAGCGCGCGCGAGGCGCTCGTGTCCACCAGCACGACGGCCGACGCGAGCGGCTCCGGGCGCGAGGACGTGAACGGGACCACGCGCATCATCGCGAGGTCGCCGTTGCGCAGACCCGCGCTGCGCGGGATGTTGCGCGCCTCGACGACGAAGTCGCCGGCCGGCGTCACCTGCGTCTGGTGCAGCCCGTAGGCCGCGTCGCTCCGTCCGTTCGCGCGCACGTCGATGTCGAGCGAGCCGAGCATCGGCAGACCGCGGAGCGGCACGGTGTACGGCGCTCCGGCCTCGAGGACCTCGGAGTACGCGAGGACGATCTCCTTTTTTCCGCGCGCCGGGATGGGGAACACGCGCGCGGTGAACTCGTTGCCTCCGGCCTGCTCCATCAGCGCCGGGTCCTGACGCCGGTGGAGGAAGTCCTCGTACGCGCGGCGCGCCGCCTGCTTCTCGACGACCTCGCCCTCCTGCCACTGATCGCCGACCTTCATCGCGAAGCGGCTCAGCGATGCGCCCTGCGGCAGCGTGATCTGGAACGTGCCCTCGAGGACGCGATCCTCGGGGTTCTCGAACGTGAGGTGGAGCTCGGTGAGCGCGAGCGGATCCTCGATCGCGGCCGATGCCTTCACCGCGGCGAGGCGGAGCCCGGTCCCGTCGGACGCCGTCAGCCGGATCGGGACCTCGGCGCGCGCGACGGGCTGGCTCGAATCCGAGAGCGACACCGGCGCGATCTCGATGCGGGTCGCCGGCTGGTGCCCGCGGTACACGGCGAATCCGGCGGCGAGCGTGGTCGCGACCAGCGCGCTTGCGAGAAGCGTCTTCTCTTTCATGGGACCCTCGGGACAGACTACGGCAACGCCTTCCTACGGAGGGCGCCACGGTTCGATCTACCCGACCGCTCGGTTCGGTCGGAGCTTCACCGGAGCCCGGGAAAATGAGCGTGAACGCCTCGACCTACGCCCGCTTCGCCGGGGTCGCCCTCCCGCCCCTCGTGGTGGCGGTGGGCTGGCTCGTCTACCGCGACCTCGACCGCGTCGCGCACGAGCCGCTGCCGTCCACCGTGTCGACGCCCGCGCCCGTCCCGGCGCCGGCTCCGTTCCCCACCCCGAGCGCGCCCGCCGCGGCCGCGTCGTCGGCCTTCCGCAACATCTACGACCAGGGCATCTGGGGGACGAACGAGCTCGGCGAGGGGACGTCGGGATCCGGCTCCACGCTCGCGTCGACGGCGATCTACCGCGCCTTCCTCCAGGACTTCTTGAAGCAGCACGGCATCACGTCCGTCGTCGACGCCGGATGCGGCGACTGGGAGTTCTCGAAGTCCGTCGACTGGCGCGGCATCGACTACAAGGGCTACGACATCGTCGAGTCGGTGATCGCGAAGGACAAGAAGAAGTACGAGAAGCCGAACATCCACTTCTTCGTCGCGAACATCGTGACCGACGAGCTGCCGCCGGCCGACCTGCTCGTGTCGAAGCACGTCCTCCAGCACTTGCCGAACGCAGACGTCGCGAAGTTCCTCGAGCAGCTGCCGAAGTACGAGCACGTGCTGCTCGTCGACAGCGTCGATGCGAGGACGCTCTCGGGCGAGAACCGCGACATCCGCGTGGGCGCGTTCCGCTTTCTCGATCCCACGAGACCGCCGTTCGAGCTGCCCGGCGCGAAGGTCCTCACCTGGTGGGACGGCTTGCACATGCACCAGGTGGTGCACCTGGCGAAGAAGAAGAAGTGACGGATCGCGCGCGATCCTTCGCGACGCCTCGCGCGCTGGATCGCGACGAGGCGCCGGGGATCAACATGGGCGCGCCGGTGTGGAACGGCGCGGTCGCGGACGACGCGCGGAAGGCCGCGATCGAGACCGGCGCGACCCACGTGCGCGCCGCCTCGATCGATGGTCCTCGCCGAACGACGCGGGCTTCTTCGACGCCTACGATCGGATCGTCGACGCGATCACCTCGCAGGGGCTCGAGGTCTACGGCCTGGTGAGCGACGAGCTCGCGCCCGCGCACCCGATCACCAGCCAGGCGTTCGAGTGCCGGCATCCGCCGGCGGGCCGTCGAGCGCCGTCGCTCCGGGGGGGCCGCTTACGGGTACGGGCTGCGGTTTGTCGCGAGGCGCCTTCGCGATCGGACGCGTCCTGTGCCGCGCGCGGTCTCGCGTTCGCGGCCGTCCTCCTCGGGATCGCCGCGGTGGCGCGACGGCGGGCAGGCCGCGCCACCCGTTGCGCCACGCTGGCGCTTCGCGTGCCCCGCCGTCGCTCGTGACCGCGCAAGTGCGCGGACCTTCGTCGGGTACGCGCCTTGCCATGTCGCGCGGCCATGAAGACTCGCTGGCTCATTCCGTTCTTCCTCTTTGCTTGCAGCGGCGGCGCCGACAACAGCGACCTCACCGCGGGATCGAGCGGCGGACAGAGCACCGATCCGACGAACCCGGGCGGCTCGTCGTCGTCGTCGTCCAACGTCTCGTCGCAGGCCGAGCAGGTGAACGGCCACTGCCCGTCGAGCCCGGAGAAGTTGAAGGGCACCAAGTCCGCCGGCAGCTCGTGCTCGACCTTCGCCGACTGCAAGCCGACGTGCTGCGACTGCTCGAGCGGCGACTCCTACCTCGCGGCGGCCTGCGTCGACGGCCAGTGCGCCGGCTCGGACGTCGCGTGCGGACGCGGGCGAAAGGCGTTCTGCGGTGAGGAGTCGTCGTCCTCGTCTTCTTCGTCCTCGTCTTCGTCCGGCGGATCGAGCTCGGGCGGCTCGTCGTCGTCCTCGTCCTCGTCCTCGTCGAGCAGCTCGTCGGGCGGATCGGGCGCGAAGGTCTGCGTCGGGGGCACCTATTCGAGCTGCTACGGCAGCGGCATGGACTGGACGGGATCGCAGTGCTGCCTCGACGGTCCGGTCACGTGCACCGCGGGCACCTACTCCTCTTGTTACGGCTCGGGGATGAAGTGGACGGGCGAGGTCTGCTGCCTCACCGGCGGGCAGACCTGCGTCGATGGCACATACTCGTCCTGCTACGGGTCGGGCATGAAGTGGACGGGATCCAAGTGCTGCATGGACGGCACCGTCCAGTGCGTCGCCGGCACGTACTCGAGCTGCTACGGCAGCGGCAAGCACTGGACCGGCTCGCTCTGCTGCCTCTACTGACCCGTCGCTGCTCCAGGCGCGGTCGAAGGGACGGTTTCCGCTGGCCCGGGCCACCCCCGGATCGGCCCGGCCACCCCGGATCGGCCGGTTCGACCCGTCGCGGAGCAGTGCTCACCTCTTCTCGATCGTGAGCGCGTCGAGATTCAGGTAGCTCGTGCTCCCCTTGCCGCCGTTGAACACGAGCGAGACGGTGTTCTCGGCGGCGAGGGTGACGGGCACCCGGACGGTGGCATACGTGCCCCAGCCGCCGGTCGAGGGGAACGGGACGTCGGCGGCGACGTCGACGCCGTTGACGTGGACGAGCCGGCTCGCGTCGCCGGCGCCGGCCGCGTAGCGGAAGACGAGGTCGTACGCGCCGGG
>JBDHVD010000603.1:0-4874 GCA_039809525.1 Labilithrix sp. | reverse complement strand
TGGGCGCGCCTGATGAAGGAGCGCTTCGGCGCGAAGAAGGCCGAGAGCATGAAGCTCCGCACGCACGCGCAGACCGCGGGCGTGTCTTTGACCGCGCAGCAGCCGTACAACAACGTCGTGCGCGTCGCGCTCCAGGCGCTCGCGGCGGTGCTCGGCGGGACGCAGTCGCTGCACACGAACTCGCTCGACGAGACGTATGCGCTGCCGACCGAGGAGGCGGTGACCATCGCGCTCCGCACGCAGCAGATCATCGCCGAGGAGAGCGGAGTGGCGAGCACCATCGATCCGCTCGGCGGCGCGTGGTTCATCGAGGAGATGACGACGCGCATGGAGAACGAGGCGGTCTCGTACATCAAGCGCATCGACGAGATGGGCGGCATGGTCGCGGCGATCGAGAAGGGCTATCCGCAGCGCGAGATCGCCGCGAGCGCCTACCGCTTCCAGCGCCAGCTCGAGGCCGGCGAGCGCGTGATGGTCGGCGTGAACAAGTACGCCACCGACAGCGAGGGCGCGAACATCCCGCTGCTCCGCATCGACGAGGAGGTGCAGAAGAAGCAGATCGCGAACCTCCACGCGGTGAAGGCGTCGCGCGACGCCGCGAAGGTGGCCTCCGCGCTCGACGCCGTGCGCGGCGCCGCGAAGGACAAGAAGAACCTGATGCCGCCGATCATCGACGCGGCCAAGGCCTACTGCACGCAGCAGGAGATCTGCGACGTGCTCCGCGAGGTCTTCGGGACGTACACCGATCCCGCGGAGTTCTGATCGCCGCGCGATCGGGGGCGCCGCCGATGAAGTGCCCGGCCTGCGGGACGCACCTGTCGATCGGCCCCGAGCTTCCCGGCGGCCTCGCGGGCTCGTTCGTGCGCGTGACCTGCCCGGTCGCGTCGTGCGCGCGCCCGCTCGTGGCGTGGGCCTACCAGGACCACGAGCTCGAGCTCATGTCGCTCGAAGACGGGCTCGAGGCCGCGCGCCTCCACTCCGCGCGGCGGCATCGCCCGGTCCCGGTGATGCGCATCCTGATGTCGCTCGCCGCGGGCGCGGTGCTCACGCTGCTCCGCATGCGCGCGCATCCGGCCGATGCGGTGCGCGCGCTCCTCGCCGGCGCCGCCGCGGCGCTCGTGTTCTTCGCCGGGCTCGCGTGGCTCCGACGGCGGCGCGCGGCACGCGACGCACGCCTCCTGCTCGACGAGCTGCCCGAGCTGCCGCGCGCGCTCGAGCCGACGGCGCAAGGCTATCGCCGATGAGCCTCCGCGATCCCTACGCGCCGCCGCGCGCGGAGACGAGCGGTCGGCCGCGGGTGATCGCGTGGTACCGCGCCTACGCGGCATCGATGGCGATGCTCTACCTGACGACGTGCGGCGTCGGGACGATGATGCTGTTCCAGATCGATCAAGGCATCGCCGACGAGAGCGGCCGGGCCGCCGGCGTGATCATCCTGATCGTCTCCCTCGTCCTCGCGGGCCTCTACACGTTCGCGGCCGTCGTGCCGCTGAAGCCGTGGGCGTGGGTGGTCGGCCTCGTCGCGATCGCCGTCGGCCTCACCGGCTGCACCCTCGTGCTCGCGTTGCCGCTGCTCCTCCACTGGCTCAAGCCGGTGACCAAGGCGGCGTTCGGTCGCCCGCCGCTCTGACGCGCGCAACGCGTTCGTGCACTGATTGCACAATACATGGTTGCGGCGGCCTGTCGGGACCGTCGCGGAACCGTCCTTCGTGACGAGAGTCACCGCGGCGCGCCCGATGATGACGTTCATCGCCGGCTGAAACGGGAGCGGGTGGTGGCGGCTCGGCCGTTGCAGCCGCGCGCAGCCCATGAAGACCATCTCCTCGGCGATCGTCCTGTCCGCAGTTCCTCTCCTCGTCGGCGTCTCCGGGTGCGAGTCCGAGACGAGATGCCCGCTGGGCGAGGAGCCCGTTCGCGTCGGCGTGGGCACGTACAACGAACGTTGGGCGTGCGCGTCGCGCTCCACCTGGCCCGAGTCCAGGCCGCCGTCGTCGTCGACGACCGGCTCGTCGGACGCGGGCTCCGGCACCGTCGCCGCCTCTCCGACCGTGCAGCCCGACGCCGGTGCGGACGATCCGTCCTCTCCCCCTGCGACCGGCTCGTGTGGCGTCGTCGATGCCACCAGCGACAGCATTCGCGTCGTGGAGAAGAAGGAGGCGGGCCCCTTGTTCGCGCAGGGCAGCTCGCGTCCGGCCGACGGCCACTACGCCCTCGTCCAGGCGTCCTTCTTCCGTCACGAGGCCGGCCCGGTGGGCGTCGCGAAGCTCAAGGCCGGCATCGACGTGAACGGCACCTCGCTCAACATCGGCGCGGAGAACGTCTCGCAGATCGGCGAGGCGAACGAGTCGATGACGTTCCTCGTCGGCGAGAACGGGCTCACGAAGGTCTGCGAGACGCGTCACGGCAACGTCGCGCAGTGGATCTTCCCCATCGCGACGGGCGGCACCGGCGCGGCCCGCGTCGACTTCGATGCGTCCACGTCGACGCTGCGCCTCGTGGTCGCCAGGCCCGAGGGCGAGACCGAGCTGATCTTCAGCCGCTGATCTTCGCCGGCGCGATCCGGGCGGCGATCTCCTCGCCCTGCTTGATCGCGTCGGGGATGCCGGACCCCACGTACCCATTGCCCCCGGCGTGCAGGCCTGGATGCTCCGCCACCCGCGCGAGGATGCGGCGCATCCTCGAGAGGTGCCCCACGTTCGGCTGCGGGCTCGCGCCCTTGAAGCGGAACACCTTCGAGAACGCCGGAGCCCGCTGGATGTCGAGGAGATCGAGCACCTGCTCGCGCGCGATCCTGACGAGCGTCTCGTCGTCGTGCTCGAGGAGGTGCTCGTTGCCCGCACCCCCGAAGAAGATCCGGAGGAGCACCTGCCCGGTGGGCGCGCGGTGGTCCCACTTGCTCGACACGAACGTCCCCGCGAGGATCGGCCGGTTCTCCGCGCGCGGCACGAGGAAGCCGACCGCATCGAGCGGGTGACGGACGTCGTACTTCTTGTACGCGAGGAACACCGTCGCGGTGGACACGTAGGTCACCTCGCGGAGCATCGACGCGAGGCCCGGATCCACGCCGTCGACGAGCGCGGCCGCCGCGGGCGTGGGCACGGTGAGCGCGACGTCGTCGGCGAACAGCGTCTCGCCCCGGAGCTCGACCGCCCAGCGCCCGCGCGGATCGCCCTCGGGCAGGCGCGCGATCGAGCGCGCCGCGCACGACGTCGTGACCTCCGCATCGCGGAGGCGATGCGCGACGTTGAGCACGAGATCGCCGACGCCGCGCTTGAGCGAGACGAACGCCGACGGCTCGGCGCCCCCGGCGGTGGCCTGCTCGCGCCGCTTCGCCTTGAGCGCGCGCATCGCCCGGATGAGCGAGCCGTGCTCGACCTCGGCCTGCACCAGCTGGGGCACCGCCGCGCGCACCGAGATCGACTCCGCGTCGCCGGCAAAGATGCCGCCGAGGAGCGGCGCGACGATGCGCTCCGCGACGTCGGGACCGAGCCGCCGGGAGACGAACTGGCTGATGCTCTCGTCGTCGTCCTCGCCCCAGCGCTTCCGCGGGACGAACAGATCGAGCCCCGCGCGCAGCTTCGCGTCGAACCCGAGGAGGTCCGTCTCGATGAACGGCTTCATCTCCGTGGGGACGCCGAGCACGAGGCCCTCGGGCATCGCATGGAGCTGCTTCTTCCAGACGATGTACACCTTCCGCGTGTCGGGCTTCGTGCCGATGAGCTCGTCGCCGAGCCCGACCTCCTTCGCCAGGCGCGTCGCATGCGGCTTCGAGGCCACCCAGGAGTCGGGCCCGCCGTCGATGGTGAAGGCCGCGTGATGGAGGGTGACGATGTTGCCGCCGAGGTGGTCCTTGCTCTCGATCAGCCTCACCGAGCAAGGCTCCGCCGCCTTCTCGAGCGCATGCGCGAGGGCGAGACCGGTGATGCCTCCGCCGACGATGACGACGCGTTTCATTCTCGTGGGGCTTGCGCCCCCTCATCGCGCCCTGCGCGATGAGCCTCCCCCCTCGCCTCCCCACCGGCCGGCGCGCTGCGCTCCGCGCACGCGCGCGAGGACGCGCGCGAAGGCGCGCTGCGCTTCCGGTCGATTTCCGTGGGATCCGACGGGCGGCTCATCGCCTCTCCTTCATTCTAAAGCGCCCGGCGCGCGACGGCTTCGAGCGCTTCGAGCAGGCCGTCGCCCGCATTCAGCGATGCGCTTCGATAAGTCACGATCCCGAGCTCCTCACCCCAGGCCTTCGCCTCGATGTCGAGGTCATAGAGGATCTCGACATGGTCGGCCAGAAAACCGATCGGCGCGAGGACGACGTGGTCGCGGCCGCGCGCAGCCAGCGCCTCGAGCGTCGCGCGGAGCCCGGGCCCGAGCCAGCGAACGCCGGGGCTCATGCCCTCGCTCTGGAAGCAGACGACGTGCTCGGCGAAGCCCTCGGGGCGCATCGCCCTCACCGCCGCGGCGACGTCCTCGGCGCTGCCCCGGAACTCCTTCTCGTACGGATCGCCCGCCTCGATGACCGAGAGCGGCAGCGAGTGGGCGCTGAGCGCGACGGCGGTGCGGGCCCGCGCGTCGGCGGGCACCTTGTCGAGCTCGGCCACGATCGACTCGGCGAACGCCTTCGTGAGCGCCGGCTCGCGGCCCCAGTTCGGCATGCAGGCGATCTCGAGGTCGAGCTCGGCGGCCTTCGCCGCGGCCTTCACCGCCTCGCCGTAGACGTGGGCGGAGTGCTGCGCGAGCGGCAGGACGACGACCCGCGTGACGCCCATCTTCACGAGCTCGCTCAGCACGTCGCGCGGGAACGGGCGGAACAGGCGCATGGCGACGCGGACCGGCACGCCGAGCCGCCCCTCGAGCCTCTTGGCCGCCTCGTGCGTGATGGC
>JBDHVD010000602.1:0-4875 GCA_039809525.1 Labilithrix sp. | reverse complement strand
GGAGCGGGCGCAGGAGCCGGAGCGGGAGCAGGGAAGGCGGGCTGCGCGACGGGCGCCGGCGCGGGCGCCGGAGCCGGAGCCGGTGCCGGTGCCGGTGCCGGTGCAGGCGCCGGCTCCGCGATGACCGGCACGGGCGCGGCGGGCGGAACGGAGGGCGCGGGCGCGCTCGCCGCCGAGGACGGCGGAGCGTTCGACGGCGGACGCGGAGGGCGCGACTCCTGGCCCGAACGGCGCGGGAAGCCGATCACCGGATCGCCCTTCCAGTCCTTCCACGTGAGCGTCGCGAGCGGCGGCTTCGGCGGCTTGCCGGTGAACTCGACGTCGAACGCCGCGAGGTTCACGAGCTTGCCCTGCTTCGCATGCCCGATGTGCGCCTCGACGAGACGCAGCTGCGCGCGGAGCACGTCCGCTGCGACGTCGTCGTTCGTGCCGGCCGGCACCACGAATGCGTACTCGCGGTACGTGAGCGGCGACGACTCGGTCGGCTCCTGCTCGCGCGACGAGAGGAGCTTTACCGCCGGCAGACCGGGGATCGCCGATCCGATCGCGGGCGCCGCCGCGGGAGCGGGCTTGGCCTTCGGATCGGTGGCCGCGTCGGTCGACGATCCGAACACCATCGTCGCCGCCTTCTTCTTCGCGTCGGGCGTCGCCTCGATCGTCTGCGTGGCCGTCGCGCCGCCGCCGGCCGCGGCCGTCGTGTTGGGACGCGGAGGGACGCTCTTCTTCCCGAGGCCCCCGGCGCTCGACGAGGACGCGGGGGGAGGCGTCATCTTCGGCTCCGTCGGTCCGTCGGTGGGAGGCGGCGGCTGCGAGGGGGCGCTCGGAGCGACGGCTGCCTTCGCGCTCGTCTTCACGTCCTTCGCCGCGGTGACGGTGATGGGCATGTCGTCCGGGGCGCGCTTCACGACGAAGCGGATCCGCGCGAGCGGATCGACGGCGCGATAGCCCTCCTCGAGCAGCTCGATCGAGAAGCCGCTCATCGGGCCCTCCTCGCCGCGCTGAGCACGAGCCGCCTGCAGCGCGCGCTGCCAGGATTCGGCCTCGACGCAGTACTTCTGAGCGTCCGTCTTGCCGAGATTGGAGACTTCGACGAGCCACCGCATGCGCTAGGGGGGCAACGTTACCACCACCTCGGCCGGCGATGGCACGGGAGATTTTTCCCGCCTCAGCGGTGTCGTTCGGCCCTCGCTCACTCGGCGCGAAGCGCGTCGGAGGGGCGGAGGCGCGCCGCGTAGAGCGCCGGGAAGATCGTGGCGACGAGGCAGATGAGGATCGCGACGACGCCGGTGATGATGAACTCGGTCGGGCGCACGTTCACCGGCAGCTTCGAGATGAAGTAGACCTTCGGATCGAGCGGGAAGCCGTACGCCAAGAGGAACTTGCAGGAGACCCAGCCGAACACGAGCCCGAGCGCCGTGCCGACGAGGCCGATGATGCCGCCCTGGTAGAGGAAGACGCGGAGGATCGCGTCGTCGCTCGCGCCGAGCGCCTTGAGGAGGCCGATCTCCTTCTTCTTGTCGAGCACGACCATGATGAGGGTCGCGATGACGGTGAAGGCGGCGACGACGATGATGAGCGTGAGCACGACGCTCATCGCGATCTGCTGGATGAGCAGAGCGGTGAACAGGCCGTGGTTGAGCTCGCGCCAGTCCATCGTGTGGTAGACGCCGTTCGACAGCAGCTTGTCGACCTGCTTGCCGATGTCGGCCGCCTTCTCGATGTCGTCGACCTTCGCCTCGACGCCGGTGACGCTGTCGCCCTGCTCGTAGAAGGCCTGGGCCTCGTAGAGATCGGTGTAGACGAGCTTCGAATCGTACTGGTCGAAGCCCGCCTCGAAGATGGCGATGACGCGGAACTGCTTGGCGATCGGCGGGCGCGCGCCGCTCGCGCCGAAGCTCATCCCGATCTGCGGCGACGTGATCTGCAGGCAGTCGCCGAGGCCGACGCCGAGCCGCTTGGCGAGCGACTTGCCGATGACGACGCCGGGCAGCCCCGCGATCTGCTGAGGGCTGCGGCACGGATCGGGATCGATGTTCTCGGGGAGGACGTCGTCGGCGGGGAGCTCGCTCTTGTAGCCGCCCTCCGGCGTGACCTCGCCGGCGGGCAGGAGCGCGACGGGCGCGCCGGCGTCCGCCGCGGCCGGCGCCGGGGCCGGCGCCTCGAGGATCGCATCGAGCGGGTCCTTCGCCGTGGGGGCCGGCGCGGGCGCGTTCTGCTGCTTCGCGATGTCGCCCGCGGCTCCGGTCGCGATCAACGTCGCGATGTCGGTCGTCCCCGCGTCGAGCCCGGCCAGGGCGTCCTTCGCCTTGTCCTCCGCGATGCGCTGCTCGATCGCCTCGTGCAGCGACAGCCGCGTGCCGGCATCGGAGGAGGTGGTGTCGCGGAAGTTGATCGTCGGCCCGGACGACGAGGGCGCGGGGAACGCGTCGCGCGGGGCCTCCGGCGGCTTGGCCCCGGGTTTGCGCATGCCCTCGAGCGAGCCCTCGACGATGTGCCGCGGCAGGTCGAGGACCTTCGGCATCTGGTCCGGGTCGACGCCCTTGAGGAGCACGCCGGTCGCGGTCCGGTCCCCGTGCGTGACCATCATCGGATTGATGACGAACGGCGCGACCGCGACGACGCCGGGCACCTGCTCGACCTTCTTCATCACGTCGCGGTAGTCGCGGAAGTGGACCGCGTATTTGAGGACGATGACGTGCGCGTTGACGCCGAGGACCTTCTCCCGGAACTGCTCCTGGAAACCGCCGGTCACGCTCATGACGATCGCGAGCGCGGCGACGCCGAGCGCGACCCCCAGCATGGCGAACAGCGTCCCGACGGACACGAACGCCTGCTTCTTCGAGCCGAGGTAGCGGAGCGCGATCTGGACGGGGTAGCCCATTCTCGAGGCCTGGGTGCGGTCCCCCCTCTAGCACGGAGGCGCGCGCGCACATTCCGAGAACTGTTCGGAATGGCAGAGGTCGACGAGGTAGGCCGCTGTCGCCGCGCGATGCCGCTTTCCGAACGCAGGCGGAGCACGTAGATCTTCAGGAGACGTATGCGCCGGGACCCCGCCGGGGCTCCCGCGTGCCGGCGTCCTCTTGCTCATGACCGAACCGAAGGATCGACCAGGCTTCCAAGCGGTGACGCTCGCGGCGCCGCCGGAGGCCCTCCACGACGGGGTGACGCTGGCGCGGCCGTCGTCGCCCACGCCTTCGAGCGGGTCGTCGCCGCATCGGGTCGATCGCTACGTCGGCCAGACGCTCGAGGGCCGTTACGTCGTCGAGGCGCCGCTCGGCGAAGGCGGCATGGGCGTCGTCTATCGCGGTCGGCACAAGCTGATCGACAAGCGCGTCGCGATCAAGATCCTCCGCGCCGACTTCGCCGCGGACGTCGAGATGACGGAGCGGTTCCTCAACGAGGCGAAGGCGGCCTCGTCGATCGGAAACCCGCACATCGTCGACATCTCGGACTACGGCCGGCTGCCCGACGGTGCGGCGTTCTTCGTGATGGAGTTCCTCGAGGGCATGAGCCTCGGCGGTCTCTTCTCGCAGTCCGGGAATCTCGTCCCCGTGCCGCGCCTGATTCACATCGCGAAGCAGATCGCTCGTGGCCTCGCGGCGGCGCACTCGCGCGGCATCGTCCATCGCGATCTCAAGCCCGACAACGTGATGCTCGTCACGCGCGGCGAGGATCGCGACTTCGTGAAGATCCTCGACTTCGGCATCGCGAAGGTCGGCGGCGAGGCCGGCCGGCTCACGCGCGCGGGCAGCGTTTTCGGAACGCCGCACTACATGTCGCCCGAGCAGGCGGCCGGCGTGCCCGTGGATCAGCGCACGGACATCTACTCGCTCGGCGTGATCCTCTACGAGATGGCGGCCGGGAAGGTTCCCTTCGACGCCGACAACTTCATGGGGATCCTCACGCAGCACATGTACAAGTCGCCGGCGCCGATCCGTGCGCTCGTGCCGCTCCCGCAGGAGGTTCCCCCGGGCCTCGAGGCGATCGTCCTCAAGTGCCTCTCGAAGAAGGTGGAGCTGCGGTACCAGACGATGGACGAGCTCGTCGCCGATCTCGAGAAGGTCGAGCAGGGCATTCCGCCCGCGGCCGTCGCCGAGATGATGGCGCGCTCGGGTGGGTTCAACGTTCCGGCGGATTACTTCCGCAACCCGCAGCGGCTCCCGGGCGGCGCGGCGATGATGCCGGGCACGCCGCATCTCGCGCAGCGAAAGCCGGTCCTCGCCGGCGTGCTCATCGGGGTCGTCATCGCGATGCTCGTCGTCGGCGGCGGCATCGTCTACTCGCTGCGCGCGAGCGCGAGCGGCGATGCGACGACCGCGCCCACCGCAGCAACGCCCGATCCCTCAGCCGCCGCCACCACGTCGGCGGCGGATCCGGTGCCCGCGCAGCCGGCCCCGCCCGCCAAAGTTTCGGTCATCGTTACCACCGAGCCCGTCGACGCGCTCGTCGCGATCGACGGTGACGCGACGGACAAGCCGAAGCCGCAGCCACGCACGATCCTCGTCGGTGCCGACGAGAAGCCGAGCGTGCGAGTCGAGGCGAAGGGTTACAAGTCGAAGACCGTGCCCATCGAGCTCGCGAAGCTCGGGACCGCCGAACCGCGCCTCGTCGTGAAGCTCGAGCCGCTGCCCGGAAAGCACGTCGCTCCGCCGGTCGCGACGACGAAGCCGGCCGCCGCCGCGCCGACGAAGCCGACCGCCGCACCCACCGCGACGTCGACCGGCTGGAAGGTCGTCATCCCCGACTGAGCGTCGGCTCGACCGCTCGCCCCTCAGAGCGGAGGAACGGGCCGATCAGTCGCTGGCCCGGGCCACCGAAAATCTGGCCCGGCCATAGGGTCACGCAACGCAGGTCTGCGAAATCGTTCGATCCGCG
>JBDHVD010000601.1:0-4882 GCA_039809525.1 Labilithrix sp. | reverse complement strand
TGGCAGGCCGACCAGTTCGGGACCGAGCCGACGCGCATGGCGTACGCGAGCGACTGCGTCCCGCGCTGAGCGAGCAGTCACTGGCCCGGGCCAGCCGAAAACTGGCCGGGCCATAGGGTCACGACGCGCATCCACGCGAGATCGTTCGATCGCGATCCCGGCACGCGATCTGCTGATGGCGGCCCGAGGTCGTCATGAAGCTCTCTCTCGCCCCTCTCGCCACGTCCCTCTCGTTCGTCGTCGCATGCGCCCCGCCGCTGCGCGCACCACGCTCCGCGCCTGCGCCTTCGCCTTCGCCTTCGCCCGCCGCGGCGGTCGCGAGCCGTCCGCCGGACGTCGATCGCCATGCGCAGGCCGAGCACGACGCGGCCGACGTGTTCCGCGCGATGCACGGCGATCTGCTCGCGTGCATCACGCGGTCGCCGGCGCTCCCGCGCGACGCGACGGCGGACGTCGTCGTCGATGTGCTCGTCGCTCCCGACGGAACGGTGCGCGACGTGGCGACGACCGGCGGCGCGCGCGTCGGCACCGGCGCGATCGCCTGCATGCAGCGGCGCATCGCGCGCGCGAGCTTCGCGCCTCCGCGCGGCGGAGGCACCTCGCGGATCCAGGTCCCGTTCGCGTTCTCGTTCGAGCCGTGAGACGTCAGTTCACGCCCGGGCGATCGCCGACGCACACGCCGACCTCGAGCAGGACGTAGAGGAGCGCCTTCTCCTGGGCGGTGAGCGCGGAGTTGCCGCTGCCGCCGAGCGCGCCCTCGGTGTGGTACGTGCTGAAGAGCACGCGCCCGCACTGGTTCTCGAAGCTCACCGTCGTCGGGCGGGTGGCGCCGGCCTTCTGCCCGGTGACCCAGACCTTCGGCGTGATGTCGACGTCGGCGCCCTTCGGATCCTTGCCCGGCATGGTGTTCACGCTGGAGATCGTCGTCCAGTTGCCCTCGACGGTGAACGTGGCGTCGCCCGTCGCCGCGAGCCAGTCGGCGAGCCCCTGATCGACGGCGGTCGCGGGCGCGTCCCACTCGTCGCCGGTCGCGGCGCTCCCGACCGTGGACGTCTCGCCGTCCCACGTGATCCAGCCGGGGAACGGCTGGCGAACGAACTCGTAGGACCAGTCGGTCACGTACAGCTTGCCGCCGGACTCGACGTACTTCTGGAGGTTCGCCTTCGCGGTCGGCGACGTCGACTTCGGGTCCGCCTCATTCCCGCACGGGATGAAGACGACGTGGTACTTCATCAGCGCCGTCTCGTCCTCGAGCAGGGCGCGGTCCTCGAGGACGTCGAACTGCGTGATGCCGAGCTTCTTCAGCGACTCGTCGATCGGGTCGAAGTCGGTGTCGTCCTTGAGCACCACCATCTTCGGCGTGTCGTCGCCCTTCGCCGGATCGGGCTTCCCGGGGAGCGTCGTGTCGTCCTTCGAGACGTCGACGTCGCCCGCGTCCTCGATCGCGATCTCGCGCACGCGGCGGAACTGCCCCTTCTGCACGACGAGGTACACCTTGCCCTTCGGCAGCTGCGTCGCGAGCTCGAACTTCCCGTCGGCGGCGGAGACGGTGAACGTCCCGTCCTGGAGCTTCACGCACTCGTCGCAGTACGCGCCGGCGGGGATGGCGGCGGGCTTCTCCGTCGCGAGATAGACGAGCGCGTTCGAGAGCGGCAGCGACCCGTTCGGGGCGTAGACCGCACCGGAGAGCTTCACGTCCACCATCAGCGTGTTCGCGGCATCGCCTCCGAGCGCGGGCGGAGGGGCCGCGGCGTCGCCCTCGGCCTTCGGCTCCTCGGTGAAGCCGTTGCGATCGGCGGAGGAGGAGCACGCGAGGATCGTCGCGAGCCCCAGGCAGAGGCCGACGCTGACGGCGGACGAGGCGGAGAGGATGCGGCGGGGCATGGGGCCGGAAGCTACCTGCGTACCGGGTACGTGCAAGGCTCATCCGTCGGGGAGAGGGGCCTGAGACGGGAGCCGACGCGACGGCGAATTCTCTTGCGCGCGCGCTCGCGCTTCCTGCGCGGGAGATTTTCCGTCGTGGGACCGCGGCGGCGCGTACCATCATCGGCCGTGTCCGATTCGCCGGAACGCCGAATCCACCCCCGTCGGCACTCGACGGTGCGCATCCTCTGGTCGGTCATCGGGACCCACGATCTGCAGCTCGATCGGCTGCGCGACGTGAGCGCGTCGGGGGCGCTCGTCGCCACCGAGGCGGTCGCCAAGATCGGCGAGGAGATCCGCTTCGACCTCCTCGACGACGAGGGCGAGAACATCTCGACCGGGCTCGCGCGCGTCGTGCGCGTGGAGCCGGGGCGCGGGATGGGGATCTCCTTCCTCGCGCTCGGCATCGACGCCGCGCTCGTCGAGCATCTCAGCGCGAGCATCGCGGCGAACAAGCGCCCCCCTGCCCTGCCGGGCAAGGTCGGGGGCCCGCCGCCGATGCCGGTCGAGCCGCGGCGCGATGCGCGACGCGAGGCGGACGACGAGGAGATCGCGCCCGAGATCGAGCCGCTCCGCGTGCAGCGGCCCGCCGTCGTGATCGGCATCGACCTCGGGACGACGAACACCTGCGTCTCGTACGTCGAGAACGGCAAGGCGAAGATCATCCCGGGGCGCACCGGCACGAACACCATCCCGTCGATGATCACGTTCGATCCCGACGGCACGTTCCACGTCGGCCAGCGCGCGGCCGATCGTCAGATCTTGCAGCCGCTGCGCACGGTCTACGGGTCGAAGCGCCTCGTCGGCCGCACCTACCAGGAGTCGGTCGCGCGCGAGATGCAGCGGCACTTCGCCTATCCGCTCGCGGAGGCGGACGGCCAGCGCTTCGGCGTGCGCCTCGACGATCGCGTCGTGAGCATGGACACCGTCGCGGCGCACATCCTCGACGAGGTGCGGAACACGGCGCAGGCGCACTTCGGCAAGCCGGTCGAGGCGGTGGTGATCACCGTGCCGGCGTACTTCTCGGAGGTCCAGCGCGAGGCGGTGCGCCGCGCGGCGGCCGAGGCGAAGCTCGTCGTGCTGCGCATCGTCAACGAGCCGACGGCCGCGGCGGTCGCCTACGGGCACAAGCTCGGGCAGCGCGCGCGCGTGGCGGTCTGGGACTTCGGCGGCGGCACGTTCGACTTCTCCGTCGTCGACATCGACGAGCGCCGGTTCGAGGTGCTCGCCACGGGCGGCGACAACTTCGTCGGCGGATCGGACCTCGACGACCTGCTCGCCTCGCACCTCGTCGCCGAGCTCCAGCGCATGGCGGGCGCGACGTTCGAGCCGACCTCGCAGCAGCTCGCCCGCCTGCGCGAGGCCGCGGAGCTCGCGAAGCGCGCCCTCTCCGTGCAGACGGAGTACCTCGTCGAGGTCCCGGAGATCACCCGCGACCCGAAGCGCGATCTGCGCCTCGAGATCACGCGCGCGCAGCTCGACGAGCTCGCGCGGCCGCTGATCGAGCGGACCGTGGCCATCGCACGCGATGTCATGGCCACCCGCGGGCTGTCGCCGAAGGACATCGACGACGTCGTGCTGGTCGGCGGCACGACGCGCGTCCCCGCGGTCCAGCGCGCGGTCGCCGAGCTGTTCGGGCGGCGCCCGAGCAAGCGGCTCAACCCCGACGAGGCGGTCGCGCTCGGCGCGGGCCTGCTCGCCGACGAGATCGGCTCGTCGTCGGCGCCGAGCCTCGTCGACGTGCTGCCGATGAGCGTCGGCCACGGCGGTCCGGGCGGACGCTTCGTGCCGCTCGTCGGGCGCAACGCGCGGCTGCCCGCCCAGCGCGACGTGACGGTGGCGGCGGATACGCTCGGCGAGGTGAGCCTGCCGCTGTTCCAGGGGGAAGCGGCGGATCTCCGCGAGCTCGAGTACCTGTGCTCCGCGGTCGTGAGCGAGCCGGGGCTCCGCGACGGCGGGCACGTCACGCTGCGCCTGTCGTTCGACGAGCACTGCGTGATGGCGGTCGACGCGCGCGACGCGAAGAGCGGCCGCGCGCTCGCGGTGAAGCTCGATCGGAGCCGTCCGATCGAGGAGATCCTCCTCGAGCTCGGCGCGGTGAAGGCGGCGCGCCCCGCGCAGCCCGCGTGGCGGCTCCCCGAATCGAGGCTCGGCAACCTCTTCGGGAAGCTCCTCGGGATGTTCCGCCGCTAGGCACCCGCGCCGGCGTTGGCGCCGGTCGCTTTAGCAGTAAAGCCACCCTCGCCAGCGCCGGCGGCGGTCGCTTTAGCAGTGAAACCACCCACGCCGGCGCCGGCGGCGGTCGCTTTACCAGTGAAGCCGCCCACGCCAGCGCCGGCGGCGGTCGCTTTAGCAGTGAAGCCACCCACGCCAGCGCTGGCGCCGGCGAACCGTCGCTCACTCCTCCGCGGCGGCGTCGAGCGTCTGCTCGGTGCGCTTGGCGGCGCGCTTCTTCTCGGCGCGGAGCTCGCGGATGAGGCTGATGTCCTCCTTCACGCGGGCGGCGACCTTCGGGGCGTCCTTGACCGCCTCGACCGCCGTGAGGAACACGTGCGGCGTCTTCTGCGCCGCCTCCTTCGTGCCCTTCACGAACTTCACCGCGCGCTCCTTCCAGCGCTGACCGCGGGTCTTCGTGATGTACGGCGCGACGGCGGCGACGATGTCCGCGCTGTTGCCGGAGTAGACGTGCGGCGCCTTGTAGAACGGGCTGCGGAAGCGCGGATACGCCTCGAGCACGGCCTGCACCTCTTCGCGCGTGACGCCGTTCTCCTCGAGCGCGCGCTCGTACTCGGCGATCGCCGCCTGCTTCGCCTTGAACAGGTACATCTGCACGCGCGAGTAGAAGTTCACGCGCCCGTCGCCGCTCGTCTCGACCGGGCAGAAGATGGTCCCGGGGAACTTCTCGGTGATCGCGGTCTGGACGCCGTCGGAGACGCCGGCGCTCGGCATGCAGCCGAAC
>JBDHVD010000600.1:0-4898 GCA_039809525.1 Labilithrix sp. | reverse complement strand
TACACCGGCAACTTCGCGTCGCTCATGGGACTGAGCGAGCTCACCTCGAAGGCCGGCGAGCACGTCTCGGGCATCGAGGTCGAGGGCCGCTACGTGGTGACCTACCGGCTGAAGCAGGCCGACGCTGCGTTCCTTCCGCTCCTCGCCATGCACATGCTCCGGCCGACGTGCCGGAGCGCGGGCGATCGCTACTCGGACACGTGGCACCCGTGCGGGGCGGGCCCGTTCAAGCTCGAGCCGAACGGATGGGACCGCGGGCGCGAGCTCACCCTCGTCCGGCACGAGGGCTACTTCCGCCCCGGCCTGCCGTACGTCGATCGCGTCCGCTGGACGTTCCACGTCACGCAGAGCAGCCAGAGCTTCAAGTTCATGCGCGGCGACCTCGACGTCTACCGCGACTTCAACATGGCCGACCTCCTCCGCTTCCAGGCCGACGCGCGGTGGACGCCGTTCGGCGAGTACGAGGCGGAGAAGCAGATCGGCGGCGACGCGATGAACGTCGAGATGCCGCCGTTCGACAACGTCGAGATCCGGCGCGCGGTCGCCGCCGCGCTCGACCGCGATCAGCTCCGGCTGGTGCGCGCGGCGAACCTGCGCGCGGCCGGGACGCCGGTGCCGCCGTCGGTCGCCGGCTACGATCCCACGCTCACCGGCCAGCATCACGACCTCGACGCCGCGCTCGAGCACATGCGCCGCGCCGGCTATCCATACGATCCGGTGACGAAGAAGGGCGGCTACCCGCACGTCGTCCCGTACCTCGTCTACAAGCAGGGCCTCGCCGAGTTCATGGGCCAGGTCGTCGCGCAGCAGCTCGCGAAGATCGGCATCCGCATCGAGCTCCGGATGGTGAACTACCCGACGTTCATCGCGCTCCGCGGGCGGCGGAACGGCGCGGCGTTCGGCGCCGGGTTCTGGCAGCAGGACTACCCCGAGGCGGGCAGCTTCCTCGAGCCGCTGTTCCATTCGCGCTCGATCGCGAACGAGGACTCGAACAATTGGTCGTTCTACGCGAACCCGCGCGTCGACGAGCTGATCGACCGCGCACGCGCGGAGCCGGAGGAGAGCCGCCGGCTCGGCCTCTACCGCGAGGCGCAGGAGATCGTCTGCGACGAGGCGCCGTGGGCGTTCACGTACTATTACCGCTGGTACGTGCAGCGGCAGCCGTACCTGCGCGACTACCGCTCGCATCCCGTCTGGAGCAGCGACTTCACCCGCTCGTGGCTCGATCGCGCGCTCGGGCCCACCGCCGCGCGCACCATCTTCTCGAAGGACGCGCTCGCGAACGTCCTCCGGGGCCGCCCGTGACGTCGCTCGGACGGCGCGTCGCCAAGCGGCTCGCGTGGAGCGTCGTCGTGGTCTGGGCCACGGTCACCGTCGCGTTCCTGGTGAACAACGCGCTGCCGTCCGATCCCGCGCGGATGGTCGCCGGACAGCAGGCGCCCGCGGCGGCGGTCGCGAAGGTGCGCAAGGACCTCGGCCTCGATCGTCCGCTCGTCGTGCAGTACGGCCTGTTCCTGAAGCGGCTCGTCCATCTCGGCCCGGCGACGTTCGACCCGAAGAAGGACGCGGCGCACGCCAACTGCGCGAGCCTCGGCCCGGTGCACGTCGATCTCGGGCGGAGCTACCAGCAGCGCCGGCCGGTGGTGACCATCCTCGCCGAGCGCCTGCCGCGGACGCTCCTCCTCGCGGTCGCCGCGGCGCTCGTCCAGGCGGTGATCGGCATCTTCGCGGGCGTCGTCGCGGCGGCGAAGAAGCGCACGCTCGTCGACCATCTCGCGGTGACCGGGAGCCTGCTCGGCGTGAGCGCGCCCACGTTCATGATCGGCCTCTTCCTCCAGTGGCTGTTCGCCTACGAGCTCCGCCTCTTGCCGCTCGACGGCTACGGCGAGACGGCGAGCGAGCACCTCGCCTGCCTGGTGCTGCCCGCGGTGACGCTCGGCATCTTCGGCGCGGCCTATTACACGCGCGTGGTGCGCGACGAGATGATCGGCCAGCTCGATCAGGACTACATCCGCACGGCGCGCGCGAAGGGCCTCTCCACGACGGCGGTCGTCGCGAAGCACGCGCTCCGCAACGCGCTCGTGCCCATCGTCACCATCCTCGGCCTCGAGCTCGGTACGCTCGTGGGCGGCGCGATCGTGACCGAGTCGGTGTTCCGCTGGCCGGGGCTCGGCTCGCTCAGCGCGACCGCGCTGCTCGATCGCGACGGCCCCGTGGTGATGGGCTGCGTGATCGTCACGTCGAGCATCGTCGTCGTCTCGACGCTCGTCGTCGACGTCGCCTACGCGGTCCTCGATCCGCGCATCCGCCGCGGGTGAGTCACTCGCCGGCGAGCGCGCGGCACTCGGAGACGCGCGGATGCGACGACGCGTTCCGCACGCACGACTTGTACGCGCCGAGCGCCGCCGGGCGATTGCCGATCGCGTCGTAGGCCGCGCCGAGCGTGAGCCAGGCGACGGCGTTCGTCGGATCGCGACGCGTCGCCTCCCAGGCGAGGTCCTTCGCGCGGATGCCCGAGCCCGGCCGCTCGAGCGCGCGCTGCGCGGCGTCGGTGAACGCCTTCGCGACCTCCGCGCCGCCGGCATCCGGGCCGAGCGAAGGCTGCCCGACGTCGTCCCTCTCCTTCGGCCGCGCGGACGCGACGGGACGCGGCTCGCTCGGCGCCGGCGCGGCCGACGCGGATGCCGACGCCTGCGCGGCCACCGAGGCGGACGGCGCCGCGCTCGGCACCGGAGGCTGCGCGCTCACGACCGCCGACGTCACCGCGGTGGTCGCCGGCACGGGCGGCATCGTCGAGGTCGTGGGCGCAGCGCCGCTCGCGCTCGGGATCGGACGCACCGCGAGCCCTTCGGCGGTGTCGTGATCGCCACGCACGACGAAGCGCGCGAAGATGAGGACCACCGCGCCGATCACGGCGGCGGCCATGATCACCATCGCCGTCCGCCGCCCGTCGGCCTGCCGCGGCGACCTGCCCTCCTGCCACGACTCCGGCTCGTGCTGCGGGCGCCCGCGCGATCGCGCACCCCGCGAGGACGGCTCGTCGGCCTCCGCATCGTCCTCGTCCTCGTCGTCGGCGTCGGCGTCGGCGTCGGCGTCGACCACCGCGGGTCGCGACGTCTCGTCCTTCGGCAGCGGCGCGGGCTTCGGCATCTCGACGGTCACCACCGGCGGAGGCGGCAGCTTCGAGGGCTTCGCCGCGGCGCTGAGCAGCGTCGGCTCGACCGCGGCCTCCGAGTCGGGCGCGTCCTCGACCGTGAGGTCCGGCACGTCGACCTTCGGCGGCGGCGAAGCGATCTTCTCGATCACCGGCACCGGCGGCGGCCCCACCTTCGTCGCGGGCTTCGTCGCGGGCGGCGCGGCGGCGACGGCGGCGACGCGCGTCTCGAGCGGCTTCGTCTGCTCGAGCGGGACGATCGCCGGGATCGCGTCGGGCACCTTCACCGTCGGCGCGACGACGATCGACGGCTGCACGTCCGTCGAGGGCGACGCCGGCTCGGCGTCCGCGTCGCGCGTCTCCACCACGGGCGGCGGGCGCATGCTGCCGAGGGGCACGAGCAGCCCCTCGAAGTACAGCTTCGAGAGCGTGGTCAGCGTCGAGAGGTCCTCGAACGGCGACTCGTCGACGACGTCGAGCAGCGTGCGCTCGCCGTCGAGGAGGCGGAGGATGCCGTTCAGCTCGTCGGGGATCTCGCTCAGGCGGTCGATGAGCTTCGTGTGATCGACCTCGAACACGCGGCCGAGCGGCGGGAGCTGCTCGACGAGGCGACCCCACTCGTCGGCGCGGCGGAGGCCCTCCATCACGAGCGTCGCGGTGCTCTGCTCGACGAGGTCCTCGCGATCGATCGTGCCGAAGTCGACCTCGAAGTCGGCCTCGCTCCAGACGAGCAGGCGATAGACGGCCTCCTCGCCGCGCAGCGCCCCGACCTCCGCGTCGACGACGCTGCCGTCGCGGAACCAGACGTGCGCGAGGTCGCGACCGTTCTTGAACGTCACCGTGCCGCTCTTCTTCGACAGCTCGAACGTCTGGAGGAGATCCACGACGGTCATGTCGGAGATCGATCCGGCGAAGCGGGTCTTCGGCGTCGCGGACGAGGGCGGTCCCTGCGAGAGGCTCTCCTGCGCGCGGCGCGCGAGGACGACGTGGACGCGGGCGAGCAGCTCGCGGACGAAGATCGGCTTCGTCAGGTAGTCCTCGATGCCGAGCTCGAGGCCGCGGATCCGGTCCTCCACCGAGCCGTGCGAGGCGAGGAAGACGACGGGCACCCCGGCGAGCTCGCGCGACTCCTTGAGCTTGTGGACGAGCCCGTAGCCGTCGAGCTTCGGCAGACGGGTGTCGCTGATCACCAGGTCGGGCTGCTGATGCTCGGCCACGTCGAGCGCGGCGAGGCCGTCCTGGGCGCAGGCGACGTTGTATCCCGCCTTCCGGAGACTGACCTCGATGACCCGCAGGCTGCGCGGATCCGCATCGACGAGCAGGATCTTCTTCTTCGCCACGACCGGCGAAAGCTTAGGTCACTTGCGCCACGGATCGGAGAAATCGTCGCTCCGCTTCGACGTCGCGGTCGAGGTCGCCGTCGCGACGGGCGGCGGGACGAGCTTCGGCTTGACCGCCGCCGGCTCGGCCGCGCGCGGCGGCGGCGAGGGCGCCGCCGCGGAGGCCGGCGCGGAGGTCTCCGGCGTCGGCTCCGCCGCCGGCTGCGCGGGCGGCGGGGTGTCGGCGGGCGGGGACGGCGGCGTGACGGACGCGACGGGCGTCGACGCGCTCGGCGTCGGCGCGGGCGGCGGGGGCGCGGGCGGCGCCGCCGGATCCTGCGGGCGCCGGGTCACCGCCGAGACGACGCCGGCGCCGACCACGGTGGTGATCGCCGCGGCGACGGCGACGGTGCCGAAGAGGCGAC
>JBDHVD010000599.1:0-4898 GCA_039809525.1 Labilithrix sp. | reverse complement strand
GAGCGAAAGATCCTCGTCTATCGCGTTGTCTCGGGCGGGATGCGCCGGGGCTTCACCACCATCGTATCGATGCCGTCCTCGTAGGCGCGGGCATCGGGCACATCCATCGGACGCGCGAGGATCGCGAACGAGCCGCGGGTCAGCGTCACGCGGACGTACGCGTCGTTCGCCCCCGTTCGCCGCGCCGCCTCGTCGGCCACGGCGATGATCGCCGAGGGCGTGGCGGGCAGCGCGATCCCGAGCGCCTCGGCGCCCCGCGCGAGCGCCTCGAGGTGCGCCTCGGGGCGGAAGCACACGCCGTCGTATCCGCGCATCGTCGCGAAGACGCCGTCGCCCAGGAGCCACCCGCGATCGAGCAGGTCCACCTTCGCCTCGGAGGGCGGGACGAAGCGACCTCCGAGATGGACGACCGCCTGGTTCATGCGCGCGCCGAGGATTAGCATGCGGCCGTGCGGATCGCGATCCTGATGCCGGCCTACGACGAGGGCGATCGGCTCGCGCGCACGCTCGCCGAGCTGGCGCGGTTCTCCGCCGAGGCCGAGCTCGTGGTGTTCGTCGTCGACGACGGCGGAGCCGCGCCGGTCGACGCGGCCGTCGTCGCGCGTGCGGCGCACCCGGTCCCCGTCGTGCTCGCCCGTCATGCCGTCAACCTCGGCCAGGGCGCGGCGATCGAGACCGCGCGGCGGCTCGCGCTCGACGACCGCTTCGCAAAGCCGGGCTTCGACGCGTTCGTCACCATGGACGCCGACGGACAGCACCGCGCCGAGGACGTGCTCGCGGTCGCGCGCGCGGTGGCCGGCGGCGCCGCGGACGTCGCGCTCGGCGATCGCTTCGCGGGCGGATCGAACGTGCCCGCCTCGCGCAGGTGGTTGCTCGCGCTCGCGCGGCTCTTCGAGCGCGTGACCACCGGCCTCCGCCTCTCCGACGTGCACAACGGCCTGCGTGCATTCGGGCCGCGCGCGATCGAGAAGCTGCGCCTGCGCCAGAACCGCATGGCGCACGCGACGGAGATCTCGCTGCGCATCGCCGGGCTCCGCATCGTCGAGGTGCCGGTGGCCATCCGCTACACCGACGAGACGCTCGCGAAGGGGCAGCGCGCGTCGGGCGCGATCACCGTCGTCGTGGATCTGCTCCACGGCTTCCTCTTCGGGAGCCACCGATGACCGCCGAGATCACGCCCGCCGCCGTCGTGCTCCTCGCGCTGCTCGCGGCGCTCCTCCTCCACGACTACACCTCGAACGAGCGCAACGCGCGCCACCTCTGGCTGCAGGTGTTCGTGTTCCTGGCGGGCGGTGCGCTCATCGTCTACCCGGAGATCGCGCGGAGGCTGGCGCGCTTCGTCGGCATCGGGCGCGGCGTCGACTTCGTGCTCTATCCGCTCGTCATCTGGCTGGTGCGCGAGTCCTTGCTCACGCGGCGCCGGCGGCACGAGGACGAGGCGCGCATGACGGACCTCGTACGCGCGCTCGCGATCGAGCGCGCGCAAGAGGTCACCGCGGCGGACAGTCCTCCGGTCGCTTCGCCTCCTGCACGGTGAAGCGGGCGCCCGGGTGGAGCTCGGGCGCGTAGAGGAACGTCCACGGCTCCTCCGCGAGGCACAGGCGCGCGCCGGCCGGCGCGGTCTCGACGACGCGCCGATCGACGTGCGTCGCCACGAGCGTCGCGAAGGAGTCGCCCGACGGGTACAGGTACACGCCGCGCGTCGCGCCGGCGACCCAGCCGAACGCGGCGAGCGCGATCGCCGCGGCGAGCGCCGGTCGCTCGCGCGCCCACAGGATCAGCGCGAGCGCGACGAGCACGAGCATCCACACGAGGTAGTAACGGAGCTCGTGCGACTGCGGGAGGACGGAGACGACGGCGGTCGTCCCGAGCACGAACGCGAGGGCGACCTTCGCCTCGCGCGTGCGCCTCCTCCAGGCCGCGAACGCGACGGCCGCGAGCGCGACGGCCACGTACGCGCCGAAGAAGCCGCCCATGCGGTAGCCGGGATCGTCCGGCGGCGTCCACTGGTCGACCGACCAGCCCTTCACCCCGATCTCGAGGATCGAGCAGAGGAAGCGCACCGGCCCGGGCACGTGCTCGAGCCAGCGAGGGAACGCCTCGTAGCGCGTGTCGGCGAACGGCAGCGCCTTGCCGAGGATGCGCAGCTCGACGGGCCACGCGGGGTTCCCGTGGAGGACCACGTTCTTCAGCGGCGTGGCGAAGACGATCGGCAGCGCGAGCGCGCCGATCGCGAGGAGCCTCCGGTCCCGGCGCGCGCGGACGAGGAGCGCGAGCGCCGCCGCGACGACGACCGGCGCGAGCTGGAACTTCGCGTTGGCGGCGAACGCGGCGGCGCCGGCGGCGGCGAGCACGTCCTTCGCCGCCGGAGGCTCGGTCTTCGCCCATGCCCGGTACGCGAGCAGGACGAGCACGGCCGCGGCCGCGTTCGCGGGGAGATCGACGTAGCACTGCGTGGCGTGGATCTGGACGAGCGGGATCGCGAGCAGCGCGACGAGCGCGACGTGCGGCGGCACGCGGAACGCGCGCCGGAGGAACGCGACGAAGGCGAACAGCGAGAAGAGCGCGACCAGGTTCGCGCACTCGGGCCGCGTCGTGACCTTCCAGAACAGGCCTTGCAGCGCCTCGACCACGAGCGGGAAGCCCTCGTAGCGCGCCTGGTTCTCCGGGCTGAACGCGTACGAGCCCGGGCCGACGATCCCGGCGATGCGCGCGGCGAACGGCAGGTGGTAGCCCCACGTGTCCCACGCCTTCGAGACGTCGTGCCATCCCGCGGCGAGGAGCCCGAGCGCGGCGACGACCGCGACCGCTCGCACGGCGAGATCGAAGGCGGCGGCGCGCGACGTCACGGCCTCGCTCTCTAGCGTAAGCTTCGATCGGCTGCACGATGGACCTCCGCATCCGCCACCTCGCGAGCCTCGATCCGCAGGCGGTGCCCCTCCCGCACGGCACCGAGGTGGTGACGCGCGTCGACCGCATCGTCGGCGAGCGACGCGTGCCGCAGGGCACGATCGGGCGCGTGGTGAAGGTCGACGGCGAGGCGATCGACGTCGCGATCGTGGGCGTGGGCACGATCCGCTACGCGCGGCGCGAGCTCTCGCCGCGGCGCGTGGGCCAGATGCTCTATGCCCAGCGGCGCGAGGCGGCGTACGCCGCGCTCTGGCCCTGCGTGGTCGTCGACACGCCGGTCGGCTCGCGCGCGTGGGGGCTCGCGAGCGAGACCTCCGACGACGATCGGCGTGGCGTGTTCGTCCACCCGCTGCCCTGGACGCTGGGGCTCGTCGCGCCGCCGGAGGATCTGGTGCGCGAGGACGGCAGCGCGACGTACTGGGCGGCCGGCAAGGCGATCCGCCAGGCGCTGCGCGCGGACCCGAACACCCTCGAGATGCTGTTCGTGCCCGGCGCCGAGGCGCGCGATCCGATCGGCGCGTGGATCCTGGAGGCGAGGGACGCGTTCGTCTCGACGGAGATCTACGGGAGCTTCGGACGCTACGCGCTCGGGCAGCTCCGCCGGCTCGAGCAGGGCCAGCGCCTGTTCGAGCATCGCGCCGCGGTGCTCGCGTGGCTCCGCGAAGCGCCGACGCCGTCGCTCGACGAGGTCGCCGAGCGGCTCGCCCGGCTCTCGCCACGCGCAGCGCCCACCGAGGCCGATCGCATCCACCAGGCGAAGCAGTACGTGAAGCAGCTCTATCGCTCGCTCCACGACCAGGGCCTCCTCCCGGCGAACGACTTCATTTCGCTCGTCGCGTTCGCGCGGGACGGCGCGCGCGATCTCGATCTGCCGCGCGAGCTCCGTCCGAAGAACGCCTACAACCTCGTGCGCCTGCTCGCGACCGCGGAGCGCTGGCTGCGCGCGGGCGCGCCGGTGTTCGAGGTCGAGGGCGCGCTGCGGGCACGGCTCCTCGCGATCAAGAACGGCGAGGTCTCGATCGCCGACGTGGTGGCCGAGGCGGAGGCGATGGCGCCGGCGCTCGAGCGCGCGCGGGACGCGTCGAAGCTGCCCGCGCGTCCGGACATCGTCCGCGCCGACGCGCTCCTCCGCCGGATCGGCGAGGAGGTCGCGCGACGCTGGGTCGAAGGCGCGCCCGGCCCGCTGGGGAAGGACGCGCCGCCGCCGCCGGAGGTCGCATGGAGCGAATGAAGCTGCTGACCGAGCACCAGGAGAAGGTGATGGATCGCGTGCTCGCGGAGGAGAGCGCGCACCGCGAGCACCTCGTCGTGTACCTGAGCGGCGCGCACGCCTACGGGTTTCCGTCGCCGGACAGCGATCTCGATCTGAAGTGCATCCACGTCGCGCCGACGTCGACGCTCGTCGGGCTCGAGCCGCCGCAGCCGACGTTCGATCGCGCGGAGATCATCGAGGGCGTCGAGATCGACTACACGTCGAACGAGCTCGCGCACGCGCTCGCGGGCGTGCTGCACGGCAACGGCAACTTCCTCGAGCGCGTGCTCGGGCGCACGGCGCTTCGGGCGGGCCCGCTGCTCGACGAGGTGCGGCCGCTGGTGAAGGCGGCGACGAGCCGTCGCGTGCACCGGCACTACCGCGGCTTCGCGCGGAACCAGATCCAGCTCCTCGAGAAGGAGCCGACGGTGAAGAAGCTGCTCTACGTCCTGCGCACGGCGACGACCGGGACGCACCTGCTCCGGACCGGCGAGCTCGAGACCGATCTCGTGCGCCTGCTCGACGACTACGATCTCCGCGACGCCGCCGCGCTCGTCGAGGCGAAGCGGGCGGGGGAGCGCACCGCGGCCGATCCGGCGCTCCTCGACGCGTGGCGACCGCGCCTCGCGGGGCTCCTCGATCGCCTCGACGAGGCCTGGCCCGCGAGCGTGCTGCCGATCGAACCGGACCCGGGCGCGATCGCGGCGCTCGAGGCCTGGCTCGTCGGGGTGCGCCG
>JBDHVD010000598.1:0-4977 GCA_039809525.1 Labilithrix sp. | reverse complement strand
GTGGAGCTGCTCGACGCGTCGGCCAGCGGGCTCCGCGTCCGCACGCTGCTCGAGCCCGACACCGAGGAGCTCGAGACGTTCCCGATCGAGATCCGTGTCGACGGTGTCAGGATCTGGGCGTGGACGCGCCGGGTCTGGAAGAAGGGCAACCGCGAGGCACTGAAGATCGTCTCCGCCGATCCGCTCGAGCGCGCGCGCTTCAAGAAGCTCTTACGGGAGCGGTCCGCGGCGTGAGCGCGCGCTGGCTGGGCGCGGCCGCGCTCCTCCTCTGCGCGTGCACGAAGGCCGAGCCGGAGCTCCGCGCCGAGGACCGGCCGGAGCTGAAGAAGATCGTCGCCGAGGACGTACGCGCGTCGCAGGCGCTCCATGCGGCCGACGAGGCGGCGGCGAAGGGCGACGCGAAGGCCGCGCTCGATCTCGTCGACCGGCAGGCGGCGCCCGCGATCGACGAGGGCCTCCGCCTCGCGGACGCGACGGCGCCGCGCACCGCGTGGGGACGCGCGAAGCGCGACGCGATCGCGGCCGTCCTCCGCGATCGCAAGACCGAGCTCCCGCGTTATACGGACGCGTTGAAGAGCGGCGATCCCGAGAAGCTCCTCGGCGCGATCGAAGCGCAGGCCGTGATCGAGCGCCGGGCGCTCGCGGCGGTCGCCGGGATCGACGAGGGACGGTAAGCTCGCGTGTAGGCACGACCGCCGATGCGCGTCCTCGTCATCGACAACTACGACTCGTTCACGTTCAACCTCGTCCAGTACCTGGGCGAGCTCGGGGCGGAGGCACGCGTGGTGAAGAACGACGCGATCGCCGAGGACGCCATCGCGACCGTCGACGCGTCGGGCATCCTCGTCTCTCCCGGGCCCTGCACGCCGAACGAGGCGGGCGTCTCGCTCGCGGCGGTCACGCGCGCGCAGGTGCCGGTGCTCGGCGTGTGCCTCGGCCACCAGTCGATCGGGCAGGCGTTCGGCGGCAAGGTCGTCCGCGCCGGGCGGCTCATGCACGGGCGCACCTCGCCGATCCTCCACGAGGGCAAGGGCGTCTTCGCGGGCCTCCCCTCCCCGTTCGAGGCCACGCGCTACCACTCGCTCTTGGTCGAGCGCGCGTCGCTGCCGGACTGCCTCGAGATCACCGCATGGACCGCCGAGGGCGAGATCATGGGCCTGCGCCACAAGGAGCGCGACGTCGAGGGCGTGCAGTTCCACCCCGAGAGCGTGCTCACCCCGCACGGCAAGGACCTGCTCGCGAACTGGGTCCGGAGGCTGCCGTCGTGAGCGGACCCGGTATGCGCCCCGCGTTCGCGGACGTCTTCGCGCGGCTCGAGCGCGGCGTGCTCGACGCGAGCGACGTGCGCGCCGCCTTCGAGGCGATCCTCGCCGGCGAATGGACGCCGGTGCAGATCGGCGCGTTCGCCGCCGGGATGCGCCTACGCGGCGAGAGCGCCGAGGCGATCGGCGCCGCGGCCGAGGCGCTCCGCTCGGTGATGACCGCCGTCGACCATGGCCTCTCCGACGTCGCCGACACGTGCGGCACCGGCGGAGACGGCGCGCACACGATCAACGTCTCGACGGCGGCGGCGATCGTGCTCGCCTCGTGCGGGGTGCACGTCGCGAAGCACGGCAACCGCTCGGTGTCGTCGCGCTGCGGGAGCGCGGACATCGTCGATGCGCTCGGGATCCCCATCGATCTCGATCCGTCGCGGCAGGCGGCGGTCCTCCGCGAGGCGAACATCGCGTTCCTGATGGCGCCCGCGCATCATCCGGCCCTCCGCCACGCGGCGACCGCGCGGCGCGAGCTCGGCCTGCGCACGATCTTCAACGCGCTCGGTCCGCTGGTGAACCCGGCGCGCGCGAGCTACCAGCTCGTCGGCGTGTACGAGGACCGGCTGCGTCCGATCATGGCGACCGCGCTCGGACGCCTGGGCACCCGGCGCGCGTGGGTGGTGCGGAGCGAAGACGGGCTCGACGAGATCAGCCCCGCCGCGCCGACCTGCGTGAGCGTGCTCGACGGGGGACGCGTCACCGAGCGCGTGGTGCGGCCCGAGGACTTCGGGATCGATCACGTGCCGCTCGAGGCCCTCGCGGGCGGCGACGCGAAGGAGAACGCCGCCATCGTGCTCGGCCTGCTCCGCGGCGAGCCGCATGCGGCCGCGGCGGCGGTGATCCTGAACGCGGCCGCGGCGCTCCACGTCGTGCGCGGCGGCGAGCTGCGCGCATGCGCGGCGGAGGCGAGCGAGGCGATCGCGAGCGGTCGCGCGTTCGCGACGCTCGAGACGTGGCGCGCGGCGGCGAAGCGCGCGCGCGAGGAGTCGCCGTGAGCGGCGTGCTCGACGCGATCCTCGAGCAGAAGAAGGCCGAGGTCTGGAAGCTGCGGTCCGCGCCCTCGTACGTGCGCGTGCCCGCCGGGCCGCGAGGCTCGGTGTTCGACACGCTCCGCCGTCCGGCCGGCGCGCCGCTCCACCTGATCGCCGAGATCAAGAAGAGGAGCCCCAGCGCCGGTGCGCTCTCGACCGCGCTCGACGCCGAGGGCCGCGCGCTCCGCTACGCGCGCGCGGGCGCATCGATGATCAGCGTCCTGACCGACGAGAAGTTCTTCGCCGGATCGTGGCACGACCTCGTCGACGCGCGGCTCGCGCTCGACAAGGCGTCGCTGCCGGCGCCGCTCCTCGCGAAGGAGTTCGTGATCGACGAGCGCCAGCTCGCCGAGGCCGCGGCATGCGGCGCGGACGCGGCGCTCCTCATCGCGCGCATCACCCCGCCCGACCGCCTGGCGAAGCTCGCGGCGGCGGCGCGCGATCTCCGCCTCGAGCCGCTCGTCGAGGTGGTGACGGAGGAGGAGCTCGGCTGGGCGCTCGAGGCGGGCGCCCGCGTGATCGGCGTGAACGCGCGCGACCTCGACACCCTCGCGATGGACGGAGCGCGTGCGGCGCGCGTGCTCGATGCGATCCCGCGGGACCGCGTCGCCGTGCACCTGTCGGGCCTGAAGACGCCCGCGGACGTGACGGCCGTCGCGCGCTCGCGCGCGGACGCGGCGCTGATCGGCGAGGCGCTCATGCGCGAGGACGATCCCACCGAGCTGCTCCGCGCGTTCGTCAGCGCCGCCGCCTGAGACGCGTGCCAGAGACGCATGATAGGACTACGCGGCGATGACGCCCCGCGTGCTCTTCCTCCTCCTCCTGCTCGGCGCCGCCGCATGCGTGCCGAAGCGCGATCTTCCCCCCGCCGAGATCGAGAAGCTCCCGTCGCTCGAGCAAGTGATGGACGTGCAAGCGACCGTCGCCGATCCGCAGTTCGGCAAGATCGGCAAGGCGAGCTACGACGACCAGGACTGGGCCGCGTTCGCCGACATGGGCAGCCGCCTCCAGGTCACGAGCAACAAGTCGAAGCAGTTCTCGAAGGGCCCCGAGTTCGACGCCCTCGCCGACCAGCTCCACGCGAAGGCGGAGGCGCTGTCCACCGCGGCGTCGGCGAAGGACGCGAAGGCCGCCTCGGACGCGCTCGCGCAGATCAAGGCGACCTGCAAGAGCTGTCACTCGAAGTTCCGCTGACGGGAGCCGCGCGTGACCTGGATCGTCGTCGCCGCCGCCGTCCTCCTGCTCGTCGTCGCCGGCTACCGGCTCGCCGCCGGCGCGCCGTACGCCAAGATCTTCGCCGCGCCGCACCTCGCGGAGCTCGCGCAGAAGCTCGACAAGGCGAAGGGCGCGGCGCTCGCCGCTCTCGCAGAGGGCGGGACGGCGGAGGAGGACCCGGCGAAGGCGATCGAGCGCGGCGCGGCGTTCGTCACGTCCGCCGGGATCGGGATGATGTACGCGATCGCGAAGAAGGACGACGCCTTCGAGCACCACCTCTCGATGTCCTGGAGCCGCGGCGCGTTCGCGAAGTCGGGCGCGGCCACCGTCCTCGCCTTCGTCCGGAAGGTGCTCGGCTTCGGCGACGCCGCGTGCACCGTCGAGGCGGCCGATCGCGGCGTGTTCCACCTCGTCGCGTCGATGACGCCGGCGCAGCACGCCTCGTTCGCCGAGCGGAGCGCGGCGCCGCCGGACCCGCGCGCGAGCACGCGCCTGCTCGCCGAGAGCCTCGCGTCGCCCGAGCGCGGCGAGATGCTCGCGCACCTCGCGAAGAATTGAGCCCTGCGCCGCCGCGGGCGGTAGGATCGAGCCGTGGATCTCCACGGGTGGATCGACACGTACCTCGACCATCTGCGCGTCGAGCGCGCGCTCGCGAAGAACACGCTCGAGGCGTACGCACGCGACCTCGGCGAGCTCGCGCGCCGGCTCGACGAGGAGGCGGCCAGCGATCCGAGGCGGATCGACGGCTCGCACCTCTACGACTTCGTCGTCGACGCCGCGAAGCGCGGGAAGGCGGCGCGATCGAGCGCGCGCCAGCTCTCGGCGCTGCGCGGGTTCTTCAAGTTCCTCCTGAAGGAGCGCGCGATCGACACCGATCCCACCGAGCTCGTCGAGCGCCCGAAGCTCGCGCGGAAGCTCCCGCGCGTGCTCTCGTACGAGGAGGTCGATCGCCTCCTCGCCGCGCCGCCCGAGGACACTGCGCGCGGGGTCCGCGACAGCGCGATGATCCACCTCATGTACGCCTCGGGCCTCCGCGTCTCGGAGCTGTGCGCGCTGAAGGTCGGCGATCTCGACCGCAAGCTCGGCACCGTCGCGCCCCTCGGCAAGGGCGGCAAGCGCCGCCTCGTGCCCGTCGGTCAGATCGCGCTCGAGAAGATCGAGGTCTACCTCGAGCTCGTGCGGCCCCACGCGAAGAACGCGACGAAGGACCCGCACCTGTTCCTCGCGCCGCGCGGCACGCGCTTCACGCGCCAGGGCTTCTGGAAGCTGCTCAAGGCGTACGCGCGCGGCGTGGGGATCACGACGCCGATCTCGCCCCACAAGCTCCGGCACTCGTTCGCGACGCACCTGCTCCGCGGCGGCGCCGATCTACGCGCCGTGCAGGCGATGCTCGGCCACGCCGATCTCGGCACGAC
>JBDHVD010000597.1:0-5022 GCA_039809525.1 Labilithrix sp. | reverse complement strand
AGCGGCGGGCCGTGGATGCAGGCGGCGATCATGATCGCGGACCTGCCGATCATCCAGCCGCTCCACGCGATCTGGGGCAAGGCGCCGGACGACTTCTGGGTCGTCGGCAAGGACATCGCGATGCACCGCACGACGGGAGGAAAGCCGTGAACGCGCGCTCGATCACCGCCGCGCTCGTCGTGCTCGCCGCATGCTCGAGCACCGATCCGCCGGCGCGTCCCTCGTTCGACGATGCCGGCCCGCCCGCGGCGCTGCCCGATGCGGGCGCGACCCCCGACGGGAGCGCCGCCGATGCGCGCGCGCCGTTCGATCCGGACGACGAGCCGGTGACGTGTGGCGCGTCGCCTTGCGCGGTGGAGGTCGTCGCTGGCGATCGTCACTTCTGCGCGCGCATCAGCGACGGCACCGTGCGCTGCTGGGGCGCCGACGAGCACGGCCAGCTCGGTCGCGGCGCTCCTCCCGACGGTGGCGCCCCGACCGACGCGGGCGCAGCGAAGCCGAGCGTGATCGGTCTCGCGAACGTCACGCAGCTCAGCGCGGCGGCGGCGACGTCGTGCGCGCGCACGGCGGACGGGAGCGTCTTCTGCTGGGGAGCGAACGACCACGGCGAGCTCGGACGCACCGTCGACGGCTCGATCGACACCGATCCCCACGCAGTCCCCGCACGCGTCGCGATCGAAGCCGCGTCGCGCGTCGACGTGGGGCAGGGGAGCGCCTGCGCGACCACGGCGGCGGGCGCGGCGATCTGCTGGGGCAACGACGAGAGCGCGCAGCTCGCGCGCGGCGAGCCTTCGGGCTCCGCGCTGCCGCCCGCGCGTGCCGAGCTCGGAGTGGTGGTGAAGCGCACCGCGGGCGGCATCGACACGTCCTTCGCGCTCGACGCGAGCGGCACGCTCCTCACGTGGGGCGCCGTCGCGGGGCCGCAGGGGATCCTCTCGGGGCGCATCTCGTCGGTGACGCCGACGCCGCTCCCGAGCGCGGTGCACGACCTCGGCGCGGTGACGACGTTCGCCGTCTCCGGCACCTCGCCGGGGCGCCCGCGCCCGAATTCGCTGCCCGGAGATCCTCCGCCGCCTCCGAACCAGCACGCGTGCGCGATCACCACGAGCGGCAGCGTCTACTGCTGGGGCAAGAGCGAGCGCGGCGCGCTCGGCAGCGGGCTGCCCGATGCGAACGTCCCGCTCCCGACGATCGCGCGCATCACGTCGAGCGCGTACCCGCAGCAGATCGCCGCGAACGGCGAGACGACGTGCGTGCGCATGACCGACGGCAGCGTGCTCTGCACGGGCGAGAACGAGCGCGGTCAGCTCGGCACCGGCTCGGCCGGCCCCTTCTCGAGCACGTTCACCGGCGCGATCACGCTCTCGGGCCGCGCGGTGCGGGTCGCCGTCGCGAGGGAGACGGTCTGCGCGCTCCTCCAGGACGGAGCGGTCGCGTGCTGGGGCGCGAACGAGCACGGTGAGCTCGGCCTCGGCACGATCGACGAAGACCCGCATCCCTCGGCCACGAAGGTCCCGCTGTGAGAGGAGACATGAACATCACCGCGCGCACCGTCCTCCGGCCCTCCGGCGTCGCGTACGCGAGCGCCCTGCTCTTCATCGTCGCCGCGTGCAGCACGCGCTCCGGCTCGTACCAGGACGATCCGCAGTCGTTCGACCAGGCCGACGCTGCGCCGCCCTGCACCGATCGCAAGTGCTCGCGCGATCTGCGGAGCGTGGTCGATGCGTGCCCCGGCGCGGGCGAGAAGGTGCTCGAGACGTGCGCCGAGGACAAGGGCTGCGGCGGCGGCGCCTGCGTCGACGCGTGCGAGAGCGCGCGCCTGTCGAAGGGCTCGGTGGGCTGCTCGTTCTGGACGCTGCCTCCGGACGACGACACGTACGGCCGCGGCGCATGCTTCGTCGCGATGATCGCCAACACGTGGACGCGGCCCATCACGCTCCGCGCCGAGCTCGGCAGCGAGGCGCTCGACATCTCGAAGTCGACGTACCTCGGCTCGAAGGACGGCGACGCGACGAAGTACACGCCGCTCACCGGACCGCTCCCTCCGGGCGAGGTGGCGCTCGTGTTCCTCTCGCAGGAGGACCGGCCCTCGAGCTCCTCGTTCACCCGCTGCCCCGACGGCGTCGTGCCCGCGCTCGCCGCCGATCCCATCGCGCACGGCACGGCCAAGACGCGCGCGTTCCATCTCCTCACCGACGCGCCCGCCTCGGCGTACTCGATCTTCCCCTACGGCGGCGCGCGGTCGTACTTCCCGACGGCGACGCTGCTCCTCCCCGAGTCGTCGTGGGACGCGAGCTACATCGCGGTCAGCACCGCGAACCTCTCGCGCTTCGGCAAGCCGGGCACCGAGCCCCGCACGCTCCAGATCGTCGCCTCGCAGGACGACACCAAGGTCGAGATGCGCCCTCGCGTCGGCATCCTCCAGGGCGCCGACGTCGCGCCCGCATTCCAGGGCGAAGCGCAGTCGTGGACGCTCTCGCGCGGGCAGGTGCTCCAGATCACGCAGCGCGAGAGCGCCGCCGGCAGCCCGATCGTCGCGAACAAGCCGGTCGGCCTCTTCGGCGGCTCGAGCTGCGCGTTCCTCCCCGGCGAGCTCGAGTTCTGCGATCTCACCCAGCAGCAGATCGCGCCGTTCTCCCAGTGGGGAAAGGAGTACGCGCTCGTCCCGTTCGCGCCGCGCATCGAGAGCCTCACCGGTCAGGCGCGCGAGACCGTGCCGTGGAGCCTCGTCGGCGCGGTCGACGGCACCGTCCTCACGTACGATCCCGAGCGTCCCCTCGGCGCGCCCGAGACGCTCGCGGCCGGCGAGGTGGCGACGTTCTTCACCGACTCGCTCGTGGTGGTGAAGAGCCAGGACGCGAGGCATCCGTTCCACGCGGCGGTCTACATGACCGGGTCGAAGTTCAACGGCGGCAGCGGTCAGCCCGCCGACGGCCCGATGGGCCCGATCCGCCCGGGCACCAGCGGCGATCCCGACTTCGTCGTCGTCGTCCCGTCGGACCAGTTCCTCGACCGCTACGTGCTCTTTGCAGACTACACGTACCCGGACACGTCGCTCACCTTCGTGCGCCGCAAGACCGAGCGCGGGTTCCTCCCCGTCGACCTCGCCTGCGCCGGCGAGGTGAAGGACTGGAAGCCGCTCGGCGCGAGCGGCGAGTACGAGTACGCGTGGGTGCACCTGACGAAGGGCTTCGTGCCGGGCAAGTTCGAGAAGGGCACGTGCGGCTACGGCCGTCACGAGGCGAAGAGCGAAGGTCCGTTCTCCGTCACCGTCTGGGGCGTCGGGCAGGACGCGAGCTACGGCTATGCCGGCGGCATGGGCAGCCGCCCGATCAACGACGCGCCCCCACCGCGCGTGCAGTGATCGTCAGCGGCGCGCCCGCGCGCGCGTCTCGGACGGGCTCTCGCCGAAGCGCGCGCGGTACTCGGCGGAGAACCTCCCGATGTGCGGGAAGCCGCAGTCGAGCGCGATCTCCGTCACCGTGGACGTGACGGCGCCGAGCAGCTTCGTCCGCGCGAGGTGCAGCCGGCGCTCCTTCAGGAACTCCATCGGCGTGCATCCGCGATGCTTCTGGAACCCGAGCTGGAGCATGCGGACGCCGATGCCGGTGACGCGCGCGAGGTCGGCCATCCGCACGGGATCGGCCGCCCGCGCCTCGAGGTACTCCGCCGCCTCGCGCACGTAGCGAGGCTCGGCCGAGCGGGCGGCGGCGAGACGTGCGCTGTGGTTGTGCGGGTGACCGAGCAGCAGGCCGTACACGACGCTGTCCGCGAGGCGCGCGCCGACGAGCGGCGACGCGAGCGTCTCGCCGCGATCGACCTCGTCGACGAGGAAGCGCACGAAGCGATGGAGCCACGCGCCGGTGCCCGCCTCGAGCGACAGGCCCGGCTCGAAGCGGAGCGGCGGCGTGGAGGTCGCGCCGCGGAGCGCCGCCAGCGCAGCCTCGACGTCGGACTGGAGGATGGTGAGCTGCAGCGCGCGGTAACCGGTCGCCACGCGGAATCCGCCCGGACGATCGGGCGACGCGAGCCACGTCTGCCGGTCCTTCACCACGCGGACGGCCGCCCCCGCGTCGAGGCCCTCCGTCGGAGCATCGTTGAGCGGGAACGCGGTCGTGAAGACCTTCTCGATCGACTCGGTGCTCGCGCGGAAGCCGGCGCCGTACTGATGCGCCGAGAGCTGGACCGGGCCGAGCGTCACGACGTTGCCGCGCCACTCGAAGCGGCCCGTGCGCTCGTTCGGCTCGAGGCGCGCGGGCGTCGTGAGCCGGCTGAAGATCGCCGTGGCCTCGTCGAGGCTCGTGGTGTGAACGGCAGGATGACGGCCGAGCGGCAGATCGGGCAGCACCTTCGATCCCTCAGCGTACGACCGCCTTCGCGATTTGGATACGCCGTCTTCGTGGAACGGATAGCGGACGCGCGGCGGTCGCGCTCACCATCGATCGATGCTTGCGTCGTCTCCTCGTTTCTTCGTTCGTTTGGCCGCGGTCGTCGGCGGGCTCGTCGCGCTTCCGCTCGCCGCGTGCGGCGGGGCAGATGCCGAGCCGGCTTCTCCTCCGCCGCCCGCCGTCGCGGCCGGCGACGCCGGCGGACCGACGGAGGCATGCCCGAGCGCGGGAGCGGGCACCCTCGCGATCGCGCTGAAAGGCGCGCCCGCGGGCGCGAAGGTGAAGGTGACGATCGAGGGCCCGTCCGGCAAGCAGGACCTCGAGGCCCCCGCGGAGATCCCTCTGCCCGGCGGCGCGTACGGCGTGAAGGGCGGCCTCGCGACGGCGCCGGATCCGATCGTGCGCACCGTCTTCACCGCCGCGGCCGTCGCGGGGACGACGTGCGTGAAGGACGGCGCCAGGGCGAGCGTGGAGATCGCCTACGCGGCGGTCCCGAGCAGCGGCAGGCTGTGGATGATCGGTACGGGCGTCGCCGGCCTCGCTTCGGCGAAGCTCGGCGCGACGTCGACGCAGGGCCCGGAGAGCTTCGCCGCCTTCGACGGGACCACGGCGACCGCGTTCGATCGCGACGGCG
>JBDHVD010000596.1:0-5031 GCA_039809525.1 Labilithrix sp. | reverse complement strand
GTTCGCGCGGATGAACCGGCCGCGCGCGTCCTTGAAGTAGATCGCGTCGCGCACGCTGAAGAGCAGGCTGTTGAGGAGATACCGCTCGTGGAAGAGCGCGTCCTCCGCGGCCTTGAGGCCGCTCACGTCGATCAGCGTGAGGACCACGCCGTCGATGGTGCCCTTCGCGCGGTAGGGGAGCACGCGGAGGAAGTATGCGCGGTCGCCGCGATCGCGCACCTCGCGCTCGATCGGCTGCCCGGTCGCGAGCACCGACTTCAGGTCGTCGACCAGCCCTGCGTGGTTGACGTTGTGGGCGAACGTCTCGATCGAGCGGCCGACGTCCTGCGGCAGGAGGTTGAACGTCTCCGCGATCGACGGCGTGAACTTGCGGATCGCGAGCTGGTGGTCGAGGAAGATGGTGCCGACGTCCGTGCTCGACAGGAGGTTGTCCATGTCGTTCGTCAGCTCGGTCAGCTCGGTGATCTTCCGCTGGTACTCCGCGTTGACGGTGTAGAGCTCCTCGTTGACGCTCTGGAGCTCCTCGTTCGTCGACTGGAGCTCCTCGTTCGAGGCGAGCAGCTCCTCGTTGGCCGCCTGCAGCTCCTCGTTGCTCGTCTGGAGCTCCTCGATCGCCGCCTGCAGGTTCTCCTTGGTGAACGACAGCTCGCTCTCGAGGGCCCCGATCTGATCGCGCGACACGTCGCCGATGGCGACCTCGGTGTGGCCGCTGCGCGGCCGCGTCGCCGGCTCCTTCGCCTCGAACGTGACGAGGAGGTGGGTGGTCGCGCCGTTCGGGTTCATGACGCGACGGATCGAGATGTCGTGCACGTCCTCGCCCGACGGATCGGTGCGCACGCCCTTGAACACGATGCCGGTGTCCGACTTGAGCGCGCGCTGGAGGCCGCCGACGAGCACCATCTTCAGCTCGTCGCCGACGCACTCGCGCACGTCGAGCACCGGGCGTCCGTCGCCGAGCTTCAGGAACTTGCTCGCGCCGCCGAACGCGTGGACGAGCTCGCCGCGGTCGTTGACCAGCAGGCTCGGCGGCATGTGCTCGTCGAGGAGCTTGTCGTAGGTGCCGAGGAGGCTCGGGAGGGTCACGCGGCCGTGGGCGAACGCGGCGGACGGCGCCTGCCGGGGCTCGGCGCCGCGGGACGGCTGGAGCCGCGTCTCGACCGGGATGCGGACGTCGCTGTACTTCCGGTAGATGCGCCAGTGGCGATCGACGACCTCGAAGTTCTGGAGCAGCGGCCCCGGGCTCTCGCTCGGCCCGAGGAGGACGACGCCTCCGCGGTTGAGCGCGAAGTGGAAGAGGCTCAGCGCCTTCTGCTGCGCCGCCGGCTGGAGGTAGATGAGGAGGTTGCGGCAGCTGATCAGGTCGACGCGCGTGAACGGGGCGTCGCGGATCACGTTGTGCGGCGCGAAGACGATCATCTGCCGGAGCTCGGGGACGACCTGGTAGGTGCTGCCGCGCTGCCAGAAGTAGCGCTCCAGGCGCTCGGGCGTGACGTTGGCCACCGCCTCCGCCTCGTAGACGCCGCGCGCCGCGAGCTCGAGCGAGCCGCGGTGCACGTCGGTGGCGAAGATCTTCACCGGCCGTCCGTTCGTCCGCGACGTGAGCTCGTGGAGGAGGATGGCGAGGGAGTAGACCTCCTCGCCGGTCGCGCAGCCCGCGACCCACACGCGGAGCGGAGCGTCCTTCGGCGCGCGCTGCAGGAGCTCGGGCAGGACGCGCTGCTCGAGGACGGCGAACGCCTCCTCGTTGCGGAAGAAGCGCGTCACCCCGATGAGGAGATCGCGGTAGAGGACGTCGAGCTCCGCGCGCTCGCTCCGCAGGCGGCGGACGTACTCCTCGATGTCCTCCGCGCGCGCGAGCTGCAGGCGCCGCTCGATCCGCCGCGTCACCGTGCTCGGCTTGTAGTGGGTGAAGTCGATGCCGAACTCGTCCTGGAGCATGCGGTAGACCGCGTCGAGCCCGCGCGGGTCGGGCGGCGGGAGCTCGACGGCCGCGCTCGCGGCGCGCCTCCCCGCGTGCTTCGCATGCTCGACGATCACGCGCGGCATCTCCTCGGGCCGGAGCACCCAGTCGGCGACGCCCGCGTCGCGCGCCGTGCGCGGCATGCCGTCGAACTGCGCGCTCTCCTCGTCCTGGACGATCACCAGGCCGCCCGCCTCGTGCACGTCGCGGATGCCCCGCGACCCGTCGCTCCCGCCGCCGGAAAGGACGACGGCGATCGCGTGCGCCCCCGAGTCCTGCGCGAGCGAGCGGAAGAAGACGTCGATCGGCAAGGACAGCTCCTGGACCCGATCGCGCTCGCTCAGGAGGAGGCGGCCTCCCGAGACGATCATCTCCTTCTTCGGCGGGATCAGGTAGACGTGGTCCGCCTCCACCGTCATCCCGTCCTCGACCAGGCGGATCGGCAGATCGGTGTGACGCGCCAGCAGCTCGTCCATCAGGCTCTTGAAGTCCGGCGACAGGTGCTGGACGAGGACGAAGGCCATCCCGGTGTCCCGGGGGACGTTGTCGAAGAACCGCTCGAGCGCTTCGAGCCCGCCTGCGGAGGCTCCGATGCCGACGATGTACTCCGGCCGATGCGAAGGCGTCATGAGTGTGCTTGTCCGTGCACAACCGCTGGGGAGGGCTGCAGGCAAAGCACCGCTCGTGCCAGCGGCCGCGCTCGCATTTCGCCAAAACGAGGCGAAATTTCGTGGAAGAACGCCGCACGTCGCCGGACGAAGCGAGGCGAGATGCCACTCTCGTCGCCGACTGATAGGATCCAGCCATTCGCGCCGCTCCCCTCGTTGCCGCTGTCGTCTGTGCGTTGGTCGGGGGCGCGTGCAGCCCGCAGGAGCCCGCGACGCAGCCCCAGGCACGCCTCGCGGCGGCCACGCCGGGCGAGGCCGCCCACGGTCCGCTGACGCGCCGCGCCCAGCTCCGCTACGAGATCCGCGGGCGGCCGTTCCCGCTTCCGATCGTGTCGGGCACCATCGCCGGGCAGCCGGTGCTCATGCTGGTCGACACCGGCGCGAACTCGCACGTCATCGCGGGCTGGCTCGCGCGCCGGCTCGGGATCCCGATGAAGCGGCTCGGCGACGTCGGGACCGATCACGTCGGCAAGACCATCGCGACCTATCGCATCGACAAGGCCGAGATGGCGATCGAGGGATGGGGTCCGCTCGCGACGACGACGGTGCTCGCCACCGAGGTGCCCGACGTGATCGAGAAGCTCGGCATCGGCGCGTTCATCTCGCCCCAGCGCCTGGTCGAGGAAGGCGACTCCGTCGTGCTCGATCTCGCGCAAGGCGAGATCCGCGCGGCCTGGTGGGAAGAAGCGCACTACGAGCTGTCGGAGACCGGCGCGCCGCTGGTGCTCGGCTCCGATCAGGGCCGGGCGTGCGAGGAGAACGAAGGTCCGGTGCGCGGCCTCGCGTTCGTGGTGCCCGCCACCATCGACACGCAGCGCGTCGACCTCCTCGTCGACACCGGCGCGCAGCACTCGGACATCTTCACCACGTCGGCCGCCGGGCAGAAGCTCGCGGCCGCGAGCGTCGGCAACAAGGAGCCGATGTACACGGCGTCGGGGAAGATCTCCGCGCGGAAGCTCCGCGGCGCGAAGGTCGGCGCGGGCAACGTGCGCGTGGTCACCGACGTCGATCTCATCCAGGGCACGTCGGACGCCGCGTGCCCGCGCGACGGCGTCCTCGCGATGGACGTGCTGCGCTCGTGCACGCTCCTGCTGGGACGGAGCCGCATCTTCGGCCGCTGCCTGCCGCCCGAGCAGGCGAAGGCGCCGAAGTAGCGCCGCTCCTCAGCGCGTGACGATCTCTTCGATCGCGCGGCCCGCGTTCGGAGCCTCGTCGGCGGGCAGATCGAGCAGCGCGCGCACCGTCGCGCCGACGTCCGCGAGCGACAGATCGCGCTTCGGGCAGGCCAACCCGCCCGGCTTCACCCCGCCGCCGAACGCGATGACGAACGAACGCGCGGACTGCGGCATGCCGGGGCCGTGATCGCGGAAGTTCGCGCCGCGCCCGTGATCGCTGGTGACGAGGAACGTGGTGGCGGAGCCCACGCCGGCCTGGTCGGCGGCGTCCATCAGCTCGCCCACGAGCGCGTCGGCTTCGCGGAGCGCGTCGAGGTAGCCGCGCTGGTCGGCGCGATGCGCGTGCTCGTCGGTGTCGCCGAGCCCGACGTGGAGCAGGCGCGGGTGGTTCTCGCGGTAGTAGGCGAGCGCCGCCGCGCGCGTGAAGCGGTCGGGGCGATAGTTTCCGCCGGGGGCCGGGTACGGATCGATCTTCTCCTTGCCCGCGCCCACGGACACGAACACCTGCGAGGCGCGGTTCGACACCGCGCGCCCGAGCACCTCCCACGAGCCGAAGCTCGCGACCGGCTTCACCCCCTCGTCCGCGGCGACGTCGAGCACCGTCGGCGTCGTCACCGGCGGACACGCGTTGTGCGTGCACGCGGTCGAACGCCCGGTGAGGATCTCCATGTAGCCCGGGAGCGAGATGTTGCTGCCGCTCGTCGCGCGCAGGGCGGCGCAGCCCTTCTCCGCGCTCGCGCCGACGATCACCCCGCCTTCGGCCACGCCCTCGTAGATGCGCGGGAGCAGATCGACCTCGGCCGACGACGAGACGACGTCCTGCCAGCGCACGCCGTCGATGGTGACCAGCACGACGTGCTTCGCGATCGGTGCGACCGGCTCGATCGCGAGAGGCAGCGGCTCGACGACGACCTCGCGGGGCTGCGGTGCCGGCGACGACGGGGCGCGGTCGCCCTCGCGCGCCGAGCACGACGCGAAGGCGGACACCAGGATCACCAGGGACAGAGGTCGCGACACCCTAACTGCTTCTCGCAGACCCCGGGCGCGCCGGCAAAATTCACGGCGAAACGACCCGCGGTCCTACGAAGCAGTCTGACTCAGCGATCGGCGCGAGCAAGCTCTTCTGCCACCGAGGACAGGACCACCCGGGCAGCATCGAGCGTCTCGGGCGAGATGCGCGAAAGGGCGCGGCGAACGGCCGCCTCGACCGTCCCCGCCTGCGTCGAGT
>JBDHVD010000595.1:0-5048 GCA_039809525.1 Labilithrix sp. | reverse complement strand
CTCGTCGGTCATCTTCGCGAGGGCCTCGGCGGGCGAGATTCGGGGGAACGCGGTCATCGGGCGAACGCTAGCACGGCGCCCGCGATCGCGAGCGCGGCCGCGACGGACAGGGTGCGCGCGAAGCCGATGGAGTGATCGAGCGAAGCCGCGATCGCCACGCCGCACGTCATCCCGACGTTGCGCGCGGTCGCGGCCATCGCGGCGGCCGTCGCCTGCCGGTCCTTCGGCGCCGCGCCCATGATGAGCGCGTTGTTCGGCGCGACGTACAGGCCCGCGCCGAGACCGACGAGCGCGAGTCCGGCGATCGGCGACGCGGCGAGGACGGCCATGCCCGCGGCGATCGCGAGCATGCCGGCGGTGGCGGGCAGCTTCGCGCCGAGCCGATCGGCGAGCCAGCCGCTCGCGGGCGCGACGACGGCCATGGTCGCGGGCTGCACGGTCATCCAGGCGCCGGCCTCGCGCGGCGAGAGCCCGCAGTCGTGCTGGAGGTAGAACGGCAGCGAGAAGGCGAGCATGAACGTCACGAGATACATGAGCGTCGCGCCGAGGACGCCGAGCGCGAACGCCGGCTTCGCGAGCAGCGACGCGGGGAGGAGCGGCGCCGGATGGATGCGTCCGTGGCGGACGAAGCCGTAGAGCGCGAGGATCGCCATCGCGCCGAGCGCGAGCGGGAGGCGTCCGGTCCAGCCGTCCTTGCCCGCACGATGGAGCGCGACGAGCAGGCTGCCGAGGCCGAGCGCGAAGAGCAGGGCGCCCGACACGTCGAGCGACGGCTTCGGATCGCCGGGCGCGCGCGGGACGTCGGGGTCGAGGACGACGAGCGCGATCACGCCCGCCGCCGCGCCGACGATCGCGACCACCACGAACAGCGCATGCCAGCCGATCGATCCGGCGAGCGCGCCGCCCGCGCTCGGGCCGATGGTGAGGCCGACGTACGTCGCCGCGAGCTGGATGCCGAGGCCGCGTGCACGTCGCTCCGGCGGCACGGCGCGCGTGACGATCGCCGGCCCGACGGCCATCAGCATCGACGCGCCGAAGCCCTGCATCGCGCGCGCGCCGATCAGCGCCTTCATCGTCGGCGCGCCCGCGCACATCATCGACGCGGACACGAAGAAGACGAACCCCGTGAGATAGACGCGCTTGCGCCCGAGCACGTCCGCGGCGCGCCCGGCGAACGCGAGGACGCAGCTGGTGGTGAGCAGGTACACGGTGAGCACCCAGCTCGCCTCGGCGGGCGTGACGCCGAGGTCGCTCGCCATGACCGGCACCGACACGGCGACGAGGCTCGTGCTGAGGGCGGCCACGAACGCGCCTGCGCACGCGACGAAGAGCGGACGCCAGGCGATCATCGTCCGCGATGCAGGTAGCGGCGCGGGCCGTCCGGACGGACGCGCGCATGGGCCTGGTCGATCGCCGCGCGATGCGGCGAGAGCGTGCACGCCGGATCGGCCTCCGCCGCGTCGCCGGTCAGCGCGAACGCCTGGCAGCGGCACCCGCCGAAGTCGATCGCGCGCCGGTCGCACGAGCGGCACGGCTCCTTCATCCAGGCGTCGCCGCGGTACGCGTTCAGCGCCTCGCCGTTCTCCCAGATGTCGGCGAGCGAGCGATCGCGCACGCTGTCGAAGCGGAGCGAGGTGATGCTCGTCGCCGCGTGGCAGGGGAGGACGCGCCCGTCCGGGAGCATGTGCACGAAGCGCCGCGCCCAGCCGTCCATGCACGCCTTCGGCGTGGTGCCGAAGTAGTCGGGCTTCACGAAGAGGACGTCCATCTTGCCGGCGAGCCGCTCCTTGTGGCGCGCGGCCTTCGCCGCCGCCTCGTCGAGCGCCGCGCGCGTCGGCAGGAGCACGTCGCGGTTGTCGAGCGCCCAGGCGACGTACTGCGTGTTCGCGAGCTCGAGCCGATCGGCCTTCGTCGCCTCGGCGAGCGCGACGAGCGCGTCGATCTCGTCGAGGTTCGCCGCGTGGAGCACCACGTTCATCGTGAGCGGGAGGCCGAGCTCCTTCACCCAGCGCATCACCTCGAGCTTCTGCGCGTGCGCCGCGTACCCCGCGATGTCGTCGGCGCGCGTCGCGTCGGACGACTGCACGCTCACCTGCACGTGATCGAGCCCCGCCTCCACCAGCGCCTCGAGCCGCTCCTTCGCGAGGGGGACGCCGCTCGTGACGAGGTTCGTGTACAGGCCGAGCGCGCGCGCCTTCGCCACCATCGGCTCGAGGTCCTTCCGCGCCAGCGGCTCTCCGCCGGTGAAGTGGACCTGCATGACGCCGATCGCCTCGGCCTCCTCGAGCACGCGGAGCCACGCGCCGGTGGTCAGCTCCTCCTTCACCAGCTCGCGCGGGTTCGAGCAGTAGGGGCACGCGAGCGGGCAGCGATGCGTGATCTCCGCGACGAGCGTGTACGGCCGCGGCGTCATTCCTCGACGAGGCCCTTCTTCGCGAGCGCGTCGATGAACGCGTGGACGTCCGCCGGATCGGCGCCGTGCTCGGCGACGAGCTCGCTCACGACCTGTTCGCGCGTGCGCGTGCCGTCGAGCTTCTGGGCGATCGCCGCGCCGCTCTCGTTCAGGGCGAGCCCGCGCTCGGGGTACATGATCATCCACCGGCCCTCGTGCCGATCGAAGCGCAGGCGCGCCTTCTTGGCGAGCGCGACAGCCATCTCCTTCTACTTGTACGCGAGCTCGACCGCGTCGAGGAGCGCCCAGAGGATCTGCGTCTTGGTGATCAGCGCGTCGACGCAGCGCTCCTGCTCCTCGCGCGTCTTCGCGTGCGCGAGCACGTAGTCGATCGCCTCGCGCGAGTCGGCCTTCGCCCGCGTCACGCGGCCGCGGAAGTACTCCATCGTTTCGGGATCGACCCACGGGTAGTGCTTCTCCCACGCGACGATCCGCCGCGCCATGATGTCGGGCGAGAAGAACTCGGTCAGCGAGGAGGCGACCGCCTCGAGCAGCGGGCGCTCGCGCACGAGCTGCACGTACGCGTCGCAGGCGAAGCGCACCGCGGGCAGCACGCGGCGGAGGCTCTTCACCTCCTCGACGTCGAGCCCCACGCCCTTCGCGAGCCGGAGCCAGCTCGCGAGGCCGCCTTCGCCTTCCTGCATCCCGTCATGGTCGTGGATGCGCCGGATCCACGAGCGCCGGAACGCGGGGTCCTCGCTCTTCGAGATCAGGATGGCGTCTTTGATCGGGATCCGCGTCTGGTAGTAGAAGCGGTTCAGGACCCATCCCTGGATCTGCTCGCGCGACAGCTCGCCGGCGTGCATGCGGATGTGGAAAGGATGGCGATCGTGGTAGCGCTTCTCGCCTTCTTCCTTGAGTCGCGCGACGAACGCGTCGCGATCCAGGGGAGCGGTCATGGTTCGATCTCCATTCCGTCGAACGCGATCTCCCAGCCGGCGCTCTCGACCGTGCGGCGCTCGTCCGACGACGGTGCGAGGATCGGGTTCGTGTTGTTGATGTGCGTGTAGATCTTGCGGGTGGTGAGCGAGGACAGCTTCGAGAGGCTGCCGCCCTCTCCGGCGATGGGCACGTGCGCCATGTCCTTCGCCACCGCCTTCGACAGGCCGAGCCGCACGAGCTCGTCCTCGCGGTAGAACGTGCCGTCGAACAGCACGGCACCGTGGCCTGAAACGTCCACGTCGGCCGAGGCGCACGCGGCCGCGTAGCAGAGGGAGGCGCCGCCCTTGTCGGGCGCGACCGCGAGCATCACGTTGTCGTCCGCCCCGCCCGAGGCATGACCGACGAGGTGCACGGGCAGCTTGCCCGGCGCGCCGGACGCGCGGAGGCGGAGGCCGAGCGCATCGCCCTTCGCGTCCGCGAGCGCGACGTCCTCGCCGAGACGGAGCACGCGCTTCTCGAGCTGCCCCTCGAAGCGGCGCAGCGTGCGGATGAAGACGCTCGCCTCGAGCCCGCGCCAGACCGACTCGGTCGCGTAGAGCGCGAACGGATACGACTCGCGCAAGGAGAAGAGCCCAAGCACGTGATCCATGTCGCCGTTCGTCAGGACGATCGCGGCGATCGGCGAGTGGCGCGGGCTCCGCGGCCAGAGCGCGCGCGTCCTCTGGATCTGGACGAGCACGTCGGGCGACGCGTTGATCACGACGAAGCGATCGCCGTCCTCCGTGATCGCGACCGAGTCCTGCGTGCGCGGCAGGTACCCGCCCCGTCCTTCGCGGACGGCGACGCAGTTCGGGCAGCCGCAGTTCCACTGGGGGAACCCGCCGCCGGCTCCGGAGCCGAGGATCGTGGCGCGCATCGGTCCTCCGCATCCTAGGCCGATCTGGATCGGGCCGGATCCCGCGGGATGGGAAAGTTCCTGCGCATGGCTCCTTCCCAGATCCAGGATTCCTGAACGATTCCAGTGCAAATCCAGTGTGGGTGCATGTGGCAAGGTCGTTGCAGACGACACGATCACCGTGCGCTCTTCGCTCGTCGCCCTGGCCTTGATCGGAGGCACCTTCCTCGCCGCCCTCGCGACCCCCGCGTGCGCGACCGAGACGGAAGAAGAGGAAGCGGCCGCCCTCGACGGCGAGACCGGCGAGGACGCGTACACGACCGAGGGCAAGTGCGACGGCCTCCCTCGCCTCAAGAACCTGAAGACCCCGCCCGGCGTCTGCGTCGGCGTCGTCGCGAACGGCTTCACCTACGCGCGCGGCATCGCGCAGCTCCCGAACGGCGACCTCGTCCTCGCGGAGATGGGCGGCTGGGCGCAGGACAAGGGCGCGGTCTGGCTCCTCCGCCGCATGCCCGACAAGACGTTCTCGAAGACGCGCATCGCGAAGCTGATCGACAAGCCGAGCGGCGTCGCCGTCGGCCCCGACGGGCTGCCGTACATCGGCACGCCCACCGGCATCTTCAAGTTCGACCCGTACGAGCAGACCGTCGATGCGGTGCCGAAGAGCGGCCCGTTCCGCGCCTCCCCCGACTACAAGCAGCCGCGCTTCAAGCTCGTGGTGAACGACGCGCCGGGCACCGGGCGCCATCCGCTCTCGAAGTTCGTCTTCGACAAGCGCGATCCCTCGATCCTCTACGTCAACGTCGGCTCCGCGTCGGA
>JBDHVD010000594.1:0-5173 GCA_039809525.1 Labilithrix sp. | reverse complement strand
GGGGCGAGGCGCCGGCGGCGATGCGCAGCGTGCTCGCCGACGGCGGGCGCACGGTGCGCTTCGAGCCCGCGTTCCCGTGGTCGGGCCTCGCCGCGGTGGTCGACGTGCCTCGCATCGCGGCGCCGCCGCCGGACCTCACCGTCCTCACGACGTCGATCGAGGGCGATCGCCGGCGCGTCCGCTTGCACGTCCGATCGAAGCGAGGCGCTCCGACGCTCGGCATCCGCCTGCCCGCAGGGCGCAAGGTCGACGTCAGCGTCTGTCCGCGCGGGAAGACCGGCGCCGACTGCGCGCACGCCATCGATCGCTTCGGCGTCGTCGGGCTCCGCGGGCTTCCGCCGGAGGGGATGGACGTCGAGCTCACGGCAATGGGCGGCTCCGATCCCATTCCGATCGAGCTCTTCGATCGGACGCACGATCTCCCGAAGTCCTCCGTCGCCGCGGCCGCCGTCGCCGCGCGAGGAGAGGACGGAAAGGCCGCTCCGTTCCAGGACGGAGACGTCACGGTGATGGTGAAGTCCTTCGCCCCCTGAACCGCCGCTGCTAGAAGGTCCGTCGGGCTTTCTTCGGGAGGACAAGCACATGATGTCGAAGTGGGTCGGACTCGGTCTCGGCGTGGGGCTCTTCACCGTGGCGTGGCTCGGTTGCGGAGGCAGCGAGGCAACGCCGAACGGCTCGAGCAGCGGCGGCACGAGCGACAGCGGTCCGGAGACGTCCACGACGAGCGACAGCGGTGGTTCGACCGACGCGGGCGGCGGCAGCAAGCTCGACGTGAAGTTCGACGGCAACATCGACGCGCCGGAGGTGGCGATCACGTTCGGCGCTTGCCCGGCGTTCACGCCGTGCGGCGGTGACGAGAAGGGCACCTGGAAGGTGACCGGCGGCTGCCTCAGCGAGGAGGTCCTCGCGGACGCGAAGGCCGCGTGCGCCGGGTTCACCACGAGCAACGAGGTCATCAAGGCCAAGGGCATCGTGACGACGGACGGCACGAACGTCGTCCGCCAGACGCAGGTGAAGTTCTCCGCGAACGCGCACATCCCCGCGTCGTGCGCTGCGCAGGCCGGCGGCAACTGCCAGCTCGTCGCGCTCGGTGCGCAGACGCAGCTCGGCTTCGACAAGGCGACGTGCGTCACCGCCGACGGCGGCGACGGTTGCGACTGCCAGGTCGAGGACACGCTCACCGAGCAGAGCGCGGGCACGTACACGAAGAGCGGCAACACCATCACGACGGACGGCGGCGACACGTTCGACTACTGCGTGCAGGGCGCGAAGCTCTCGTACACGCAGACGAACGGGCAGAACCCGTACCCGCTCGTCCTCGAGCTCGCGAAGTAGCCGATCCGCTACGGGCGCCCGCGGCCACCGCGCGGCGGGCGCCGGTAGACGGAGATGATCGGCACGCCGTCGTGCGTGAGCACGTAGTCGGGCGCGACCGAGTGGTATTCGGTCCAGATGTTGTAGTCGACCTCGTTGATGTGCTGCTCGTGGTGCACGATCGCGAAGTCGGCCTCCGCCGGCGATCCGACGCCCTGGAGGAACGGCGGGATCCGCTTCTCCTCCACCATCCGCTGCCACGAGGGCCACGCCGTATCCATGATGTAGACGCGGTCGCCCGGCTTCGCGTTCTTCGTGAAGTAGTCGGCGAGGCTCTCGGTGGTGAAGCCCCAGAACTGGCGATTGAGCCCCTTGTCCGCGCCCCCGGCGGTGCCGCCCGCGAACGGCACGTACGACGACAGGCCGAACGGATGCGAGTGCACCGTCACCGCCGCGGCGCCGGAGAACGCGACCGCTCCGGCGATCGCCACCGCGCCGAGCCGCTTCGTCGCGTCGAGCTTCGTCCTGTCCTCGAGGAGCTTCTCCAGCGCCGTCGCGGCGAGATCGAACCCGCGCCCGGCGAAGATCGCGAGCGCGGGGTACGCCGTGATCCAGTGCTTGGTGCCGCCGAAGATCGGCGTCGACGGCAGGAGGAACACCGCGAGCGGAACGGCGAGCGCGAGGAAGAGGAGCGCGTCGGTCTCGAACGGATCGCGCACGGGCACCTTCGCCGGCCAGCGCAGCCGCCGCTCGAGCCACGACGACGCGTGGCGGATCCAGCCGGCGAAGCGCACGACGAGCGGGCGCGCGCGATCGACCGCACCGATCGCGAAGAGCAGGAGCGTGGTCGTCGGCACCGTCGCCGCGATCATCACCGGCATGTACGCCTTCGGCGAAGGCGGGCCGAAGTACGTCACGCCGAGGAATTCGATGTTGTAGTACTCGTGGTGGACGTGGAACTTCACGTACTCCTGGATGCGGTCCAGGGTGCGGTCGGTGTCCACGACGAAGCTCCCCGTCGCCGAGCTCCACGTCATCGGCCAGATCCACGGCCAGAGCAGCACGAAGACGAGCGGGCCGATCGTCGCCATCGCCACGAGCGACGCGGGAATCGGGACGCGCGCGAGGCGCGTGGCCTGGTTCGCGATCGTGCGTCCGTGCACGAGCAGCGCGTGCGGCACGAACACGCCCGGCAGCATCCACGCGTTGTGCTTCGTCTCGAGCGTCAGCCCGTAGACGATGCCGGCGGCGATCGCCCACCCGAGGTGCCGCTTCTTCTCCGCGGTCCAGTAGGTGAAGACGCAGGCGATCCACATCGCCATGATCGGCACGTCGAAGCACGCGAGGTGCGCGTGGTAGAAGACGCGCGGCATCAGGGCCAGCGCCGCGGCCGCGATGATGCCCGCCCGGCGCGAGTACGCGCGCGCGGCGAACATGTACGTGACGTACAGCGCGAGCCCCATCATCAGCATCGCGGGGAATCGCCACGCGGTGCTCGCGTCGTCGAAGACCTTCCACTTCTCGTGGAAGAGCATGTGGCTCCACGCGAAGAGGCCCTTCATCAGCGAAGGATGCTCGTGGTTCGAGCCCCAGCTCGCGTCGATCGCGCCCTTCTCCATCGCGCGCATCGGCTGCGCGAGCAGGAGCTTGAACCAGCGCTCGTAGTCCGAGGCCGCGCTGAAGTAGAAGCCTTCGTCGCGCGAGAAGCCGAGCGAGCGGGCGGTCGCGAGCAGCCAGCCGACGTAGCCGGCGGCGATGCCGGCGCCGATCAGGCGGTCGGCGTTTCGCGTGACGAAAGACTGCGTCGCCGGCTCGGTCACGGGGCGCTCCGGTTGCGGGTGCTCGCCTCGAAGCAGAAGTAGCGCTGCTGCGAGCCGCCGATCTCGGCGACGAGGTCGCCCTTCTTTCCGGCGAGGTCCTCGGTGGGCAGCTCGAAGCCGACCCAGCCGGCGCCGAGCTTGTGCGTGTGCGTGGCGATCGGTCGATCGAACGCCGAGAAGGCGACCGTGGTGCGCTCCTGCGACGGGACGCGCTCGCTCACCCACTGCACGCCGCTGTGGCCGGTGAGCGACGCGCCGAACGTGACCCCCTTGAAGACGAGCTTGAGGGTCGCGTTCTGGAGCGGCGTCGCCTCGATGCAGACGTGCGGATGATGATCGAGCGCGTGGAGCACGGCGACGCCGACGTGACCGCCGGCGCATACGAACTTGTCGGCGGGCACGAGCAGGCCTTGCGGCACCACCGTGCTCCCGCCCGCCGTCGCGCCGTGCTGGAAGGTGCACGGCGTCTCCGCCCCCGCCTCGACGCGCGAGACCGTCATCTTTCCCGGACCGACGAAGTCGATCAGGTCGTCGACGACCTTCTCCGGCGCCGGGTTCTCGAAGAGCGCGACCGTGACCGCGCCGTGATGCTGCTCGGAGACCTTCCTCCACTTGGCGAGCGTCGGGTCGTGGAAGCCACGGATCGAGACCTCCCACGCACGCGCGAACCGCGCCTCGTCGGAGCGCGCCGCGCGCTCGAACGTCATGATGGCGTCGCCGAAGGTCCGCCGTCCGAGCGGATCGGCCCAGTACGGCGCGAACGTCACGAGGTCGTCGGGCCCGAGCTCCTTCGCCACCGCATCGCGCGCCGACGCCCAGTCGCGCTCGGGGACGACGTCGCTCACCTGATGGATGTGGAGGCCGAGCTCCACGATGCCGACGAACGGCACCGCCGAGAGCAGGATCGCTGCGCCAGGGAACCTGAAGGCGAGCCGCAAGGCGCGCGCAGCTTAGCGCAATCGCGCGCGTGACGGTCAGGGATGACAGCGTGGACCGCCTGTACTAGTACGCGGCCCCGATGGCGGCGCGAACGAGCGGACGCGGCAACTCAGGCGAAGCGGTCATCGGAAGCTCGACCCGCGTACGCGGGCGCATCTCGGGCGACGGGGACCTCCTGGTCGACGGGACGGTCGAGGGCGATGTCACGCTGGCGGGCGACCTCACGGTCGGCGACGGCGCGAAGCTCGCGTCGAACGTCGAGGCGAACGGGGTCACGGTGCGCGGCGAGGTCGAGGGCGACATCCGCGCGCGCGGCGCGGTCCGCATCGAGGCCGGCGCGCGCGTCCGGGGCGACATCACCGGAGACTCCATCGCGCTCGAAGAGGGCGCGGAGCTCTCCGGCAACCTCCTGGCAGAGTTCGAGCTGCCGCCCGAGCTGGGCGGCGGTGGTGGTGGCGGACGTCGTCGCTGATCAGACGGAGAAGAACGCATGGCGAGCACGGTCATCAGCGCAGGCATCACGGTCGAGGGCGAGATCACGAGCGACGAGGACGTCGTCGTCCAGGGCACGCTCCGCGGAAAGCTCTCGGCGAAGGACGCGGTCACCGTCGAGAACGGCGGCACCGTCGAGGCCGACATCAGCGGCGGTCCGGTCTCCGTCGGCGGCAGCGTGACGGGCAACATCACGTCGAGCGACCGCGTCGATCTCCAGAACGGCGCGCGGGTCGTCGGCAACGTGAAGGCGACGCGCATCACGATCGCGGACGGTGCCCAGTTCAAGGGCAACGTCGACATGGACGTGTAGAGGGCACATGGCTGATCCGACCGTCATCGGCCGCGCGACGTTCATCCGCGGCCGCGTCAACGGCAACGGCGATCTCGAGATCGCGGGGCGCGTCGAGGGCGACGTGACCGTCAGCGGCGAGGTCGTCGTCGAGGCGAGCGGGCTCGTCGCGGCGAACGTCTCGGCGAGGCGCATCGTCGTGCGCGGCGCGGTCAAGGGCGACCTCGTCGCCGAAGAGGCGGTCGTGCTCGAGGCCGGCGCGCGCGTCGTCGGCGATCTGCGGGCGCGGCGCATCGGCATCGCCGCGGGCGGCCTC
>JBDHVD010000593.1:0-5187 GCA_039809525.1 Labilithrix sp. | reverse complement strand
GCGCGCGCCCGTCGTCGAGCGCCCGGGCGACGGCGGTTCGCAACATGCGCGCATGATACAAGGAGGGCGTGGCGAAGGCGCACCCGACCGCATGAGCGCGCGCGCGTTCTTCGACGCGATCGCCCGGCGCTACGATCGCGACTATGCGCTCTCCGGCCCCGTCTCGCGCGCACGGCTCGCGCGCGTCGTCGCGGAGCTCGCCGGCAGGCGGCGCGTGCTCGTGCTCGGCATCGGCACCGGCCGCGAGCTCCCGGCGCTGCTCGACGCGGGCCACGAGCCGATCGGGATCGACGTGTCGCCCGCGATGATTGCAAGATGCAACGAACGCGCGCGCACCGTGCCCATCGTCGAGGCCGACTTCTACGAGCGGCTGCCGTTCGAGGACGCGTCCTTCGACGCCGCCGTCGCGCTCCACGGGACCCTCGCCCATCCGCCGCGCGAGGGCGCCCACGCCGATCTCGCCCGCGAGCTCGCGCGCGTGCTCGCTTCCGGCGGCATCCTCGTCGCCGAGGTGCCCGCGGCCGAGGGCCTCGCGAAGCTCGGCGTGACGCGCACCGCGGATGGTCGCTTCGTGCATCGCGACGACGCGAGCGGCCTCGCGATCGAAGGCGTCGCGCTCACCGCCGGCCAGTGGCGCGAGGCGCTGTCGCCGCACCTCGATGTGCGCGTCGAGCCTCTCGGCGACGTCGAGCACCTCGTGGTCGCGACGCGCCGCTGAGCGTATCCTCGACGCGTGCGCGAGCGAGACGTCGAGCTGGTGAGAAGCCGCCTTCGGGCGGTGACGAGCCTGTCCGGGGTTACCCCGGACGTGAACAGGATGCCGAGCACTTCATCGCATGCCCCTCCCTCCCGCGTTCCGCGGAGAACCGGGCACGCCGTACGGGTCTCGTCGAGCCTCGCTCGCGCACGCTGATCGATGCGTCTGCCGCGAACGCGTCCCGGGGCCGAGGCGCTCGCCGCCGCATTCCTGACCTCGGACGCGTGGACCCTCGACGCGCTCCGGATGCACGCCGCGGACGCGTTCGCGATCTCCCCGCGCGCGGCGTGGCTCGGGCGCGCGGCGAAGCGCGCACTCGCGGCGTTCGACGGGCCGCCGCGTGCGCGCTTCCGCGATCTCGTCGCCACCGCGGGTGCGCTCGCGTCGTGGCTGGGCATCACGCCCGCCGAGCTCATGTGGTTCGCGGACCCGCGCGCGCTCGAGCGACTTCCCTCCGCCGCCGAGCCGCTCCGGCACTACCGCTATGCGTGGGTACCGAAGCCGTCCGGCGGTCTTCGCCTGCTCGAGGCGCCGAAGCCCCGCCTGAAGCAGATCCAGCGGCGCATCCTCGCGGGGATCCTCGACGTCGTCCCTCCGCACGACGCGGCGCATGGGTTTCGCGCGGCGCGATCGCCGCGGAGCCATGCGGCGATCCACGCCGGCTCGTCGATCGTGGTGCGCGTGGATCTGGCGGACTTCTTCCTCTCGATCTCGTCCGCGCACGTCCGCGCGATCTTCGCCGCTCTCGGATACCCCAGCGAGACGTCGTGGCTGCTCGGGTGCCTCGCGACGAACATCGCGCCCGTCGTCCCGCACGCGATCGCGGCGGCCGCCGGCGCGGGCGCGCGCTACTCGCGGTACGCCGACGACCTCGTGTTCTCCGGGGATGCCAGCTTCGCGCGCGTCGCCTGGCGATGGACGCGCTTCGTCGAGACCATCGTGCGCGAGGAGGGCTTCGTGGTGAACCGCGCGAAGACGCGGCTGATGCGACGCGGGTCGCGACAGGTCGTGACCGGAGTCGTGGTGAACGAGACGCCGACCATCGCCCGCGCGGAGGTCGAGCGGCTCGAAGCGATCCTCTACAACTGCGTCGGGCACGGCCCGGGCTCGCAGAACCGCGAAGATCACCCGAGCTTCCGCGCGCACCTTCGAGGGAAGATCGCGCACGTGAAGAGCGTCGCTCCGGCACGTGCAGAGCGGCTCGAGGAGCTCTTCGCGCGCATCGCCTGGGACGAGCCGGGCCTCACTCGCACGTGACGCGCAGCCAGTCGCTGCACGTGTGGAACGTGCCTCGCACGTCCGTCTCGCAGCCGGCGCCGGCGCATCCGCTCCGGATCGCGCGTGCGGCGAACGTCCCGGTGGCGGTCCCGGCATCCGCGTCCGGCAGCACCTCGAACGCGCCGTCGGCGAGGATCCACGAGCCGCCGTCGGCTTCGACGAAAGCGCCGCCTCGGAACGACGAGAGCGCGAGGCACGGAGGCGCGTGGTCGGGCCCGGCGCATGCCGCGAGGTACGTCCCGCAGCTGCTGCCCGAGACCGATGCCCCCGACGTGATGCACGCGGGCTCTTCGTGCGCATGCGCGAGCGTGCCCGCGGGCACGGCGGCGTCACCGAAGCGGAGCACGACCTCGCCGCCGGCGTCGCACGGGCAAGGCTGGGGCACGTTGGCGGGCGGTCCGGCCTCGGCGGCGGCGCTCGCATCCGGAAGCGTCCACGACGAGGACGCCTCCGCACCGCCGTCGCGATCGGACGAGGAGAGGTCTTCGGCGCGCGAGCACGCGGCGGCGGCGCCGACGATCATGACGGCGAACGTGCGGCGCATCGCCGTGGACTCTAGCACCCGCGAACGGAGTAGCATCGCGCGCCCATGGACTACGTGCATCTCGGACGCACCGGGCTGAAGGTCAGTCGCATCTGCCTCGGCACCATGAACTTCGGCCCGCAGACGACCGAGGCGGCGTCGTTCGAGATCATGGACCGCGCGCTCGAGGAGGGGATCAACTTCTTCGACACCGCGAACGTCTACGGGTGGAAGAAGGGCGAAGGCTGGACCGAGCAGATCGTCGGCCGCTGGTTCGCCCAGGGCGGCGGACGCCGCGAGAAGGTCGTCCTCGCGACGAAGGTCTACGGCACGATGGGCGACTGGCCGAACCAGTCCCGGCTCTCGGCGCTCCACATCGTGCGCGCGTGCGAGGACTCGCTCCGGCGGCTGAAGACCGACGTGATCGACCTCTATCAGATGCACCACATCGATCGCACGACGCCCTGGGAGGAGATCTGGCAGGCGATGGAGACGCTCGTCCGCCAGGGGAAGGTGATCTACGTCGGCTCCTCCAACTTCGCCGGCTGGCACATCGCGCAGGCGTGCGAGACGGCGAAGGCGCGGGGCTTCCTCGGGCTCGTCTGCGAGCAGAGCCTCTACAACCTCGTCGATCGCACCGTGGAGCTCGAGGTCATCCCGGCGTGCAAGTCGTACGGGCTCGGCCTCATCCCGTGGAGCCCGCTCAAAGGCGGCGTCCTCGGTGGCGTCCTCAAGAAGCAGGCGGAGGGCCGGCGCTCGACGGACAACGCGCAGAAGGCGATCCAGAAGCACGGCCCCGCGCTCGAACGTTACGAAAAGTTGTGCGACGGCCTCGGCGTGCCGCCGGGCGACGTCGCGCTCGCGTGGCTCCTCGCGAACCCCGCGGTCACCGCGCCGATCGTCGGGCCGCGGACGATGGAGCAGCTCGAGGGCGCCCTACGCGCGCTCGGCGTGAAGCTCGACGAGGGGACGCTGAAGCAGCTCGACGCGATCTTCCCCGGGCCGGGCGGCCCTGCTCCGGAGGCATACGCGTGGTAGCTTGTCGTCCGTGAAGCGAGCCCTCCTTGCCTTGACGGTCGCGGGTGCCCTCTTCGTCGCGCCGCGCGCGGCCGAGGCGAACGGCCGGTTCCCCGAGTCGAACCAGCTCTTCTTCGCCCCGGGCGACGACCAGCGCCTGATCGTGCGCACCACGTTCGGCCTCCTCTTCTCCCAGGACCGCGGCGCGTCGTGGCACTGGGTCTGCGACCAGGCGATCCCCCTCAGCGGCGCGGAGGATCCGATGATCGCGATGACGCCGAACGGCAACACCCTCGCGACCACGTTCCAGGGCCTCGCGATGTCGAAGAGCAAGGGCTGCGACTGGAGCAACATCGCGGGCGACCTCGACAAGCAGGTGTTCATCGATCTCGCGGCGAACCCCAGCGATCCCAAGCACGTGGTCGTGTTCGCCTCCTCCTACGACCATCAGGATGCCGACGGCGGCATCTTCTTCCTCTCGAAGCTGTGGGAGACGAAGGACGAGGGCGAGACGTACACCGTGCTCGGCCCGGCGCTCGATCCGTCGCTGCTCGGCTACACCGTCGACCTCACGAAGAGCGATCCCGATCGCGTCTACGTGACCGCGGTGCGCAACCCCGGCGTCGGCACGTCGGCGTTCTTCCTCGCGTCGAAGGACCACGGCAAGACGTGGACCGAGACGCCGATCCCGCTCGAGGACACCGAGCGCGCGATCTTCATCGCCGCGGTCGATGCGACCGACGCGAACAAGGTCTACGTCCGCACGTCGAACGGCACGGACAAGCCCTCGCGCCTCCTCTACACCGAGGACGGCGGCGCGACGTGGAAGATGATCTACAAGGCGCAGGGCCCGCTCCTCGGGTTCGCGCTCGCCTCCGACGGCTCGAAGGTCTACGTCGGCGGGCCGAAGGACGGCATCCGCGTCGCGAGCACCACCGACTTCACGTTCGCGCAGAAGTCGAACATCGAGACGCAGTGCCTCGCGCTCGCGAGCGACGGGCTCTGGGCGTGCTCGAACGAGAAGAGCGGCTTCATCATCGCGCTGTCGAAGGACGAGGGCGCGACGTTCGAGAAGGAGACGCACTTCTGTGACATCGAGGGCGCGCTCGAGTGCCCGGCGGGCACGAAGACCAACACCGAGTGCGTGAGCCGCTGGCCCGTGCAGAAGGCGCTCCTCGGCTGCGGCGGCCTCCCCGACGGCGGCAGCGCCGACGGCGGATCGAGCAGCGGCGGGTCCCCGGCCGGCGACGACGGCCGCGTCGATCCGGGCGGCGGCTGCGACTGTCGCATGACGCGCACGTCACCTTTCGCGGCGTTCGCGAGCGCCGGCCTTGCGGCGGCGGCGATCGCGATCGTCATGCGCCGCGCGCGCCGCCGCTGACGTCGGCTACACCTCGAAGTCGGCCTTCTCGAGGATCTCGCGCACGCGCCAGAGGAACGCGTTCGCGGCGACGCCGTCGACGACCCGATGGTCGTAGCTGAGCGCCATGTACATCGTCGGGTGGATCGCCATCTGGTCCTCGCCGTCCGGGCTCTCGACGACGACGACGCGCTTCTTGATCTCGCCCATGCGGAGGATGCCGACGTTGGGCTGGTTGATGATCGCGCCGCC
>JBDHVD010000592.1:0-5245 GCA_039809525.1 Labilithrix sp. | reverse complement strand
GAGCTCCCCGCCGGCACCGCGCTCGGCCCCATCGTCGCGTCGGGCCTCGTCGTGTACGCGCTCGCGTCGCTCGAGACGCTCCTGTCGGCGAGCGCCGTCGACAAGATGGCGAAGGGCTCGCGCAGCGATCCGGACCAGGAGCTCATCGGCCAGGGCTTCGGCAACCTCGCCGCGTCGCTGTTCGGCGGCATCCCCGTCACGGGCGTGATCGCGCGCTCGGGCACCAACGTGCAGGCCGGCGCGAAGTCGCGGCGCTCCTCGATCATCCATGCGCTCGTCCTGCTCGCGACCGTCTTCGCGCTCGCGCCGGTGATGGAGCGGATCCCGATCGCCGCGCTCGCCGGCGTCCTCTTCTCCGTCGCGTTCCGCATGCTCTCGCCCGCGTCGCTGATGCGCCTGTGGAGGCACTCGCGCTCGGACGGCATCGTCTACGTGGTCACGTTCGCGGTCATCGTGTTCGTCGACCTCCTCGAGGGCGTCCAGTGGGGCGTCGGCGCGGCGCTCGCCATCGCCGCCATCCGCCTCGGCCGCTCGCGCACCGTGGTGAAGGCCGTGCGCGCCGGCGAGCAGTACGTGTTCGTCTTCGACGGACCGCTCACCTTCCTCTCGTCCCTCGACGTCGATCGCCTGCGCAGCGAGCTCGCGCTGCTCGAGCCCCAGCGCGTGGTCGTGTTCGACGTGCGCGCGCTCACCACCGTCGACGCGTCGGGCGCAGAGATGCTCGCCGGCCTCGTCGAGGATGCGCAGGCCCGCAGCCTGCGCCCGATCGTGCTCGGCTTGCCGGCGGACGTACGCGCGCGCTTCCTCTCGTCGGGCCTCGAGCACGCCGAGTCGGTCGTCGCCGCGGACGAGCAAGAGCTCGCGAGCAAGATGGGCCAGGACGGCGGCGCGGACGCACGCCTCCAGACCGGCCTCCAGCGCTACCGCGCGACGGTCAAGCCGCGCTACTCGCAGCTGTTCGAGCGGCTCGCCGAAGGTCAGAGCCCGCACACGCTGTTCATCACGTGCTCGGACAGCCGCATCAACCCGAACATGATCACCGCGACGGACCCGGGAGAGCTGTTCCTCGTCCGGGACATCGGCAACATCGTCCCCGCCGCCGGGCGCATCCAGGGCGCGAGCGTCGCCGCCGCGCTCGAGTACGCGGTCGGTGTGCTCGGCGTCTCGAAGGTCGTCGTCTGCGGACACTCGGGCTGCGGCGCGATGAAGGCGCTCCGGGCGGCGTCGCCCATCCCCGGCGACCTCCCGAACCTCGGCGCGTGGCTCGAGCGCACCGACGCGCGCGAGTTCATCCAGGGCCTACCGTCGTCGCTCTCGACCGACGAGGTCGCGCGGCTGAACGTGCTCGCGCAGCTCGATCACCTGAAGACCTATCCGATCGTCGCGGACAAGATCGCGCGCGGCGAGCTCTCGCTCGGCGCGTGGTTCTTCGACGTCGCGAAGGCGGACATGGAGGTCTGGGACGAGGCGACGCGCCGCTTCGTCAACGTCGCCGAGCCCACGCCGTCGAGCGAGAAGCGCCGGGTCGCCTGAGGGCGCGCCTCAACGATCGGCGCGGCCCCGCAGGGATGCGAGCAGCGCCGTGTGGAGGCTGGACAGCTTCGCGCCGTCCACCTCCTTCGTGGCGTCGTTCCACGTCGTCACGACGCAGTGCTTCGCGTCGCCCTTCTCGACCCACGTCGTGAGCTCGAGCACGCCGGGCTCCGATCCGCCCTTGTAGGCGACGACGTCCCAGTCCTTCTTCGAGGCGAGGCCCGGATTGATCCGGGTCACGTCGAGGGACTTCGTTCGCGCCAAGAGCTCGCAGAGCTTCCGCGCGCTGAACATCCACTCGACGTCGATCGTCGGCTCCGCGCCGAAGTCCTCGTCGAGCGCCGTCTTGGCCAGCTCCGGCAGCATGGCCCGGCGCGCCGCCGCGTCTCCCGCGCGCCAGCGTGCGAGCAGCGCGCGATGGCTCTGTCCCTTGAGCACGAACGCATCGCGCGTGGAGAGGAACGGGACGCTCGTCGGGGCGAGCTTCTCCACCGCCGCCCGGCCGACGTACTCGAGCAGCACGTCGGTCGCGGTGTTGTCGCTCTGCGAGATCATCAGCGCCGCCGCGGTGTGCAGCGTCAGGGGCGCCTGGTCCGGCCAGCGATGAAGCTCGCCCGACGGCAGGCTCTTGTTCCTCGCCTCGAGGCGCACGACGTCCGTCCACTGCGCCTTGCGCGCCTCGATCTTGGCGCGGAGCGCATCGAGGATCGCGAGCTTGAACGCCGAGCCGACCGCCATCGGCGCGTCCGCGTCGTGCGCGACGACGTCCTTGCCGTTCGTGAGCACGAGGAACGACACCTTGCCGGGGAGCGCACGCAGCGCCGCCGCCGTCTCTTCCAGCGACGGCGCCTCGGTGAGCTCCGGCGGCGAGAACCAGAGGCTCGCGATGCGCCCCTGCCCGTCGAGCGCGACCTTCAGCGGAACGCGGCCCTTCGCCAGGATCGCGTGGAGGCCGTCGCCGTGCCTCTCGATCCTGGAGAACGCGCCGAGGTCCTTCTTCGTCGCCGCCACGATCGCTTCGACCTTCTGCGTCGACACGTGCTCGACGAAGCTCTCGGTGAACCACGCGGCATCGACGTTCGTCGTGGTGAACAGACGCGCGACGGCCTCCTCCGGCGTCTTCGCGCCCGCCTTCGTCTTCGTCTCGGGCGTATCGCTCCTCACCTGCTCCTTCGGCGCGGGGGAGTCGCTGCACGTCCCCAGCGCAGCCGCGGCCTTCGCCGGTGAACGAGGAGGCGCGTTCGCGGCGCACGCGGCGAGGAAGAGGAGCGAGAGCGATGCGACCGCGGTCGTTCGGGTGAGCGTCGTCACGTGCACGCTCTTAGCAGAGTCGCATCGACGTGCCGATCGATCGCAGGACGGGGCACACCGCGTGCACCGAGGCAGGACGATGTCTCTTCGTGCATTCGTGCTCGCAGCGTTCGGCGTGCTCGCGGTGGGCCTGACTTCCTCGCCCGCCGCGGCCGCCGCGAAGGAGGACGGCGAGCGCACGCGCGAGTCGAGGCAGGACGACACACGCCGTCCGCTCGCGCTCACGATCAATCCGCTCGCGTTCGTCATCCAGCGGTATGGCGGAAATGTCGAGTACTCCTTCCTCCCCCACCAGGCGGTCGTCGCGACCGGCTACGTGCAGTCGGTGCCCGTCTCGATGGTGAGGCCGTTCGCGGGCGGCATGGAGATCCGCGATCGCGCGACGTCGCCCGGCTTCGGCGGCGAGCTCGGCTATCGCCTCTACACGGGGCGCCGCGGCGCGGACGGACTGTTCATCGGCGGATCGTTCGTGGCGATGCCCGTCGCGTATCCGCGGCTCGGCCGCGATCTCGCGGTCGAGCTCGAGCGCGTCTACGGGTTCGGCGGCGCGGTCGACATCGGCGCGCAGACCGTGACCTCGTTCGGTCTCACGATCGGCGGCGGCGTCGGCGCGTCGTTCCTCGCGTACGACATGCCGAACGATCCGTCGCGCCTTCCGCTCGCGATGCCCGGCGTGCTCCCGCGCCTCTTGCTCCAGACCGGCTACTCGTTCTGACGCGTGTCCCCGCGCGTCACGCGCGCTACTCGTGCACGACGACGCGCGTGCCCTGGTTGTCCTTCGTCGCCTTCACACCGTGCCAGCCGCTCGGGAGGTTCGGTCCGGCCCAGGCGAAGACGTGACGCGCGTCGATCGGGTGCAGGTTCACGCACCCGTGGCTGCGCTCGTGCCCGAACTTCGAGTGCCAGAACGCGCCGTGGAGCGCGTAGCTCCCCTCGAAGTACATGATCCACGGCACGTCCTGGATCGAGTACGGGCCGTCGGCGGCCCCGTCGTCTTCCATCGTGGCCGCGACGTGCTTCTCGCGGATGCGGAACTCACCCTGCACCGTGCGGTGGTCCTTCGTCTTGTCCTCGTTGTTGTGCCGCCCCGTCGAGACGAGCGTCGCGAACACCGGCTTGTCGCCCTCGAACGCGATCAGGGTCTGCGTCGAGAGGTTCACGTCGATCCACTTCTCGCCCGGCGCGAGGTCCTTCGGTGCGGGGCTCGGACGCGCGATCGTCCCGTCCATGTCGCGCATCCACCAGCCCTCTTCGGTCTCCCAGTAGGCCTTGTCCTCGGCGACCTTCCGCTGGCCGGTCAGCTGCACGACGGTGAAGCGATCGACGTGCTCGTTGCGGTGGACCTTCCCGTCCTCGCCGATCTTGTACTTCCACTGCTCGGGGTTCGTGATCCAGCCGAGCGGCAGGTGACGCTTCTCGCCGGGCGCCGCGAGATCGACGCCCTGGAGCTCGCTCGTCGCCTTGTGCACGAGCACGTGATCGGAGGGGACGAGGAACCCCTGCGTCGTGCGCCAGAACTTCCCCGACGGCGTCGAGAGCTCCTTGTCGAGCCCGAGGTAGAAGCCGCGCACCATCCGGAACACGACGAGACCACCCTGCTCGCCGGCCCGCAGCTCGTCGATCTTCACCTGCGGCCGCTGGCCCTTGTTGTCCTTCATGTACCAGGGCGCGTCGGGATCGGCGCTCACCTGGACGGGTCCGGCGTCCTTCTTCGTCTTGCCGACGGCGAGCCCCTTCTCGAGGTCCTTGCGCTCTCGCTTGAGCGGACGCCTCCGGTACATCGGCGTGCCGTTCGTGATGTTCAGCCCGTACTCGTACGGCAGCCCGCCCTCGGCGAACGGCGCGTGGGGCGCGCTCGCGAGGTCCTTGCTGTTCGCGTCGGTCGTCGCGAACTTGCCGCAGACGTACCCGCCGGTGACGAGCTCGTACCAACCCTCGGGGCAGTTGCCCTTCTTCACGACGTTCGGCTTCACCTCGACCGCCGTGCCGCGACGGAGGTAGCCGAGGCGCATCACCCCCTGCCGCTCCTCCTTCGCCTTCTCCGGATCCTTCGGCGGCCACTCCATCCCGCTGAACACGGGCGTGATGAAGTCGAGCGCGTAGATCGTGGGGCGCGTCCCCGTCCCGGCATCGACGGCCTCGACCGTCGACGGCCCCGCGTCCTCCGCGCCGGCGGTGGTCTCCGTCGTCGACTCCTGCGTCGCCTCGGGGTCGTGGCGCTTGCACGCGACGACGGCGAAAAGAGCGAGCAACGGCACGTACTTCGAGCACTTCAGCACGACGCCTGCCCGCGTACCCGATCCTCCGCGCGGCGCCAAGTCCCCGCCCCCTGCGACCCGTCTCCGCGGAGGGGACCGGGTGGCCCCGCCCCGACCTGTTTGTCGAGTAGACCGGCGGGTCG
>JBDHVD010000591.1:0-5246 GCA_039809525.1 Labilithrix sp. | reverse complement strand
TTCCCCGGGTTCGCGATCTCGCCCGCGACGTACACGCTCGCATTCCACCCGAGGTACGAGAAGATGACCGGCGAGAGCGCGACGCCGAGCGCGGACAGCGAGCCGCTCCCGGCGCTCGCGAAGGCGTCGCTCTTGCCGCCGCCGAGGAAGATCCCGGCGCCGACGAGGAGCACGATCGCGCCGAGCTTGAGGTACGCGGTCGACGTGTTGAGGAACGCCCCCGCGCGCGTGGCATACGCGTTCACCGCCGAGGCGATCCAGATGACGGTGACGGCGACGACGGTGCTGGCCAGCGGCGAGAGCTGCACGAACGCGCCGAGCGAGAGCGTCGACCCGACGGCGAGCGTCGCGACGGTCCCCGAGAAGATGGCGAAGAACGTCAGCCACCCGACCATGAAGCCGGCCATCGGGTGGTACGCGTGGGTGAGGTAGACGTAGTTGCCGCCGGCGCGCGGGAACATCGACCCGAGCTCGGCGTTCGCGAGCGCACCCGCGAGCGCGAGGACGCCGCCGGCGAGCCACGCGGCGAAGAACCAACCCGGGCTCGGCAGGAGCTTCGCCACGCCGCCCGGGGTGAAGAAGATGCCGACCCCGATGACCGACGAGACCACCAGCATGGTCGCGTCGCGGAGCGTCAGGACGCGCGGCAGCTCGCTCGCTTCGGGGACTGCCTCGCCTTCCCGGTAGGGCATCGAGCCGGGCACTGTAATGGAACTTTCTCCCGGCGCGTTCGTAAGACGCCGGGTGAGCCCCATGTCGTTGAACGTCCAGAAGATCTTCAGCGCCGTCGTGATCGCGTTCGTGCTCGTCGCGCCGGCGGTGATCTTCGCGTGACGGCGGTCACCAGAGGACGTCCTGGTCCTCGACCACGCCGGGCAGGCCCTCCACCCGGACGTCGCGCCCGCCGATGCGGAGCGTGCCCTCGAACGTCCCGACCGGCTGGACGAAGCGCGACCGGATCACGACCAGCTTCGTGTGCTGCGCGTGCACCGCGCCGGGGGCGAACGCCAGATCGATCCCCTCGCCGCGCAGCCTCCACGGAGACGACGGGCGCTCGACGTCCATCTCGAACCGCGGCTCGGCGATGGGGTGGACCCGGCCGTCGAAGAAGGCGGCGCACTCCGCTTCGCCGACGAAGCCCTCGACCACGTTGAACGCGATCGGGGCGCCGTCCGTCGTCGTCCCGAGCGCGAAGGCCCAGTGCCAGCGCGTGTGCCGGGGCAGGAGCCCGTGCGTGTAGTCCCAGCCGGCCGACGCGCGCGAGAGATCGAACGTGCGCCCGGCCGCGCGCGCGACGCCGCTCACCTTCGCGAGCGCCCGCTTCTCCGTCGCGTTCACCAGCCTCCCGCCGAGCGGCGCGATCGCGCTCACCGACGGCGGCGCCTGGCTCTCGTCGACCACCGCCTCGACCTCGAGCGCGCCGAGCTGCGCACGCACGTCCATCCGCGCGCCCGAGCGGGCGAGCACGACGTTCGAGCGTCCGAGCGAGAAGCGCGCGAGCGCACCCTGCTCGTGCGGCCCGTCGGCGACGCGCGTGGCCGCGGTCGGACCGAGCACCGTCCGATCGACGAGCATCGTCCTCTTCACGAGGTCGTAGGCGAAGCCGAACGCGGTGGAGGCGTAGCCCGTCCGCACGACCGCGAGCGACACCCAGACCTCCTCGGACGCGAGCGCGAGGTACAGCCAGCGCTTGCGACGCGCGACGCGGTCGCGCAGGCCGAGGCCGGGCAGCTCGATGCGCGGGAGCGGACCGGCGTAGGAGCCGAACGCCGGCTCGCCGGTGCCGGCGTCCACGAACGAGGCGGGGGCGGCAGCGAGCGATCGCATCGTCACGAGCGTCGCACAGATGATAGAAGCAGGGGCGTGAAACGCGCTCCGGCCGTCCTCCGCACCGCTCTCCTTCTCACGATTCTGGGCACGATGGTCGGCTGCCAGAAGGCGCCCGAGACCTCCGTGCAGGAGCCCGGACAGAAGCCGTCGCCCGCCGGGCCGACGACGACGAAGGTCACGGCGTTCTCCATCCACCAGGAGAACCTGAACGTCGACAAGATCAGCATGAAGGAGGGCGTCATCAACCCGGACGGCAACCGCGACCTCGTCTTCACGACGACGGTCGAGGGGCCGGCGGACGCCCTGTACCTGGTCACGACCGACGAGAAGGGCGCGCCGGTGCACGGCTTCCGCGCCGACACCATCGGCGGCGCCGAGGAGCTCCCCCGCGAGCTCGCGGCGGCCGGTCAGGTCGACGTCGGCAAGCTGACGGTGTGGATCGCCGTCGTCGAGAACAACCACTTCATCAACGACGACGGGGGAAAGCTCGGGAGCCTCGCGGCCGGTCCCCACGTCCTCAAGCTGTACGTACCCAACACGAACACGCTCCGGCCCGGCAGCCATCTGCGCCTGTATGCCCGCGCGCCTGGTGGCGCGATCGTCGGTGGCCCTGTCGTCCCGTACTGACGTAGACTCTCCGCCATGACGATTCGCGGCTGGAACGACGCGTGGCAACCGCTCTTCGAGAGCCTCGGACGGATGAAGGCGTCCTGGCCCACGCGCGGCTGGAGCTGGGACTCGCGCCTGCTCTGCGTGACGTCGTCGTTCACCACCGAGCAGGAGCCGCAGGCGCGCACCGCGACGAAGCTCGCGCTCCAGAACGAGTGGACGTCGACCAGCATCGCGCGCGCGCCGGCGCAGCTCCGCGACGTCGTCGAGCGCTGCGGCGGCGTCCGTCAGGGACAGCTCGTGCTCTCGACCGGTCCGATCAACGGGCTCATGGTGTTCGGGCTCTGGTGGCCGTGGGGTGACGGAGAGACGACGTCCCTGCGCGTCGGCCTCGCCGACGTCGATCCGAACAAGGAGCCCTACGCCAAGTTCCGCGACGTCTTCGGCGTCACCTTCTGATCAATCCGCCCAGCGTCCGGGACGCGTCCGCAGGTCCCGGAGCTCGAGCTGATCGCACAAGGCCTCGTACGCCTTCCGCGGCACGCCGCGGAACCGGAGCTCGTCGAGCGACTCGCGCAGGGGCACGTCGCGGACCAGCGTCGCCAGCTTCTTGTAGAGGAGCGCCTCGCCCCGCATCGACGCGAGCGTCTTCGCGAGCCGCGGCGCGCCGGTGACCTTCACGTCCCAGGCGCGGTCGTCGTCGGGGATCGCCTCGATCGTGCCCCACCGCGCGAGCACCGCGGCGGCCGACTTCGCGCCGAAGCCGGGCAGCCCGGGGATGCCGTCGGACGTGTCGCCGACGAGGCCGAGGAGGTCCGGGATGCTCGAAGGCGCGACGCCCCGCACGGTCCGGACGACCGTCTCGTCGATGAGCTTCCGCCGGATGCGGTCGACCTGCACCACGCGGTCGCCCGCGATCACCTGGCCGAGGTCCTTGTCGGGCGTGAGGATCCGCACCTGATCGACCTCGGCCTGGAAGCGCGTCGCCGCCGTCGCGAGCGCGTCGTCCGCCTCCCAGCGGTCCATCGACCAGACCACGATGCCGCAGGCGCGCATCGCCTCCTCGGCGAGATCGAACTGCGCGCGGAGCTCGGGGGGCACCCCTTCGTCGCTCTTGTAGCCGTCGAAGAGCTCGTTGCGGAAGGAGACGATGGGGTTGTCGAACGCGACCGCGAGGTGGGTGACGGCCTCCTCCGGGTCCGACAGCAGCGCGAGCATGTTCGCGACCATGCCGACCGTCGCCTTGACGTCGACGCCGCGCGCCTTTCGCGAGGGACGCGGAGAGAAGTGGGCACGAAAGAGCTCGAAGGTTCCGTCGACCAGGTGCACGCGCATGAGCGCACGCATGATAGGATCGATTCCGGAGGCCCGGGGTGACGACGCGCGGACGCATCGGCTCGATGATCCGCGACAAGTACAGGGTGGACACCTTCGTCGCCACCGGCTCGATGGCGAACGTGTACGCCGCGACCCACCGGAACGGCAGCCGGGTCGCGCTCAAGGTGATGCACCGCGAGCTCGCGTCCGACCCGCAGATGCGCGAGCGCTTCAAGCGCGAGGGCTACTTCGCCAACAGCATCGGCCACCGCGGCGTCGTGCGCGCGATCGACGACGACGTCACCGACGACGGCTGCCCCTTCCTCGTGATGGAGCTGCTCGAGGGCGAAGACGTCGAGTCGCGCCGGAAGCGCCTCGGCGGCCGGATCCCGCTCGGCGACGTGCTCGGCATCGCCGACGGCGTCCTCGACGTGCTCGCGGCGGCGCATGCGAAGGACGTCCTCCACCGCGACCTGAAGCCGGAGAACGTCTTCCTCACGCGCGAGGGAGAGGTGAAGCTGCTCGACTTCGGCGTGGCGCGCTGGAACGACGGCAAGGACTCGAGCGACGTCACCGGCGTCGGCATGGTCCTCGGCACGCCCGCCTTCATGCCGCCCGAGCAGGCGCTCGGCCGCCGCGAGGAGGTCGACGCGCGCAGCGATCTCTGGGCGCTCGGCGCGACGCTCTTCACCATGATCACCGGCGAGCCGGTGCACGCCGGCGGCTCGGCGAAGTCGAAGCTCATCGCGACCGCACGCACGCCCGCGCGGAAGCTCCGCGACGTGGCACCGAACGTCCCGCGCGCCGTCGCGTCGGTGATCGATCGCGCGCTCGAGTTCGAGCGCCACGATCGCTGGGACGACGCGAAGGCGATGCGCGAGGCGCTCCGCTGGGCGCGCATGTCGCTCGACCACGAGGCCGAGGTGCTCACCTCGAGCGTGCCCGATCTCGCGATCGCGCCGTCCGTCCCGACGCGCCGCGCGCCGACCGACGACGAGCTCACGGTGATGCGCGACTTCTCGAAGAGCGACGAGGTCTACACGAGCGCGCCGCCGATCACGCTGCGCGACGTGCCCGCCGCCTCCGCCGCGGTTTCGAGCGACGGACCGACGTTCGTTCTCCGCCAGCGCCCCGCCCCCGCGCCCGCGGACGAGCCGGCGCCGGAGACCGAGCGCTTCGCCCCGCGCCAGACGACGCCCGGGCCCGGGCCGGTGCTCGACCTGCCGCCGCTCGTCGACGAGGGGCCGATCTCGTCCGAGGAGCTGCCGCTCGAGTACACCCGGCCGATGGCGAAGATCCCGCCCGGCTTCGCCGGCACGCTCCCGCTCGCGGGCGCGCCTGCACCTGCGCCGCCGGTGTCGGCGCCGCCTCCGCCCGCGCCGGTTCCGCCGCTGTCGCGACCGCCGCCGGGATCGCTCGTCGCGCAGGTCGCGCCGCGCTCGTCCGGCGCCGCGCGCTTCCTCGTGCCGCTCGTCCTCGTCGTGATGCTC
>JBDHVD010000590.1:0-5247 GCA_039809525.1 Labilithrix sp. | reverse complement strand
CCGAGCTCCGCGTCGGTGCAGCCCAGACCGACGTTCTGCAGGTACGCGCGCACCGGCCGGAGCTGCTCGAGGACGGACGCGAGGCCGTCCACCGGCACGATGCGGAGGAACCGGTTGCCCATGCCGTCCGGCAGCGTGAGCGCGTCGTCGAGGACCACGGTCCACTCGAGCGCGTCGTCGTGCCAGGCGCCATGGCTCTCGGACGAGGCCGCGCGCCACGCCGCCTGGGCGCGGGCGAGGCGGAGCCGCGCGGCGTCGCCCGTGCGGAGATCGCCGAGCGGGCAGGTCTCGCTCTCGCGCGTGAGCGCGCCCGCGACCGCGCCGGCGATCTCGGCCGCGTTCGCCCGCGGGCCCTCGACGAAGTAGGTCTGAGGCGCGATGCAGGCGTGCTGGTTGAACGCCGCCACGTCCGCGGCGATGGCGCGGGCGATCTCCGGCACGCCGCGCTCGGCCACGTATCCCTTCGACAGATAGCCGAACGACAGCTTGTGCCCGTGCTCGACCACGCGAATGGTCGGCGGCAAGGTCTCGCGGAGCGTGCGGATCGCGTCGCGTCCGCCGTACGCGATCACCATGTCGACCTCGCGCGCGAGCTCGGTGAGCACCTCGCGCTCCTCGCGGCCCCAGTACGTCACGAGCAGCGCCTCGCCGAGCGCGGGGCACTCGTCGTGGAGGCTCTTGGCGAAGGCCGCCGCGAACGTCGGCTCGCCGCTCGCGACCTTCGCGATCACCGGCGCCTTCACGAGCAGCGAGCGCACGAGCGAGAGCGCAGGCAGCCCCGGGACGTTGCCGGTGAAGATCGCGAGGACGAGCTCCGGGCCGATCGCCATCGTCGCGCCGCCCACCTCGGCGTCGGGCCGGAGGGTGTCGAGCACGCTCGGATCGCGGAGCTCGCGGCGCAGCGTGCGCCACAGGCTGTCGGCGCGGTAGTTCCGGAGCTCGAGATCGAAGCTGCGGTCGACGGCGGCGCGCGAGAAGCCGTTCACCGCGGCGACGCGATCGCGGACCGCCTGGCGGATCGGCCAGGACGGATCGCACCACCGGGCGGCGACGCGGTCGATCGCCGCCACGATGTCGGCGACGGGCATGGCGCGCAGGCGCCGGCCCGCCTCGCGGAGGCGCATTGCGGCCGCGGCCCACTCGCCGGGGCGAGGACGCTCGCACGCGAACGTGAGCTCGCGGTCGGGAGGCGTGGCGACGGTGACCTGCACGCGCTCGAGCGCGAGATCGGTGGCGGACGGGGGCAGCCAGGAGATCGCGGATGAATCCATGTCAGTTGCTCCCGGCGAGGAGGGCGGAGCGAGACTCGAAGTGGAGCGCGCAGCCGCGGCTCTCCGACGGACGCACGCGTCCGGTGATCGCCACGCCCTGCTCTCCCGCGACCGCCCAGTCGCCGGTGAGGACGACGTGGGGGCGGTCGAGGATGCAGAGGTCGGCGACCTCGAGCAGGCCGGGCCCGCGCGAGGCGTGACGCCACGAGAACGGGTCGCGCACGCGCGGTCCGACGAAGTGCGTCGTCCCCTTGGGGCGCTCGCCCTTCGGACCGAGCGGGACGTCCGCGGCGTCGTAGAGCTGGCTCGCCAGCTCCGTCATGCCGAAGATGTTGTTGCACGAGGCGCGCGCGATGCCGAAGACCGTGCCGACGGCGCCGCGGAGTGCGTCGACGTCGAGCTCGCGCGAGCGGCCCTTGAAGCCGCCGGCGTCGATCATCCGCGAGCCGGCCGGCAGCTCCCAGGACTTGCCGCGCGCGGTGAGCGCGTCGCAGAGGTGCACGAAGGCGAACGACCCGCCGATCATCACCACCGGCCGCCGATCGACGACCGCGCGATCGAGCAGCGTGATCAGCCGCTCGAGGTCGAGCCCCGTCGGGCCGACGACGGACTCGCTCGCCTCCGGGGCGCCGAACGTCTGCGAGAGGATGTCCATGCCGTACGGCATCACCCCGTCGGGGATCACCCGCGACTCGGGGACCAGGCGCACGACCGCGGGCCGGTCGAGCCCGGCGAAGACATGACGTCGCCCGTTCGCGACGATCGAGCGCTTCATCAGGTCGAGCCCGCGCTCGGAGTAGGCGGCCGAGCCGCGATCGGGCCCGGAGGTCCCGCTCGTGCGGAACGTGCGCGCGATGTTCGACTCGTCGAAATGGAAGACCGAGGCGCCGCGGAACGCGGTGTCCGGTATGCCGAGATCGGCCACCGAGCGCTGCCGGTAGCGCGCGACCGCGCGGTTGTTCGCCGAAGCGAGCTCGTGGAGCCGCGCGGCGATCGCGTCCGGATCGCCGGACTGTCCTTCGATCAACGAGGCGACGTCCTCGTAGAGTCGATTCACGAAGGGATCGTCATATCGAATCAATGGCTACTGCGGATTACCCGAATGCCGATTCGGATAATTCCCGCCCTCTTCGAACCGCGCACTATATGCGTGCGATCGAAGTCGGCAACGACCCGGCCATCGTTTCGAGATCATTTAAATTTTTGATACCACCTAGGGGGTATCCCGTACTCCCTGGGTGGTACTTCCGGTTTGTCCGAATACTCCCTGAGGGGTATTCGGTGCGTCCGACGGGCGCAGTCAGGGCGGGAAGGCGCCGGCGTACTTCTGCGCGAGCGCGGCAGGGATGTCGCGGCTCTTGCTGATCGCCGCGTACTCCACGCCCGCGTCGCGGAGCGCGCGCGCCTTCGTCGTCGGGTCCACCTGGTAGAGCCCGAACTTCATGCTCATGCCGTGGTTCCACTCGTAGTTGTCCATCAGGGACCACGCGAAGTACCCGCGCACGTCGATCCCGTCGGCGATCGCCCGGCGCACCTCGGAGAGGGTCTGGACCACCCACGCCGCCCCGCGCGGCTCGTCGTCCTGCGTGGTCCCCGTCTCCGCCACGTAGAGCGGCCGGCCGTACTTGCTCGCGCTCTTCAGCGCCGCGTACATGCCGTGCGGATTCGCCTCGAACGGCGCGAGCATGTCGAACGTCATGAAGGGCGAGATGAGCCCGCTCACGCCGCCGGGCAAAAATCCCGGTTTGGCCGGGAATCGGAAATAGTAGTTCACGCCGATGAAGTCGCAGCGATTCGCGAGATCGCTGCGCACGGGCGCCTTGCCCGGCCCCTGATCCCACTTCTCGTCGAGGCGGCCTTCGCAGGCGCCGTCCATGAACATGTCCTCGAAGAAGTACTTCGCGTTCGCCGCCGCCTGCTCGTGCTCGGGGGTCGTGCCGGTCTTCTGGATCTCGGAGTAGGGGTAGACGATGCCGACCTCGGCCTTCTTGCCGTCGCCGTCCGCGTCGACCTTGTCGTACGCCTTGATCGCGTCGTAGATGCGCGCGTGCGCCTCGACCATCGCGGCGGCCGCGGTCTTCGCCCCCTCGATGTTCATCCACGGCCCGCTGAGCCCCGGAGGATTCGAGCGCATCGGCGTGCTCGCGAGGTACCCCGCGACCACCACCGCCGAGAAGGGCTCGTTCAGCGTCGCCCAGCGATCGACCTCGGCGCCGTACTCGTCGGCGAGGAACGCGGCGTACTTCGACAGCTCGTTGACGATGCGCGCGCGGTTCGGATCGGCCCAGCCGCCCTTGCCGTCGGCGATGCACTTCGCGAGGTCCTCGTTGCACGCGTTGCCGTCGTGCACCCAGAGCGGGAGCGAGTAGTGGTTGACGGTGACGAACGGCGAGAGCCCGCGCGCCTTCATCGCGGCGAAGACCCGGTGATAGAACGCGAGCCCGTCGGCGCTCGCGATCGTCCGGAGCGCGGCGTGGCTCGTGATCCCCCAGGTCGGCTTCGGGAAGATGCGGCTCCACTCGATCGACAGGCGCACCGCGCCGTTGCCGAGCTCGGACGGCCCCTTGCCCGCGGCGTTGTCGAGGTCCTTCTCGTAGAGCTCGTAGAACCCCGGTCCGACCGAGGGCGGCTCCTTCGACATGAAGAGGAGGGGGTTGTCGAGGATGCGCTTCGTCGTGATCCACTGGTACCAGTCGCTGCTCCGGTCCTCGCACCGCTCCGCGGCGACGGTGGGGCAGCCCATGTCGACCTGGAAGCCGGCGATCGCCGTGCCGAACACGAAGCCCTTCGGGAACGTCCCGACGACCGGCTCCTCGCCGGCGCCGCCGTCGGGCGTGCTCGCGGGCGGTCCGCCCGGCGTCGGATCGCCCGGCTCCGATCCGCCTGCGCCGGCCGGGGCGTCCCCGGAGCCGCCGCACGCGATCGCCGTGAGCATGCACGCCGGGACGAGCCACCACCGCATGGGCGTGCACGGAGCACATCGGGTGCCATCCCGCGCGCCTGCGATCCGGGCCGGAAATGGCGGTCCGCCGTGCGCCCTCTGGATCGCGCGCTACCCAGTCACCGGCAGCGCGCGGCCCGGCGGCATGCCTCGTCGCGCGCGTGCTCGAACGCGGTGACGAGCGACGCATCGACCGCGCGGAATTCGTGGAAGGTGCCCTGCGAGCCGGCGCCCGCCTGCACCCCCGCGAGCTTGCCGTCGCAGACGAGGAGCGTGCCGTCGCCGCCGGTGCTGCGCGCCGTCTTCACGAGCACGTGCTCGTCGATGCGGTCGACGGTGCCCTCGAGGCTGATCACCTTCGGCGGTCCGGCCGCGTACATGTCCATGTCGGTGCCGAGCACGCGGCACGTCATCCCGACGCGGAGCGAGGCGCGATCGAACAGCGGCGGCGGGCTCCCGCCGAGGAGGCGAGCGCCGGCATCGCTCGTCGCGCCGTCGAAGTCGACGAGCGCATCGAAGCCCTCGCCGGCATCGGCGACGTCGACGCGCGCGGAGGGGAGCGGCGCGAAGGGCTTCCGATCGAGCGTGGTGATCGAGGGCAGCGCGCGGCTCGATGCACCGGGCGCGAACGCGACGCCGCCCGCGAGCACGACGCCGAGGCTGCTCTGATCGATCGGCGACGACTTCACGTAGAAGGTCGCGCGGAGGACGTCGAGCGGCACGCCGAGCCGCGCCGCCGTGGCCGCGGTCAGGTCCGACTCGTCCCCGCCCGTCGCGACGGTCGAAGGATCGCCCGCGTCCGCGGCGCACGCGACGAGGGCGAGGGCGAGGCAGGCGAGGGCGAGCGCACGCTTCATGGCGACGGCGCGCTGCGACGGCAACCGCCTCGGCGACGTGCTCGCGGCGGCCGGGCCGCTGCTCGCCCGCGCGCGCGCCGGCGGGGGCCCCGCCCTGCTCGAGTGTTCGACGTGGCGCCTGTTCGGCCACAGCAAGAGCGACCCGTGTGCCTACCGCACCAAGGACGACGACACGAAG
>JBDHVD010000589.1:0-5252 GCA_039809525.1 Labilithrix sp. | reverse complement strand
GGATGCCGCGCGGAGGGCGCCCCGGAAGGCGCGCGCCGAGGCGAACCGGCGCTCCCGGTCCTTGGCGAGCGCCATGCGGATGACGTGATCGACCGCGAGCGGAACGTCGCTCCGCAGCGCGCTCACGAGCGGGGGATCGTCGAGCAACGTCACGCGGACCTGCTCTTCCCATCGCTCGCGCCGGAACGGATGCTCGCCGGTGAGCGCGACGAAGAGCGTGATGCCGGCGGCCCAGAGGTCGACACGGTGATCGATCGACGCCTGCTCGACGATGCGCTCGGGCGCGAGGTAGTCGACGGTGCCGAACGCCTCGAGCGACTCGGTGCGGAAGTCGTTCGCCAGGTGGCCCGCGCGCGTGGCGACGCCGAAGTCGATGAGCTTCACGCCGTCCTCCGCGAGGAAGACGTTCGCGGGCTTCACGTCGCGATGGATGACGCCCGCCTCGTGCACCGCGTCGAGCGCGTCGAGGAGCTGCGAGACGATCTCGACGGCCTCGCCGAAGGCGAGCGGCCCATGACGGCGCATGCGGTCGCGCAGCGTCTCGCCGCGCAGGCGCTCCATGACGAGGATCGGCTGGCTGCCCTCGATCGAGACCTCGTCGACGTGACAGACGAACGCGTCGTCGATGCTCGTCGTCGCCGCGGCCTCGCGACGGGCGCGGCGGAGCTGGGTGTCGCGACCGGCGCGCGCGCGGGGCAGCTTCAGCGCCACCTCGCGTCCGGTCACCGTGTCGTGCGCGGCGACGACCATGGACATGCCGCCGACGCCGAGCGTCTCGCCGAGCACGTAGCGTCCGGCGAAGATGCGCTGCCGGGCGGCGGGGATCTCGGTGGTGCGTTCGAGGTCCTCGTCGCGCTCGTGCGTGCGCTCGTGCTTGGAGCGGACCCCGGAGCTCTCGAACCGATCGACGGTCGGGGCGTCGTCGTCCGCGTGCGCGCTCCTCGGCATCACCGAGGCTCGCATGCGAGCGGAGTGCCAGCCTCTCCGACGCGCAGGTGCGCGGAATTTCCAGGGTCCGGAGGGCTGGTCATGCCCTCGACCATGGTTCTCGCTTCCCCCGGGTCAGAGGACGGGGAGGCGCCTCGCGGCGACCGGCTTGGCCTCGAAGTTCTGCGCGGTCGGGCGGGGCTGGGCCGGCCTCACCGACGCGGGCCGCGCCGCCCAGGCGTCGCGCACCTCGGGATCGAGCAGGTGCGTCGGACGCACGTTCGCGAGCGCCGTCGCCATGATCGCGCGCACGTGAGGGTTCTCGCGCTCGAGGTCCTCGAGCAGCCGCGCGACGCGCTCGCGCTTGTTGCCCTCCTGCGAGCCGCACAGCCTGCACGGCAGGATGGGGAAGCGCTGCGCCTCGGCGAACGACGCGATGTCCTGCTCGGCGCAGTCGATCAGCGGGCGGATCACCTCGAAGCGGCCGTCGTCGGTCGTGAACTTCGGCGGCATCGCCTGGAGCTTGCCGCCGTAGAGGAGGTTCATGAGGAACGTCTCGAGGCCGTCGTCGCGGTGATGACCGAGCGCGATCTTGTTGCAGCCGAGACGCTCGGCGGCGGAGTAGAGGATGCCGCGCCGGAGCCGCGAGCAGAGCGAGCAGTAGGTCGATCCGGGGGCGAGCTTGTCGGTGACGACCGAGTACGTGTCCTCGCGGAGGATCTCGAACGGCAGCCCGCTCGCCTCGAGCCATCGGGCGAGGGGCGCGCCGTCGTAGCCGGGCTGGCCCTGATCGAGATGCACGACCACGAGCTCGACCGTGCCCTCGAGCGCGCGGACGTACTGCTGGAGCAGACGGACGAGCGTGTAGCTGTCCTTGCCGCCCGACAGGGCCACGAGCACGCGGTCACCGCCGGTGACGAGATCGTGGCTCCGGCACGTGTCGCGCAGCGTGCGAAAGAGGCGTCGCTCGACGTTCTCGACCGAAGGCATGCCGCGCTTCGCGTAGCATGGGAGAGGCGTTCCGTCTGCCCCGTCCATGAAGCTCCGCATCGTCTCCGTCAACGACGTCTACGTCCTCGACAACCTGCCTCGCCTCCGGAGCCTCGTCCGCCATCATGCGGAGAACGATCCGGCGGACGCGCTCCTCGTCTTCGTCGCCGGGGACTTCCTCTCGCCGAGCCTGCTCTCGAGCATCGACTCGGGCCGGGCGATGATCGAGTGCCTCGACGCGATCGGCGTCACCCACGTCACGTTCGGCAACCACGAGGACGATCTCACGAGCGAGGAGCTGCTCGCGCGCGTCCACGAGCTCCGGGCGAAGTGGCTCGCCACGAACGTCCGCGCCTTCGACCCCGCGCTCCGGCGATCGGACGTGATCGAGGCGGGCGGCGTGCGCGTGGGGCTCCTCGGCGTGGTGATGAACGATCCCGGCGTCTATCGCCGCGCGCCGTTCGGCGGCCTCCCCGTCGAGAGCGCGAACGAAGCGGCGCTGCGCGAGGCGGAGCGCCTGATCCGCGAAGAGCGATGCGCGTTCGTGGTGCCGCTCACGCACCAGTTCGTGCACGACGATCGCGCGCTCGCCGCCGCCGCGGCGGAGCGAGGGCGTCCGTTCCCGGTGATCTGCGGAGGGCACGAGCACGAGCCGCTCGTCGAGGAGATCGCGGGCACGATCCTGGTGAAGGCGGGGATGGACGCGCATCGTGCGGCGATCGTCGACATCGAGGCGGACGCGGGGACGGTCCGCGCGACGGTGCGCCTGGAGGAGGTCGCGGCCTATCCGGACGACGCCGAGCTCCGCGCGCGGGTCGAGCGGCACATGGCGAAGGTCGCGGCGCTCCAGGAGGCGACGCTCCTCACGCTCGCCGAGGGCGAGGCGCTGTCGTCGATCGGCACCCGCGTGCGTCAGACGTCGCTCGGGACGCTCGTCACCTCGCGCTTGCGCGATGCGCTCGGCGCCGAGGGATGCCTGGTCAACGGAGGGGCGATCCGCGGCGCGCGCGAGCACCGCGGCGCGCTCACGTACGGGGCGCTCGAGGCCGAGATCCCGTTCGACAACGAGATGGCGATCGTGCACCTGCCCGGCCGGGTGGTGGCCGAGGCGATCGCCGCGTCGCGCCGGCACGCGCCGCGCGAGTCGGGCGGGTTCCTCCAGGTCGACGACGGCATGACGATGGACGGCGACCGGCTCGTGACCGTCGCGGGCGCGCCGTTCGATCCCGACCGCGCGTACCGGATCGCGACGGTGCGGAACTTCTTCCTCGGGCTCGACGCGATCGAGCCGCTCGTGGCGTTCGCCCGCACGCACCCCGAGCGCATCCCGGCGGAGGACAGCGGGCGCTCGATCCGCCTCGCGCTCGTCGATGCGTTTGCCGTCGCGATCTGGAAGCAGCTCGGCGGGTTCGATGCGGTCGACGCGAACCACGACGGCAAGGTGACGAAGGACGAGGTCGCCGCCGCGCTCGCGCGGTCGAGCGCGCAGCCGCAGCCCGGGCTCGTCGCCGAGCTCGTCGTGCGTGCGCTCGACACCATCGAGGTCGACGGCGTCATCTCCCGCGAGGAAGCCGACGCCGTCGAGTGACGGTCGGGCGGCTCACATCGCGGCGGGTGTTCCGCCGTTCACCATCCAGTGCGTGCCGAAGCGATCGACGAGCATCCCGAAGGACTCGACCCAGAAGGTCTTCTGGAGGGGCATGATCACCTTGCCGCCGTCGGCGAGGGCGTCGAAGACCTTCTTCGCCTGCGCGACGTCGGCGAAGGCGAGCGAGATCGACACGCCGTGCATGCCGTCGTACGTCATGTCCGGCATGGTGTCGGAGGCCATGAGCGACCGCCCGTCGAGCTCGAGGCGCGCGTGCATGATGCGCTCGCGGGCCTCCGGCGGCGCGTTCGGGGCCGCCATCGGCGAGTCGCCCATCTTCATCAGCGTGAGCTTTCCGCCGAGGATCTTCTCGTAGGTGCGCATCGCCTCGGCGCAGTTCCCGGCGAACGTGAGGTACGGCTCGAACTGGGGCATGGGGAAGCTCCTTTCTCGGAGCGGCATCGCTAGCACCGGTGGGCGCGCCTGACGACGGTGTTGCAACTTGCGACGCCATGTCGCGCGGCAAGACCGGCTATGGTGCGGATCGTTGGAGCCCAAACGATTGGCGGTCAAACGATTCGGTCGGCCGGCCGCGCTCGCGGTGCTCGGGGTGGGGCTCCTCGTCCGGCCGGCGCGCGCGGAGCCGAAGCGTCCGGCGCAGAAGGCGCCCGGGCCGGACCTCTCGCGGTTCGACAGCGCGCTGGAGTTCGAGCCGCGATCGCCCAACTACAAGGTGGCGTTCTCGCTCGAGGACGCCGATCTCACGGAGCTCGTTCGCGTCGTCTCGCAGCTCACGGGCAAGCGCTTCGTCTTCGGCGCGAAGCTGAAGAACCTGAAGGCGAGCGTCTACTGTCCGCAGAAGGTCACCGTCGCCGAGGCCTACCAGGCGTTCCTGTCGATCCTCGAGGCCAACAAGCTCACGGTCGTGCCGCACGGCCGCTTCCTGAAGATCGTCGCGATCGACGAGGCGTCGTCCGGAGCGCCCGTCCACGGCGACGCGCAGGGGACGCCGCGCGAGGACCGGTCGGTGACGCGCATGCACCGCCTCGCGAACATCAGCGCCGACGACGCCGCGGCGGTGCTGGCGAAGCTGAAGAGCAAGGAGGCCGACATCACGGTGTTCGGCCCCGGCAACATGATCATCGTCACCGACACCGGCGCGAACATCGAGCGCATGATGCGCGTCGTCGAGGAGATCGACGTCGAGTCCACGGGCGATCGAATCTACATCGAGCCGGTCCACTACGCATCGGCGGAGGAGATCGCGAAGCAGCTCCAGGAGCTCTTCGAGACGAAGGCGAGCGGCAGCGCGGCGACGACGCCCGCGCCCACGCCGGCGCGGACGCTCGGCAAGCGGGGCGCGGCGACGGCGACGGCCGCGCCGGCGGCGGCACCGGCGGCGAGCACGAGCGGCGCCGGGGACCTCCACGTCACGAAGATCGTCGCCGACGGACGAACGAACGCCATCGTGATGGTCGCGAGCGAGCGCGCGTATCTCCGCATGCTGGAGGTCGTGAAGCGCCTCGACGTCCCGCAGACCGGCGAGGGCGAGATCCACATCCTGCCGCTCCAGCACGCGGATCACGGCCTCGCCGTGCAGATGGGCGGCGAGCGCCAGCGGCACCAGCCGGCGCGGGCCGAGCTTCAGCTTCGCCTCCAGCGCGCCGTCGGCCAGCGCCACCTCCGAATCGCCGCCCAGCCCGAAGGTGCGCATGGCGACGGCCTCGACCATCGTGCGCCAGCCGCC
>JBDHVD010000588.1:0-5276 GCA_039809525.1 Labilithrix sp. | reverse complement strand
GCGCCGACGGCAAGGTCCACGTCACCACGGACTACCCGGACTACTTCCCGGTCATCACCTACGCGAAGGACCGCAAGGTCGCGCTCGATCTCTACAAGCAGTTCGACAACCGCGCGGCCGACAAGAACATCGCCGTCCTCGAGAAGATCCTGAAGCTCCGCTGGGAGAAGGCGAAGCTCCTCGGCTACGCGACGTGGGCGGACTACGTCCTCGAGATGCGCATGGCGAAGGACCCGAAGACCGTCGCCGGCTTCCTCGAGAGCATCAAGAAGCACCTCGCGAAGAAGGGCCAGAGCGAGCTCGCCGAGTTCAAGGCGCAGCACGTGAAGCTCGGAGGCAAGACGACCGACGCGATCCCGCCGTCCGATCGCCTCTACCTCGAGGACCAGGTCCGCAAGGCGAAGTACGGCCTCGACTCGAAGGAGGTGAGCAAGTACTTCGAGGTCCGGCGGGTGAAGGAGGGGCTCCTCACCATCACGTCGAAGCTGTTCGGCGTGCAGTTCCGCAAGGCCGAGGGCGCGCCGACGTGGCACCCCGACGTCGAGGCGATGGAGGTCCTCGACGGCAAGGGCGCCGTCCTCGGCCGCTTCTACTTCGACCTCTACCCGCGCGACGGCAAGTACAAGCACGCCGCCGTGTTCGGCATCCGCGACACGGTGAAGATGCAGGACGGCTCGCGCCTTCTGCCGATCGCCGCGATCGAGTGCAACTTCCCCAAGCCCGGCGGCGCCGCGCCCGCGCTGATGACCCATCAGGACGCGGTCACCTTCTTCCACGAGTTCGGCCACGTGATGCACCACCTCCTCAGCGAGTCGGAGCTCTCGGCGTTCGCCGGCACGAGCGTCCCGCGCGACTTCGTCGAGTCGCCGTCGCAGATGCTCGAGGAGTGGGCCTGGGCGAAGGAGACGCTCGATCTCTTCGCGCGCCACCACGAGACGAACGCGCCGCTGCCGAAGGAGCTGCACGCGAAGATGCTCCGCTCGCGCAGCTTCGGCCGCGCGCTCGCGACGCAGCGCCAGCTGTTCCTCGCCGCGCTCGATCAGAGCTACCACACGCGCGAGCCCGGCTTCGACACCACGAAGGTGCTCGCCGAGGTGAACGACGCGTACACGCCGTTCAAGTACGTCGACGGCACGCACTTCCAGGCGAGCTTCGGCCACCTGATCGGCTACGACGCCGGCTACTACGGCTACCAGTGGGCGCTGTCGATCGCGCAGGACCTGTTCACGCGCTTCAAGAAGGAGGGCCTGCTCAACCCGAAGACCGCCGCCGACTACCGCGCGGCGGTGCTCGCGCCGGGCGGCACCGACGAGGCGTCCAACCTCGTCGCGAAGTTCCTCGGGCGTCCGCCGAACGACGCCGCGTACAAGGCGTTCCTCGTCGAGTAGATGACGCTCGACGAGGCGCTCGAGCAGGCGGCGCGCGAGAACGGCCTCGCGCCCGAGTACGTCGACATCGTCCGGCCGCTGCTCCGCGATCCGCGCGAGCGATGGCCGCGATGCTGCGGCGGCGGATGCGAGCCGTGCTCGCTGCAGCTCGTGCGCGTCGCCGAGCGGACGCTCGAGCTCCTCGGCCGCTGACCGCGCGGGGGGGCACCGGCCGGCGGCAGCCCCTCCACGACCTGTTCAACTCGTTCGATTGAACGGGTGAAACGACCCGGAAGGCGGGCACCGGCCGGCGGCGGGTCGCCTGTGACAGAATGCGCGTGCACGATGAAGGACACCACGATCGTCGCCGCGTCCGCGCGGCCCCTCGACGTCGCGATGAGGCAGTCGTTCGGCATCGCCGGCGGCGCGCAGGAGACGGCGAGCAACGCGCTGTTCGTCGTCGAGCTCGCGTGCGGGGCGCGCGGCTTCGGCGAGGCCGCGCCCTTCCCCGCCTTCAACGGCGAGACGCAGGCCCGCGCGCTCGCCGATCTCGAGCGCGCCGTCGAGGCGATCGTCGGCCGCGACGCGGGCGAGCGGATCGAGCTCGACGTCTGCGCCTCGGCGCGCTGCGCGGTGGAGACCGCGATGGTCGACGGCCTCGCACGCGCGCAGAAGCGATCGCTGCGCGCGCTGTTCGGCGGCGCCGAGGAGCAGCTCGTCACCGACGTCACCATCGTGACCGGCACGGTCGAGGAGGCGGCGCGGGACGCCCGCGCGTTCCCCGCGTTCCGCACGCTGAAGATCAAGGTCGGCGGACGCGACGTGGATCACGACGTCGCGCGGATCCTCGCCGTCCACGCCGCGCGCCCGGACGCCGAGCTGATGCTCGATGCGAACGGAGGCTTCGGCGCCGACGAGGCGATCCGCCTGGCGAAGGAGCTCGCGCGGCACGGCGTGGTCCCCACGCAGTTCGAGCAGCCGATCGCGCCGGGCGACTGGGACGCGCTCGCGGAGGTCCGCGCGAAGACCGGGCTTCGCATCGCGCTCGACGAGTCGATCACGCGCGCGTCCGACGTCGTCGAGGCGGCGCGGCGCGGCGCGGGCGACGCGGTGAACATGAAGATCATGAAGTCGGGCGTGCACGAGGCCGTCGCGATCGCGCGCGCGGCGGAGAAGGCCGGCCTCGAGCGCATGGTCGGCGGCCTCGTCGAGACGCGGCTCGCGATGGGCACGTCCGCCTCCATCGCCGCGGGCCTCGGCGGCTTCCGCATCGTCGATCTCGACACGCCGCTCTTCCTCGCGGGCGATCCGTTCGAGGGAGGCTTCGTCTACGACGGCGACCGCGTCGACCTCCGGCCGATCGCCGAAGGTCACGGGTGCGTGCCTACTCCGCCTTCTTCGGCTTGTCGGTGAAGAAGAGCGAGAGGAAGATCTTGCCGAACCTGTCGAACGCGTCCGACGCCATCGACTCGTAGACCTTCTCCTCGGCCTGCCCCGGCCCCGGCAGCGGGTCCTCTTCCTTGAGGATGGCGACCGGCGCGTACGGCTTGTACACCGGCGCGTTGTGCTTGTACGGCTTCGGGTCGCCCGGGATCACGAAGGTCGCGTCGAAGTTGAACTGGAGCCCGACGAACACCCCGCGCGGCCGGTTGCTGTTCAGCGAGTGCCCCGACCACTCGGCGCCGTGCGAGACGAAGAGCGTCGGCACGGTCACGTCCGGGAGGTTCTCGGTCTCGGTCGGCACCGCGGCACCGACGGAGACCTCGAACAGCTCGGGGCTGAGGTCCTGGTCGAAGTGCTGCGCGAGGAGCTTGCCCAGCGCCTGCTCGCGCGGGACGGCGTGCTTCTCGTCGAAGAAGCGCGACGGGTACGTCACCACGCCCATGAAGTTGGGGTGCTTGAGCACGAACTGGTCGGCGCGCTCGAGCGTCGTCTGCGGCTTGCGCTTGAAGCGGACCTCGATCTTCGGGCCCTTCTTCTCCGCCCACGCGAAGAGGCGCTCGACGAACGCGATCGCCGCCTTGTCCTTCTGCGGCGCGCGCTTCTTGTAGGCCTCGAGCTCGCGCGCGTAGACCGCGTGGATCGCCGCGCGGAGCTCCGGCTCGACGCCGTGCTCGGGGTACTTCTTCGCGAAGTCGTTCAGCGCGGCGAGCGATCCGACGGCCTTCGCCTTCTCGAGCTCCGAGAGCATCGAGGAGCGGATCGCGAGGTTCATCTCCTTCGCGATCTGGGGATCGGGCGTCGGGTGCTTCTTCTTGAACGCGAGGAGCGCCTCGGCGGTGCCCTGCGCGATCGCCTCGTGCAGCTCGGCGCGCGGGAGATCGACGTTCGAGACCTCGGCCTCGTACTTCGAGCCGTGGGCGAGGTAGTCGCGATAGAAGGACGTCTTGTCCTCGTGCTTCGCGATCGCATACATGCGGTTGTCGCTGCCGTTGTTGCGCAGCGCCCACAAGGACGGGCCGAGGACCACGCCGACCGCGCCGGCGACGGCGACGCCGAGCTTGCCCCACGGCGGCCGCTTCATCGCGTACGGATCGCGCGGGCCGACGGGGCTCGAGAAGCGCGGATTGTGGAGCGGATCGACGGCGACGAGCTCCTTCGGGTCGTCGGTCGCGTGCGCGTGCATCGAGCGGTCGCGCGCGGCGTTGATCTCCGCGACGATCGCCTGCGCGTTCTTCGGATCGACGGGGAAGAGGAACTGCGTCCCGCCGGCGAACGCCACGCGGATGGCGGCGCCGACGACCTCGACCGCCGCGAGGTCCTTCGTGTCGTAGACCTTGAACTGATCGTTCCGCGCGTCGATCACGCACGCCGGGAACAGGTACACGCCGGACGCGTAGGGCAGCGCCTTCTCGCGGACGAGCCAGTTGAAGGCCTGCACGAGGCCGAACGCGATCCCGAAGACGAGGCCGACGTACAGCGGCAGCGCCTTGGCCGAGTGGAGCGACAGCGCGCTGTCGAGCGAGCCGTATCCGAGGCGCGCGGCGACGACGAGCACCACGAAGGAGGCGAAGCTCACGGCGAGCCACATCACCTTCGTGCGTGTCCCGCCCTTCGCCGCCAGCATCGGGGCCGGCGGAAAGCCGCTCATGACCGAACCGACGAAGCGGTCCTGGATCGCGCGCGGAAGTTTGTAGAAGTCGACGGCCTTCATCGGTCTGGGCGGCTTGTCGGGCGGTCGACCACCCCGCCGGACCGATCCTATCAGGCTGCGTCGAGTCGAACGAGATTCCGTGCAAGCCGGGCCAGACCCCCCAGATCCTCGACCGCCCCGCCCAGATGAGGCGTCGCGATGGCCGAGCCCGCGGCGGTCTCCATCTTCAGGCGTGCGAGGAGGTCGCGATCGCGCTGCGCGCGCCAGCGCTCCTGCTCGGCGAGCTGGCGGAGCTTGGCGAGCGCGACGCGCTCGACCTCGTCGGCGTCGCCCGACAGCGCGATGCTCTCCGGTCCGACGAAGCCGCGCGTGTAGGCCCAGCTGCGGTTGAGCACGTAGCCCGCGAACGGCAGGCCGAGCTCCTTGATCTTCGCCTGGAAGAACCCGGCCTCCGCGAGCGCCGCCGGCTCGGGGCTCGTCACGAGGAGGAACGCGGCCTCGTCCGAGGTGAGGAGCTTGCGGACCGCTTCGGCGTGCTCGCGCATGCCCCCGAACATCCCGGAGAACGCGCCGAGGAAGCCCTGCAGCTCCTGGAAGAAGCCCTCGCCGAAGGCCCGGACGAACACCTTCTCGATGAGGTCGGAGGCGGCCCGCATGAACGCGCCCTTCTTCGGGAGGAAGACCCCGATGATGCGCTCGTCGAGGAACATGGAGAGCTTGCGCGGCGCCTCGAGGAACGCGAGCGCGTTGCGCGAGGGAGGCGTGTCGAGGACGACGAGGTCGTAGCGCCCGTCGTTCGAGAGCGTGTAGAGCGC
>JBDHVD010000587.1:0-5284 GCA_039809525.1 Labilithrix sp. | reverse complement strand
CGAAGCGCGAGAGGAATGCGATGAGCGCGAACCACACCGTGCCGTGGATGACCGCATCGGCGGTGAGCGGCGCGCCGACCCGCACGACCGGCCAGAGCTCGTGGAGCTTGGCGAAGCGCTTGGGCCACGCGAGCGCGTGCTCGGGGCCGGCCTGGAGGCGGAGGGCGCGGAGGCCGATGACGTAGCCGCACGTGTCGCCCGCGATCTGCGCGACGGCCGCGCCCCACACGCCGGTGCCGACGACGCGCAGGAGGAACGGGGTCATCGCGAAGCCGACGAGGAACGACGCGGTGCTCGCGATCATGCTCGCGCGCGGGCGGCCGAGGCCGACGAGCACGCCGTTCATCGCCATCATGCCGAAGGAGAACGGCAGGCCGAGGAGCAGCACCCAGAGGTAGCGCGTGGCGGCGTCGCGGCGCTCGCCCTCGAACGAGAGCGCATCGAGCGCGTAGGACGAGACGGCGAGCGCGGCGAGCGCGACGACCGCCCCGAGCGCGAGGGCGACGGCGGTGACCTTCTGCGCGATGCGGATCGCCTCGCGGCGGCGGCCCTCGCCCACCATGCGCCCGACGACGGCGGAGGTGCCGGCGCTGGTGACGCCCGCGAACATCTTCGAGAGCGTCATGAACGTGCCGAGCGCGGTGACGATGGAGAGCGCGGCGACGCCGAGCTTGCCGACCCAGTACGCGTTCGAGAGCTCGACGCCGTAGCGCACCGACGCGCTCAGCGTGAGCGGCAGCGCGATGCGCAGCATGATCCGCACGAGCGACTGCCCGGCGAACGCGTCCTCGCGTGCGAGCGCCGTCATCCCGCCGCGCGCCGCACCGCAGAGCCGCCCGCCCGGGCGAGCGCGCCCGAGAGGATGAGGGACGTCGCGTCCTCGTAGCCGAGGCCCGCGCGGCGCGCCGCGCGCATGAAGCCGCCGTCCCTCGAGAGGTCGCAGTTGGGGTTCACGTCGATCACGAAGGCGTGGCCCTGCGCATCGACGCGGAAGTCGACCCGCCCGTAGTCGCGCATGCCGAGCGCATGCGCGGCCCGGCGGGCGAAGCCGGAGAGGCGCGCGAGGAGCGCGGGCTCGAGGGCCGCGGCGACCGAGCGGGTGGCGCCGTAGTCGATCGAGCCCTCGTCCCACTTCGACGCGTACGTGAGGATGCGCGCGCGGCCGGCGAACACGTCCTCGTCGTAGAGGATCTCGCCGGGCGGAAGCACGCGCGGCTCGGGCCAGCCGAGGAACGCGACGGCGATCTCGCGGCCCTCGACGTACCGCTGCACGATCGCCGGCTGATCGTTCGCCTCGAGCGCGTCGATCGCGCGGCGGAGGGACGCCTCGTCGTGCACGACGGAGCCCGCGTGGATGCCCACCGAGCCGTCCTCGCGCTCCGGCTTCACGATCACCGGGTAGGCCGAGGGCGGCGGCGCGCCGGTGAACGTCGCGGGGATCGGGACGCCCGCCGCGGCGAGGATCGCCGAGGCCTCGGCCTTGCGCAGGCAGCGCCGGAGGCAGCGCGCGGGGCTGCCGGTATAAGGGACGCGGAGGCGATCGAGCAGGAGGGGCACGAGCGGCTCGTCCTCGCTCCGCCCGTCGAGCGTCTCGCACGCGTTGAACACCACGTCGGGGCGCGCCGAGCGCACCGCGCGCTCGACGTCCGCGAGGCTCTCCACGGCTTCGTGGATCGTCTCGCACGCGGTCCGCGTGCGGAGGGCGGCGAGGAGATCGGCGACGATCGACGTCAGGTCGGTGTCCGGCCGGGGCGCGTGCTCGACCGGCGAGAGGAGGAGGATGCGCGTCACGGCGAGCTCCCCCACCCTTCTCCGCGGAGGCGCGCATGGTGATGGTGGAGCGCGCTCACCAGGCGATCGATCTGGCGCGTCTCGTCGAAGCGCGCGGCGTTCGCCAGGCCCGCGGCGACGAGCGCCTCGCGATCGCGCGTGGCGACGGCGATCGCCGTCTTGATCGAGGTCGGCGAGGCGACGTTGCCCGCCGAGACGTACGAGCCGGGCGCGAGGAGCTCGCGCACCATCGGGTTCCGCGGGTTGACGATCAAGGGCACGCCGAGGGTCTGCGCCTCGATCATCGGCAGGCCGAAGCCCTCGGAGTACGAGAGGAAGAGGAGCGCACGCGCGCGGGCGACCAGGCGCACGACCTCCGCGTAGGCCACGTAGCCGAGGTACTCGACCGACGGATACCGCGACCACTCGACGGGGAAGTCGCGCGCGGGGTAGCCGCTCATCCGCACGCGGTACTCGGGATAGAGGAGCGAGAAGTCGAGGATGTGCCCGACGCCCTTGTACTCGGCGATCGCGCCGACGTACGCGACGTAGTCCTCGTGCTCGTCGCTCCGCATCTTCGCGAGCGCGGGATCGACCCACAGGTGCACGGTGTCGACGAGGGCCGGCGGGAGGTCCTTGGCGAGCGCGTCGGCGCGCGTCTTGTCGCTGATCGCGAGGTAGCCCGCGGGCACGCGCAGCGCCTCGCGGAGGTAGCGCTCCCAGCGATCGCTGCCGAAGTACATCGCGTCGACGTCGTCGTCCTCGCCTCGTGCGGTCGCGTCGCAGAGCGTGACGGTGACCGGGAGGCGCTCGTGCGGGGGCACCGCCTCGATCTGCTCGGGGTGGAGGAAGCCCCAGAGCACGTGGACGTGATCGCAGCCCTCGCGGCGCGCGAGCGCGCACAGCTCGGCGAAGAAGGAGCGGCGGACGACGACCGGATCGGCCGACGCGTCGACGAGCGCGGCGCCGCCGATCTCGCGGACGTTCGCGTCGCCGATCTGGGCGGCGAAGATCCTCCGGTCCTCGCGGTCGCGCGGGATCACGAGCGGACCGACCATCTCCGGGCAGCGCTCGGCCAGCGCGCGCCAGATGCGCACCGAGTGCATCCCCGGCCCGCCGGTCGAGCCGCCGGTGTCGACGTAGAACAGGACGCGCATGGCTCAGCCGGCGAGCGCGGCCCTCTCGTAGCTCGGCGGGGCGGCGGCGTGCGCGCGGCGGAGCGCCGGCTCGAGGATCCGGCCGATGAGCGCGCGGTAGTCGATGCCGGCGGCGTCCGCGATGAGGCAGAGGTCCGACCAGCCGGGGGTGAGGCCGGGGAGCGGGTTGCACTCGATGAACGCGGGTCGTCCGTCGCGATCGATGCGCACGTCGATGCGCGCGACGTCCCGGCACCCGAGCGCGCGGAACGCACGGAGCGCGAGATCGCGGAGGGCGCGATCGAGCTCGGGCGAGACTTGGGCGGGCGCCTCGTAGCGGACCTCGTCGTTCGGCTCGAGCTTGTGGTCGAAGCTGTACACCGGGTGCTCGGTGCCGGTGCGGAGCACGACCTCCATCGGCGGCAGCGCGACGGCGGGCTCGCCGAGCACGGCGACGGTGAACTCGCGGCCGGGGAGGAACTCCTCGACGAGCGCGCCCTGCCGGTAGCGCACGGCCATCGCGCGCGCGAGCTCGCGGAGCTCGGGCTCGGTGGTGGCGACGCTCGCGGGGAGGACGCCCTTCGAGCTCCCCTCGGCCACCGGCTTGACGATCGCAGGGAGCGCGAACCCGCTCGGCAGCGGCTCGTCGCCCGAGGTCATCACCACCGAGCGCGCGGTATGCACCCCCGCCTCGCGCGCGATCGCCTTGGCGACCGCCTTGTCGAGGGTGAGGACGAGGCTCGCCGGATCCGATCCGGTGTACGGGATGCCGAGCAGCTCGAGCAGCGAGGGCACGTGCGCCTCGCGGCTCCGGCCGTGCGCGCCCTCGGCGACGTTGAAGACCACGTCGGGGCGGAGGCCGAGCACCGCGTGCGGGAAGGTGCGATCGGCCTCGATCTCGACGACGTCGTGGCCGTGCGACGCGATCGCGCTGGCGATCGCCTTGATCGTCGCCGGTCCGTCGTACTCGGCCTCGTCGTCGAGGACGCCGCCGAGCTGGGGGGTGACGCGTTTGAGGTTGTAAGCGAGCGCGATGAGCACGTCGTGATCTCCTCGTCAGCGTTCCTCGGCGCCGGGGATGCGGCTCCGCACGTAACCCTCGAACAGGCGGCTCCGATCGACCGCCACCGTGCACGTCACCGCGAGCCGCTCGTAGCCGCGGCTCGGCGTGACCGAGTGGCGGATCCCGGCGGGATGGATGACGAGCCGGTTGGTCCGCGGATAGATCCGGTAGTGATCGCGCGAGGCGAGGCCCCGCCGATCGACGCGCGCGTCGGCGCGGGGATCGTGGAGGACGAGGATCCCCTCGTCCATCGCGTAGTACGACGTGTCGTGGCGCTCCTCGGTGACCGGGGCGAGCGCGTAGTAGATGGCGACGAGGTCCGCCTCGACGAGATGGTCGTGCACCGCGGTGAACGCCGAGCCGTCCGTGTAGTTGAAGAAGACGTACGACTCGAGGTCGAAGCCCTCCTTGCGCCCCGGGAACACGTCCCCGAGGTACGCCGCGATCGCCTGATCGAAGCGGTGGCGGAGCGGCGCGACCCACGGATCGGTCCGCGCGAGCACGCTCTTGCCGCTGATCGACGACCGCAGCTCGGGATCGCTCCGCGCGGCCTCGAGGAGACCGCGGTTGAGCTCCGGCGCGTCGTCGAAGTCGAAGACCTTCACGTGGACGGGGAACAGGTCGAGGCTCTGCGACCTCACGCCGGACATCGCGAACGAGCATGGCGATCGCGATCGGTCGGGTCCAGGCCCCGGCGAGGCCGGTCCGGGATCGAGCGGGACGGCGAATCGACGAAACCGCGCCCGGACCGAGCGATCGTGCGCCCGCGCCGGCCTCGGAATGAAGAAAGATTCATGTCCCCGGACGACGACATGAATGGTTCTTCATCCGTCGCCTCCCCTCCGCGCCCTCGACCGGACCTGGAAGGTGATGAAAATTTCATCTTCCGCTCCCCTTTGCCGCGCGTAATCCTTTCGGCACCCGATGCCTCGCGTCCGTCTCGTCTGGAACCGGGGTGGCCACGCGTTCGAGGCGATCGAGCCCGACGTCCACCTGCTCGAGCGCCACGCCGACCGGCTGCGCGACTGGTACAACGCGCCCGAGAACGCCTCGATGATGGACGGGTCGGGCACGATGTCGCGCGAGGACGTCCTCGACTTCTGGCGCGACCTCCGCGACTCGGGCGGGCGCGGCTTCCTCGGGTTCGTCGACGGCGAGCTCGTCGGCGACGCCGACATCCGCGGGCGGCGCCGCCGCACGGCGGAGTTCGCGGTGATGATCGGCGGCGCCGAGCACAAGGGCCGCGGCCTCGGGCGGGCGTTCTCCGAGATGGTCCACGTGTTCGCCTTCCGCGAGCTCGGCCTCCGGCGCATCT
>JBDHVD010000586.1:0-5305 GCA_039809525.1 Labilithrix sp. | reverse complement strand
AGCACACGTTGCCCGCGCAGACGCCGCCGTCGCCGCACGCCTTGCCCGTCGTGCAGGCGGTCGCGCCGTCCTCGGCAGGGGGAGCCGGCGGCAAGAACCCGCTCGAGCCGCCGCCGTCTCCGGTCCCGAGGCCGACCTGCGCGCCCTCGTCGAAGAGGCTCTCGCCCTCGCTGGAGCACCCGGAGACGCCCGCGGGCAACACGATCCCGGCGGTGACGGCGGTCGTCACCGCGGCGAGAAGGCAGATTCGGCGCAGCATGGATCGCAGTAGAGCAGCCCTGTCAGCGCGACGCCATCCGGCGCATCACGATCCGGCCGAGCTCGGGGAGGAGCCCGCCGAGGCGGCCCATCGCGCGGACGTTCGCCTGCGGGACGTAGTGGAGCGCGCGCCCGTGCGCGGCCTTCCAGACCCAGTCGGCGACGTCGTCGGCCGTGAGCTTCACGCCCATCTTGTCCAGCGTGGTCGCGCGGTGGGGCTGCGAGTGAACCATCGGCGTGTCGACGTAGCCCGGCATGACGTCGCAGATGCGGATCCCGCGCGGCGCGAGCTCGATGTCGAGCGCCTCGGTGAGCGCGCGCACGGCGAACTTCGACGCCGAGTACACCGCGAGCTCGGGCTGCCCGTAGATCGCCGACGCGCTCGACATGTTCACCACGACGCCCTTCGACCGCTCGAGCACGGACAGGCACGTCTGGATGCCGAGGACCACCCCCATCACGTTCACCTCGAGCTGGAGGCGGCACGCGTCGGCGCGGACGTCCTCGAAGCGGCCCATGCGGAGCACGCCCGCGGAGTTGAAGAGGACGTCCATCGTTCCGCCGGCGGCGCCCTCGAAATCGGCCACCGCGGTCCGCCACGACTCCTCGTTCGTGACGTCGAGCCGGCCGTGGCTCGCGCGCGCACCGACGTCCTCGGCGACGCGGCGCGCGCCGTCCACGTCGACGTCGTAGCAGCCCACGAACCAGCCCCGCCGGCCGAAGAGGAGCGCCGTCGCCTTGCCGATGCCGGACGCCGCGCCGGTCACGAAGATCGTCTTCATCGGAGGCCGCACTCTATCCTGTGCTACTGACGACGTCATGGCCGGCCGCTACGGGATGTCGTTCGCGAAGGAGCTCATCGAACAAGGCGACTACGAGGAGGCGATCGCCGCCGCCACGAAGGCGCTCGACGACGGTGACGCCGGACCCGAGCCGCTGTTCGACCGGGCGACGGCGAACGAGCTCGCCGAGCACTACGACGCCGCCATCGCCGACTTCGAGGCGGCGATCGCGAAGAACGCGGTCGCCAAGGAGATCGACCCGTTCGCGCTCGACGACGCGTACTTCAGCGCGCTCCTCGCGGCGGCGCGGAGCGACGCGGAGTCGGACGTCGCGCGCGGCGTCGCCCGGCTCGAGCGCTATGCGAAGGCGTGCCCCGAGGGGGCGCACCTCGCCGACGTGCGCGACTGGCAGAAGCGCCTGCGCGGCGAGATGCCGAGCCTCCTCGACAAGACGAAAGAGCTCAACGCGCCCTGAGGCGCTTGTAGCGATCGATCAGCCCGTTGGTCGACGCGTCGTGCGTCGTCACCGGACCGGGGGCGCGCAGCTCGGGGAGGATCTTCGAGGCGAGCTGCTTGCCGAGCTCCACGCCCCACTGATCGAAGCTGTAGATGTTCCAGACGATCCCCTGGACGAAGATCTTGTGCTCGTACATCGCGACGAGCGCGCCGAGCGTCTTCGGGGTGATCTTCTGCACGAGGATCGACGTCGTCGGGCGGTTGCCGGGGAAGACCTTGTGCGGCACGAGGTCGGCGGGCACGCCCTCCGCGCGGACCTCCTCCTCCGTCTTCCCGCGCATGAGGGCCTCGGTCTGGGCGAAGAAGTTCGCGAGGAGGATCTCGTGGTGGTCGGTGCCGAGCCGGGTCAGGTCGTTGTGCGACTCGATCGGCGCGATGAAGTCGCACGGCACGAGGCGCGTTCCCTGGTGGATGAGCTGGTAGAAGGCGTGCTGCCCGTTGGTGCCCGGCTCGCCCCAGATGACCGGCCCGGTCGTGGTGTCGGTGATCGGCCGGCCCGAACGATCGACGCGCTTGCCGTTCGACTCCATGTCGCCCTGCTGGAAGTAGGCGGGGAAGCGGTGGAGGTACTGATCGTAGGGGAGGATGGCGTGCGTCTCGGCGCCGAAGAAGTTCGCGTACCAGATGCCGAGCATGCCGAGGATCACCGGCAGGTTCTTCTCCAGCGGCGCGGTGCGGAAGTGCTCGTCCATCTCGTGCGCGCCGGTGAGGAGCTCCTCGAAGCGGTCCATGCCGATGACGCAGGCGATCGGCAGGCCGATCGCGCTCCAGAGCGAGTAGCGGCCCCCGACCCAGTCCCAGAACTCGAACATGTTCGCCGGGTCGATGCCGAACGCCGAGACCTCCTTCGCGTTGGTCGAGAGCGCGACGAAGTGCTTCGCGACGGCGCCCTTCTGCGCGGCGTCCGCCCCGAGCTTCTCGAGCAGCCAGGCGCGCGCGGTCTTCGCGTTGGTGAGCGTCTCCAGCGTGGTGAACGTCTTCGACGCGACGATGAAGAGCGTGCGCTCGGGGTCGACCCGCCGGACCGTCTCGGCGATGTGGGTGCCGTCGACGTTCGAGACGAAGTGCACGCGGAGGCCGTCCTTCCAGTACGGACGAAGCGCCTCGGTGACCATCACCGGCCCGAGGTCCGAGCCGCCGATGCCGATGTTCACGATGTCGGTGATCGACTTTCCGGTGTGGCCCTTCCACGCGCCGCTCCGCACGCGCTCGGTGAAGTCGCGCATCTTCGCGAGCACCGCGTTCACCTGGGGCATCACGTCGTGGCCGTCGACGAGGATCGGGCGGTTCGAGCGGTTGCGGAGCGCCACGTGCAGCACCGCGCGCTTCTCCGTCCCGTTGATCTTCTCGCCGGAGAACATGGCGTCGCGCCACCGCGCGACCTGCGCCTGCTCCGCGAGCTGGACGAGGAGCTTCATCGTCTCGTCGGTCGCGCGATGCTTCGACCAGTCCACGAACAGCCCGCACGCCTCGTGGGACATCCTCGAGAACCGCGCCGGGTCCTTCGCGAAGAGCTCGCGCATGTGCACGCCCTCGATCGCGTCGTGGTGCGCGGAGAGCTGCTGCCATGCGGGGGACTTGGTGAGCGTCGTCATGGTGCGCGCGAGGATACGATGATAGTGCTTTCGCCTCCATGGGCGACGCGCCGCTGTCGATCCGCTGCCGCGGGCTCTCGAAGCGTTACGGCGACGTCACTGCCGTCGACGGCCTCGACCTCGAGGTGCGCGCGGGCGAGTGCTTCGGCCTCCTCGGACCGAACGGCGCAGGCAAGACGACGACCGTCGAGATCCTCGAGGGGCTCGTCGCCCCTTCGGGCGGCGACGTCGAGGTGCTCGGAAAGAGGTGGGAACGCGACGAGCGCGCGCTCCGCGAGCAGCTCGGGGTGTCGCTGCAGGAGACGAACCTCCCGGAGAAGCTCACCGTGCGCGAGACCGTCGCGCTCTTCCGCTCGTTCTATGCCGCCGGGCGCGACGTCGAGGAGGCGATCGACCTCGTCGCCCTGCGCGACAAGGAGCACGCGCGCTACGAGACGCTCTCCGGCGGCCAGAAGCAGCGGCTCGCGGTGGCCTGCGCGCTCGTGGGGAACCCGAAGCTGCTCTTCCTCGACGAGCCGACCACCGGCCTCGATCCGCAGTCGCGCCGGATGCTCTGGGACGTCGTGCTCGCCTTCAAGGAGAAGGGCGGCACGGTGCTCCTCACGACCCACTACATGGACGAGGCGGAGCGTCTCTGCGATCGCGTCGGCGTGGTCGACAAGGGGAAGATGATCGCGCTCGGCACGCCGAAGGAGCTGATCGACTCGCTCGGCGGCCGCCAGATCGTGGAGATCGGGCTCGAGGCCGTGCCCGACGGGTTCGTCGAGACCGTCCGTGCGCTCGCATCGGTCCATGCCGCGCGCGTGCACGCGGGCCGCGTGGTGCTCACCGTCGAGCACCTCCACGTCGCGCTGCCGGCGGTGCTCGAGGCGCTCGACGCGGCGGGGCTCGCGCTCACGAACCTGTCGACGCACCACGCGACGCTCGAGGACGTCTTCGTCACCCTCACCGGGCGCGAGCTCCGTGAGTAGCCGCTCGGCGATCCTCCAGCTGACGCTCGCGCGGCTGCGGCTCTTCTACCGCGAGCCGGCGGCGCTGTTCTGGACGTTCGGCTTCCCCGTCATCCTCTCGATCGTCCTCGGCGTCGCGTTCCGCAACCGCCCGCCCGAGCCGGTGTTCGTCGCCGTCGAGACCGCGCCGTCGGGGCCGCTCGCGGTGCGGGCCGCGAGGGCGCGCGCGCTCCTCGACGGCGATCGCGACGTGGTGGTGAAGGGGCTGCCGCCCGACGAGGCCGCCGCCGCGCTGCGGACGGGCAAGGTGACGCTGGTGGTGGTGCCGGAGGCCGACGGCTTCTCGTACCGGTTCGATCCGACGCGCCCCGAGAGCCGCCTCGCGCGCGCGGTCACCGACGATGCGCTCCAGCGGGGCGAGGGGAGGCGCGACGCGTTCCCCACCACGTCGCGCATGGTGACCGAGCCGGGGTCGCGCTACATCGACTTCCTCGTGCCCGGTCTCGTCGGCCTCGGGCTGATGTCGTCGGGGCTGTGGGGCATCGGCTTCGCGTTCGTCGAGATGCGGGTGAAGAAGCTGCTCAAGCGGCTGATGGCGACGCCCATGCGCCGCGCCGACCTGCTCCTCTCGTTCTTGTTCGTGCGGGCGCTGCTCCTGCTGATCGAGGTGCCGCCGCTGCTCGTGTTCGCGAGGGTCGCCTTCGACGTGCGCATCACCGGATCGGTGCTCGGCGTCGGGCTCGCGGTGCTGGTGGGCGGGCTGACGTTCGCCGCGGTGGGGCTGCTCGTGGCGTCGCGCGCGGAGACCACGCAGACGGTGAGCGGGCTCATCAACCTCGTCTCGTTCCCGATGTTCCTCTGCTCGGGCGTGTTCTTCTCCGCCTCGCGCTTCCCCGATGCGATGCAGCCGCTCATCCGCGCCCTGCCGCTCACGGCGCTCAACGACGCGCTCCGCGCGATCATGATCGAGGGCGCCTCGCTCTCGGCGGTCGCGGCGAAGCTCGCGATCGTGGCGGCGTGGGGGCTCGGCGCGTTCGCCCTCGCGGTCCGCGTCTTCAAGTGGCGCTGACGGTCACGGCGCCTCGTCGCTCGTCGGCGCGGGCGTAGGCGTAGGCGCGGGCGCGGGCTCGGCGGTCGGCGCCGCGCTCGTCGTCGCCGCCGGGGCGGCCGACGCCGACGCCGATGCCGATGCCGATGCCGACGC
>JBDHVD010000585.1:0-5349 GCA_039809525.1 Labilithrix sp. | reverse complement strand
GGCGCGAGCCACCATCCCGCGGTGACCGCGGCCGAGGCACGCGCCTCGCATGCCGATGCGGAGATCGCGGTCGCGCACGCGACCAACGGTCCGTTCTTCTCCGTCGGCGCCACCGTCTGGCGCGAGGGCTCCGGCGACCACGCCGCCGCCGCCCTCGTGACCGTGCCGCTGCCGTTCTTCGATCCCGCCCGCTACGAGAGCGCGCGCCTCGGCACGATCGCGGCATCGGCCAGCGCCTACGCCGGCCGCCTCCGCGGCGAGATCGAACGCGAGGTCCGGATCGCGCTGCACGAGCGCGAGCACACGCGCGAGGTCCGCGTGCAGCTGCGTGACGGCGTCGTCGCGCCTCTCCGTCGCGCGCTCGACGCCGCCGTCCTCTCCTACGGCGCAGGGACCGCCGATCTCGGCGTGGTCCTCCTCGCGCGACGCTCGGCGCTCGCCGCCGAGGAGCGCCTGGTGAGCGCGATGGCCGACGTCCAGCGGGCCGATCTCCGGGTCGCCGCGCTCGCCGGCACCCTGGTCCCGCGAGGTCCCCGATGAGAACGTGCATCCTGCACGCATGCATCACGCTGCTCCTCGTGCCGGCATGCAGCCGGCGCGATCACGCCGAGCCTCCGCCCCCCGCGGCGAGCGCAGCTCCTGCGCCCGCGGCGCGAGGCGTGCGCGTCGATCCGCGCCTCGTCGACGAGGGACGCGTGCGCACCGTCCCGGTGGTGCGCAAGAAGCCCACCGGCATCGTGCGCCTGCCGGCCGACATCGTGGCGAGCGCCGAGGGCGCGGCCGAGGCCGGCTCGCTCCTCCCCGGCCGCGTCGCGCGCTTCGAGATCCGCGAGGGCGATCGCGTGAAGCGCGGGCAGGTGCTCGCGTGGATCGACTCGCCGGAGGCGGCGCGCGCCGTCGCCGATCTCGTGCGGGCGCGCTCGCGGAGCGAGACCACCGCGCGGAAGGTGACGCGCCTCGAGGGCCTGGTCGCGTCGGAGGCCGCGGCCCAGGCGGCGCTCGACGAGGCGCGGCTCGAGCGCGATCTCGCGCGGGCCGATCTCGCCGCCGCCCGCACGGTGCTCACGAACCTCGGGCTCCCCGAGCCGCCGGCGACCTCGGGCGAGGGCGCCGTCCCGCCGATCGCCGCGCAGCTCCCGGTGCGGAGCCCCGTCGACGGGACGGTGGTCGAGCGCGGCGCTCCGCTCGGTGCGTACGTGACGCCCGACACGCACCTGTTCCGGATCGTGTCCGAGGGCAACGTGCTCGTCGACGCCCGCCTCCCCGACGGCGCGGACGTCCCGCCGGCCGGCACCGCCGCGAGCGTGAAGCCGCGCGGCGCGGCCGATCGCTGCCCGGCGCGCGTCCTCGGGGTGCTGCCGCAGGTCGATCCGTCGACGCGCAGCCGCAAGGTGCGCCTCGCGCCCGAGGGCACGTGCAAGGGTCTGGTCGGCGGCGCGCAGGCGGACGTCGAGATCGAGATGGGCGCCGCCGGCGGCGAAGCGCTCGTCGTGCCCGCGGCCGCCCTCGTCGATCTGAAGACCGCGACCGTCGCGTTCGCCGCGACGCCGGCGAAGGGCACGTTCGAGGTGCGTCCCGTCGAGCCCGGCGTCCACATCGGGGACGAAGTCGTGATCCGCGCCGGCCTCCAGGAGGGCGATCAGGTCGTCGTCGAGGGCAGCGTGCTGCTCAAGGGCGAGCTGATCCGCGGCGAGCTCGGAGGCGAGTGATGATCGCGAGGCTCGTCGCGCTCTGCGTCGACCACCGGTGGGCGGTGCTGCTGATGACGCTGCTGCTCTCGCTGCTCGGCGTCCGCGGATGGCGCGCGCTGCCGGTCGACGCGACCCCCGACGTGACGAACGTGCAGGTGCAGGTGCTCACCGCCGCGCCGGGCCTCTCGCCGCTCGAGGTGGAGGCGCTCGTCACGAGGCCCGTCGAGCTCGCGCTCGCGGGCATCCCCCGCAAGCAGCTGATGCGCAGCGTCTCGCGCGCGGGCGTGTCGGCGGTGACGATCATCTTCGACGACGACCTCGATCTCGCGGAGGCGCGCTCGTTCGTCTCGCAGCGCCTGCCCGCGGCGCGCGAGGCGACGCGCGGCGCAGGCACGCCCGAGATGGGCCCGATGACCACCGGCCTCGGCGAGGTGCTGCACTTCACGATCAAGTGGCCCGGGCACACGCCGGCGGAGATCCGCACCCTCCTCGACTGGGAGGTCGCCTACGGCCTCCGCACCGTGCCCGGCGTCGTCGAGGTGAACGCCTGGGGCGGCGACACCCGGCAGATCGACGTGCTCCTCCGCCCGGGCGATCTCCTCGCGCGCAAGATCACCCAGGACGAGGTCGAGCGCGCGCTCCTCGCGGGCGGACGCTCCACCGGCGGCGGCGCGATCGTGCGCGGCGACGAGCAGGCGATGATCCGCCTCGACGGCGCGTACCGCACGGTCGACGCGGTCGCGGCGCAGGTGATCACCACCCGCGACGGCATCCCCATCCTCGTCCGTGACGTCGCCACCGTGTCCGACAGCCGTGCGTTCCGCCTCTCCGCGGCGACCGCCGACGGCGAGGGAGAGACGGTCTACGCGATGGTGCAGATGATCGCCGGGGGCAACGCCCACGAGATCGTCCGCAACGTCCGCGTCCGGCTCGCCGAGATCGAGAAGCGCCTGCCGGAGGGCGTGCAGGTCAACGTCTTCTACGACCGCGCCTCGCTCGTCGACCGCGTGCTCGTCACCGTGCGCCACTCGCTCCTCGAGGGCGGCGTCGTCGTCATCGTGGTCCTCCTCCTCCTGCTCGGCGATCTGCGCGCCGGCCTGGTCGTCGCGACGACGATCCCGCTCGCGATGCTCGGCGCGTTCGCGTTCATGAGCCTCACGGGCACGAGCGGCAACCTCATGAGCCTCGGCGCGATCGACTTCGGCCTCGTCGTCGACGGTGCGGTCGTGGTCGTCGAGGGCGCGCTCGCGGCGATGGCCGCGCAGCAGGTCGCCGCGTCGCGCGCGATCGTCTCCGAGGCGCGCATCGTCGGCCGTCCCCTCGCCTACGGCGTCGTGATCATCGCGATCGTCTACGTGCCCGTGCTCCTCCTCGAGGGCGTCGAGGGCAAGATGTTCCGCCCGATGGCGATGACCGTGCTCTTCGCGCTCGCCACCGCGATCGTCCTCACCTTCACGTGGGTCCCCGCGCTCGCGTCGATCGCGCTCGGCAAGGCCCACGCGGGCGATCCGAGGGTCGTTCGCTTCCTCCGCCGCGGCTACACCCCGGTCCTCGAGCGCCTCCTGCACCGGCCCGCGATCGCCGTCGCGCTCGCGCTCGTGATGCTCGCGCTCGGCGTCCTCGCGGGCGCCACGCGCGGCATCGAGTTCGTGCCTCGCCTCGAGGAGGGCGACATCGTCGTCCAGGTCACGCGTCCCCCGAGCGTGTCGCTCGCCGAGGCCATCAGCGGCACGACCATCGTCGAGCGCACGGTGAAGCGCTTCCCCGAGGTGAAGACGGTCATCTCCCGCACCGGCAGCCCCGACGTCGCGACCGACATCATGGGCATCGAGCAGTCCGACGTGTTCGTGATGCTCCACCCGAAGTCGACCTGGCGCGCAGGCGTGACGCGCGAGTCGCTCTCGTCGGAGATGTCCGAGGCGCTCTCGCGCGAGCTGCCCGGCACCGCGTTCGCCTTCACCATGCCCATCGAGATGCGCACCAACGAGCTGCTCGGCGGCACGCGGAGCGACGTCGGCATCAAGATCTTCGGCGACGATCTCGGCGTGCTCGAGCAGCTCGCGTCGCGCGCCGCGCACGACGTTGCGTCGATCCCCGGCGCCGCCGACGTGCGCGTCGAGCCGCTCTCCGGTCTCCCGCTCCTGACCGTCCGTCCCGATCCCGCGCGCGCCGGACGGCTCGGCCTCCCACCGAGCGAGCTCGCGGCGACGATCGAGGGGATGAAGGCCGGCCGCCCGGTCGGGGTGCTCGTCGACGGAGAGCGCCGCTTCGACGTGCGCGTCCTCTTCCCCGCGCCCCCCACGCCCGATGCGATGGCCGACACGCTCGTCCCGCTCGCCGGCGGAGCGAGCGCGCCGCTCGGCAGCCTCGCGATCGTCAAGATGGAGGAAGGCCCGGCGATCGTGAGCCGCGAGAACGCGCGCCGCCGCGTGCAAATCGAGGCGAACGTCCGCGGCCGCGATCTCGGATCGTTCGTCGCCGAGGTCCAGCGACGCCTCGCGGCGGAGAAGCTGCCGCCGGGATACCACGTCGAGATCGCCGGCCAGTACGAGCACCTCGTGCACGCCGCGTCGCGCTTCGCGCTCCTCGTCCCCGCCACGCTGCTCGCGGTGTTCGTCCTCCTCTATCTCTCGTTCGGCGAAGGCCGCGCCGCGCTCGTCGTCCTCGCGAACGTCCCGCTCGCGACGAGCGGCGGCTTCCTCGCCCTCGCCGCGCGCGGCCTCCCCGTCTCGGTGAGCGCCATCGTCGGTCTGCTCGCCCTCTTCGGCGTCGCCACGTTGAACGGCAGCGTCCTCGTCTCCGCGCTGCGCGAGCGCCTCGCCGCCGGTGACGAGCCGATCGAAGCGGCGCGGAGCGCGGCGCAGGCGCGCTTTCGTCCGGTGCTCACCACCGCGCTCGTCGCCGCCGTCGGCTTCGTGCCCATGGCGCTCGCGACCGGCTCGGGCGCGGAGGTGCAGCGCCCGCTCGCCACCGTCGTCATCGGCGGCCTCGTCACCGCGACCATCCTCACCCTCGGCGTCGTCCCGACCATCGGCGCCCGCGTGCTCCGTCGTTCGGAGCTATCTTCGTGAGAGACCATGTCGCTCGTGATCAAGCTCGTCCGCCACGGTGAGTCGGAGGCCAACACCGGGCGGATGCTCGCGCACGAGATCGGCGACCACGCGATCCCGCTCTCGCCACGCGGAGCCGCACAGGCACGCGACGTCGGCGCGCGCATCGGGCGCGCGTTCCTCGACGGCGCGCTCGTGTACACCTCGCCCTATCGCCGGACGCGCGAGACCCTCACCGAGATCTACGTCGGCTGCGGGCTCCAGCCGCCGCAGCTCCCGCTCGGCCGCTACGAGGACCCGCGCCTCCGCGAGGTCGAGCACGGCTACGAGCCGATCGAAGCGCAAGAGGAGCTGCGGAAGACGCACGGCTGGTTCTATTACCGCTTCCGCGGCGGCGAGAGCCCAGCCGACTGCTACGACCGCACCTCGAGCTTTCTCGAGTCGATGATGCGGCAGATCGAACGGAGGTCGAGCGACCGCATCCTGATCGTCACGCACGGCCTCACCATCCGCTGCTTCGTGATGCGGTTCCTCCACCTGTCGGTCGAGGACTTCGACGTCCTCGCCAATCCGGCGAACTGCGACGTGATCACGCTCGCGGATCGGTC
>JBDHVD010000584.1:0-5358 GCA_039809525.1 Labilithrix sp. | reverse complement strand
CCTGTCCGGACGCATCGACGCCCGTCTCGCGCACGAAGGCGCGATCGCCCGTCTCGTCGTCCGCGTCGAGAACCTCACGCCGTTCGCGCCCGTCGACGCGGCGCGCGCCGACGCGGTACGCGCCGCGCTCGTCTCGACGCACCTGCTCTTCCACGCGGAGGCCGGCGCGTTCGTGTCGCTCGTCGATCCGCCCGAGCATGCCCGGGCCGCGGCCGCGGCGTGCACCTGCGCCGGCACGTACCCGGTCCTCGCGGGAGCGCCGGGGCGGCGCGATCTGCTGCTCTCGTCGCCGATCATCCTGTACGACCATCCGGCGATCGCGCCCGAGAGCCCGGGCGACTTCTTCGACGCCTCGGAGATCGACGAGCTCCTCGCGCTCCGCACGCGGACCCTCACGCCCGAGGAGCGCGCGCTCGCCCGCGCGACCGATCCGCGCGCCGCGGAGATCGTCGACCGCGCGCTGGCGCTCACCGAGGAGCAGCTCGCGCGGCTCCACGGCGCGGTGCGCGAGCGCTCCCCTGCCCCCTGGGCGGTCGGCGCGCGCGTGCGCCTCCGTCCGGACGCGCGCCGCCGGCGCACCGACGCGCAGGACCTGTTGTTCGCGGGCCGCTCGGCGACGATCGAAGCCGTCCGTCACGACGTCGACGGGCGCGCGTACCTCGCGGTCACCCTCGACGACGATCCGGCGGCGCCGATGCACCGCGCGAAGGGGCGCTTCCACTACTACTACCCCGACGAGGTGGAGCGCCTATGACGCGCGTCCTCGTCGCGGGCATCGGCAACGTCTTCCTCGGTGACGACGGCTTCGGCGTCGCGGTCGCCGAGCGCCTCGAGCGCGAGCGCTTGCCCGAAGGCGTGCGCGTCGCCGACTTCGGCGTCCGCAGCGTGCACCTCGCCTTCGAGCTCATGGATCCGCCCGAGCTGCTCATCCTCGTCGACGCGACCGCGCGGGGCGGACCGCCCGGCACGCTGTACGTGATCGATCCGTCCACCGACGAGGAGCTCGCGGTCCCCGCCACCCCCGCGGACGCGCACGCGATGAGCGCGAGCGCCGTGCTCGCGGCGGTGCGCTGGATGAACGGCACGCTCCCGAACGCGCGCATCGTGGGGTGCGAGCCGGCCGATCTCGAGGAGGGCATGGAGCTGAGCGCGCCGGTGCGCGCCGCCGTCGAGCCTGCGATCACGCTCATTCGTCGTCTGCTGGAGAACGAGGTGTGCTCATGAATTGGAATCGCAAGAGAGAGCCGCGCGTGTCGCGCGTCACCCAGGGCCTGCTCGGGATGCTCGTCCTCGCGGGGCTCGCCGTCTTCGTCCGCGAGCTCCCCGCGATGCGGCGGTACCTGCGCATGTCGCGCATGTGATCGCCGATGGAGGCGCGCTGCTCGATCCGCGTTCGAGGCACGGTGCAGGGGGTCGGCTTCCGGCCCACCGTGTACCGGCTCGCGCGCGCCGCGCGACTCGGAGGCTTCGTCTACAACGACGCGGAGGGCGTGGTGATCGAGGTGGAGGGCGATGCGGCCGTCCTCGCCTCGTTCCCCGAGCTCCTCCGCCGGGACGCGCCGCCGCTCTCGCGCATCGAGGCGATCGAGGTCGCGTCGATCCCGCGGCGCGGCGAGCACGAGTTCCGCGTGGCGCCGAGCGCGAGGGCCGCCGGCGCGGCGCGCGCGGACCTGCCCGCCGACACCGGCATCTGCGACGCGTGCACGCGCGAGCTGCGCGACCCGGCCGGTCGCCGCTTCCGCCATCCCTTCGTGACGTGCACCGACTGCGGGCCGCGCTACACCATCGTGCGCGATCTCCCCTACGACCGCGCGCGCACCACGATGGCCGCGTTCGCGATGTGCGACGCGTGTCGCGCCGAGTACGAAGACCCGGCCGATCGGCGCTTCCACGCCGAGCCGATCGCGTGCCCACGCTGCGGTCCTCGCGTCGCGCTGATCGTCGGCGACACGCGCATCGCGGAGGGCGACGACGCCGTCCGGCGCGCCGCTGCCATGATCGCGTGCGGGGCGATCGTCGCGGTGAAGGGCCTCGGCGGCTACCAGCTCGCGGTCGACGCGCGGGACGAGGCGGCCGTGCGCCGGCTGCGCGACCGCAAGCGGAGGCCGCACAAGCCGTTCGCGCTCATGGCGCGCGACCTCGCGGCCGTCGAGCGCATCGCCGTGGTCTCGCCGCGCGCGCGCGACGCGCTCCGCTCGCCCGCACGCCCGATCGTGCTCTTGCCCCGCGTGCCCTCGGCGGAGCTGGCGCCGGGCATCGCGCCCGGCCTGACGGAGCTCGGCGTGATGCTGCCCACGACGCCGCTCCACGTCCTCCTCCTCGAGGACCCCGCGCCGCTGCTGGTGATGACCAGCGGGAACCTCGCCGAGGAGCCGATCGCGAAGGACGAGCAGGGCGCGTTCGCCACGCTCGCCAGCGTCGCCGACGCGTTCCTCGTCCACGATCGCCCGATCCACACGCGCGCCGACGACTCGGTGGTGCGCGTCCTCGGCGACGGCGTGCAGCCGGTCCGTCGGGGCCGGGGGCTCGCGCCCGAGCCGCTCCCGCTCGACGTCGATGCGCCGCCTCTCGTCGCGGTGGGCGCCGACCTCAAGAACGCGGTGTGCGTCGCCGCGGGACGCGAGGCGATCCTCTCGCAGCACGTCGGAGACCTCGCGTCGCTCGAGGCGCGATCGTTCTTCGAGGAGGTCGTCGCGCACCTCACGCGGCTCCGCGGGATCTCGCCCGAGATCGTCGCGCACGATCTCCACCCCGAGTACGCCACCACCCGGTGGGCGCTCGCCTCGCGCCTCCGTCCCGTCGCCGTCCAGCATCATCACGCGCACGTCGCCGCGTGCCTGGCGGAGCACGGACGCGCGGGACCGGCGATCGGGATCGCGTTCGACGGGACCGGATGCGGACCGGCGGGCGACGCGTGGGGCGGCGAGGTCCTCGTCTTCGACCTCGCGGGCTTCGTCCGCATGGGTCACCTCCGCCCCCTCGCCCTCGCCGGAGGCGAGGCGGCGATCCGCGAGCCCTGGCGCCTCGCGCTCGCGGCGCTCTCCGATGCGGGCGAGCCCTTGCCCGACGACGCGCGCGCGCGATCGGTGATGGGCCTCGTCCGCGGCCGGCTCGCGTCGCCGGAGGCCACGGGCGCGGGGCGCTGGTTCGACGCGGTCTCCGCGATCCTCGGGGTGCGCAGGCGCATCACCTACGAGGCGCAGGCGGCGATCGAGCTCGAGGCGCTCGCCGGCGCGAGCGACGACGATCGCGCGTATCCGTTCGAGCTCGACGAGGCGGAGGCGCGGCCGTTCCAGATCGATCTCCGGCCGGCGATCCGGGCGATCGCGCGCGACCACCGGACGGGAGAGCCCGCCGCGCGCATCGCGTCGCGCTTCTACGCGACCATGGCCGAGATCGTCCGCGCCGCGTGCGGCCTCGTCCGGCGCCGTCACGGGCTCGGGCTGGTCGCCCTCTCCGGCGGCTGCTTCCAGAGCGTGCGCCTCGCCGAGCGCGCCGCCGCGCGCCTCGCGGCCGACGGCTTCGAGGTGCTCGTCCACCGCCGCGTGCCGGCGAACGACGGCGGGATCGCCTACGGACAGGCGGCGATCGCGGCTCATCGCCTGGCGAAGGGAGGGTGAACGATGTGCCTCGGCATCCCTGGTGAGATCGTGTCGGTGCGCGAAGACGACGACGGCGTGCGCTTCGGAGCGGTGCGCTTCGGCGGCGTCTCCCGCGAGGTCTGTCTCGCCTGCGTGCCCGAGGCGGTCGCCGGCGACTACGTGCTCGTGCACGTCGGCTTCGCCATCGCGCGCCTCGACGCCGGCGAGGCCGAGCGCACGTACGCGCTGCTCCGCGAGCTCGCCGGTGCAGAGGAGGGCCTGGAATGAAGTACCTCGACGAATACCGGGACGCCGACGTGGCGCGACGCATCGCCGACGCGATCGCGCGAGTGACGACGCGCCCGTGGGTGCTGATGGAGGTGTGCGGGGGCCAGACCCACTCGATCGTGCGTCACGGCATCGACCGGATGCTGCCGGAGGCGATCGAGCTGGTGCACGGACCGGGGTGCCCGGTGTGCGTGACCTCGCTCGAGACCATCGATCGCGCCCACGCCATCGCCTCGCGGCCCGACGTGATCTTCACGTCGTTCGGGGACATGCTCCGCGTCCCGGGCTCGCGTGGAGACCTCCTCGCGCTCCGGAGCCGCGGCGCGGACGTGCGGATCGTGTACGCGCCGCTCGACGCGGTGACGCTCGCGCGGAAGAACCCCGACAAGCGGGTGGTCTTCTTCGGCATCGGGTTCGAGACCACCGCCCCCGCCAACGCGATGGCCGTCCGCGTCGCGAAGCGGACCGGCGTGACGAACTTCTCGATGCTCGTCTCGCACGTGCTGGTGCCCCCGGCGATCGCCTCGATCCTCCAGACGCGCGGCAACCGCGTGCAGGCGTTCCTCGGACCGGGGCACGTCTGCGCGGTCATGGGCCTCCGCGAGTACGAGGCCCTCGCCGATCGCTACCGCGTGCCGATCGTGGTCACCGGCTTCGAGCCGGTCGATCTGCTCGCCGGCGTCCTCGAGTGCGTGCAGCAGCTCGAGCAAGGCCGCGCCGAGGTCGCGAACCAGTACGCGCGCACCGTCCCGCGCGACGGCAACCGGGCGGCGCGCGAGCTGCTGCTCGACGTGTTCGACGTCGTCGATCGCAAGTGGCGCGGCGTCGGCACCATCCCCAAGTCGGGCTACCGCCTCCGCGCGGAGTACCGCGAGCACGATGCCGAGCGCATCTTCGAGGTCGACGACGTGACGACGTGCGAGTCGCCGCTCTGCATCAGCGGCCAGGTGCTGCGCGGGCTGAAGAAGCCGGGCGACTGCCCCGCCTTCGGCAAGGCGTGCACCCCGCAGTCGCCGCTCGGCGCGACGATGGTCTCCGCCGAGGGCGCGTGCGCCGCCTACTACCAGTACGGCCGATTGGGGAGCGAGGCGTCATGAAGGAGTCGATCGCGAAGAAGGTGCGGGAGAGCCACGACGTCGCGGCGCGGTTCTTCGACGAGAACGCGACGCGGCTCGAGGCGTGTGTGCGCGCGCTCGCCGCGCGGATGCACGACGGCGGACGGCTCTACACCATGGGCAACGGCGGCTCCGCCTGCGACGCGGCGCACGTCGCGGTGGAGTTCCTCCATCCCGTGGTGGAGAAGCGACGCGCGCTCCCGGCGATCCCCCTCGGGGCGGACACCGCGCTGCTCACGGCGATCGGCAACGACCTCGACTACGGCGACGTGTTCCAGCGCCAGCTCGACGTCCTGGCGACGCCGCGCGACGCGGTGCTCGGGATCTCGACGTCCGGGGCGTCGGCCAACGTCGTCCGGGCGCTGAAGCACGCC
>JBDHVD010000583.1:0-5358 GCA_039809525.1 Labilithrix sp. | reverse complement strand
AGCACCGCCTCCATGCGCTCCGGGTCCGTCACGAAGTACGGCGAGAGGTAGCCGCGGTCGAACTGCATACCCTCGACGACGTCGAGCACGGTCTCGGCCGTCTTGCTCTCTTCGACGGTGATGACGCCTTCCTTGCCGACCTTCTCCATGGCCTGCGCGAGCTTCTCGCCGATCTCCTTGTCGCCGTTCGCGCTGATGGTGCCGACCTGGGCGATCTCCTTCGGATCCTTGGTCTGCTTCGCCATCTTCTTGAGCGCGTCGGTGACGGTCTCGACCGCCTTGTCGACGCCGCGCTTGATCTCCATCGGGTTGTGGCCCGCCGCGACGAGCTTCGAGCCCTCGCGGTAGATCGCCTGCGCGAGCACCGTCGCCGTCGTGGTGCCGTCGCCCGCGACGTCGCTCGTCTTCGACGCGACCTCACGGACCATCTGGGCGCCCATGTTCTCGAAGCGGTTCTCGAGCTCGATCTCCTTCGCGACGGTGACGCCGTCCTTGGTCACCGTCGGCGAGCCGAAGCTCTTCTCGATGACGACGTTGCGGCCCTTCGGTCCGAGCGTGACCTTGACGGCGTCCGCGAGCGCGTTGACGCCCGAGAGGATCAGGTTGCGAGCGGATTCGGTGTAGACGATTTCCTTGGCTGCCATTTTCGACCTCTAGATCTCTTCTCGGGTTCCGATCACTTCTCGAGCACCGCGAGGATGTCGTCCTCGCGAACGATGAGGCGCTCCTCACCGTCGAGCTTCACCTCGGTGCCGCTGTACTTGCCGAAGAGCACGCGGTCGCCGACCTTCACGTCGAGCTTCCGCAGCGTGCCGTCCTCGAGCACCTTGCCGTTGCCGACCGCGACGACCTCACCCTCGACCGGCTTCTCCTTCGCCGTGTCCGGGATGATGATTCCGCCCTTGGTCTTCTCCTCTTCCTTCACGCGCTTGAGGATGACGCGGTCCTGCAGGGGACGAATGTTCATTGGATTCCTCCGCTATTCGGCTGGTTTGCTTGCTTGCCCGGCCCTCGCGCGGGGCGCGGGCAGGAGTCTTGGGCGCCGTTTGCTAGCACTCACCTAGGGCGAGTGCTAACGGTCGCGGGCGGCAACATAATCGCGACGGACCCCACGTCAAGAGGCAGCGGTTCACCGTAAGTATGCGGAATCGCTGAAGCGTAGGCCGTGACGTCGCAGATTGGCACTCGCCCGCCCGTCTGCTGCTCGCGCTCGGCCGCTAACGGCGCGGACTCGCACGTGAAATTGCGAACGGCACCGCTCTTGGATACGACGAATAGGAGGTCACCCGGACTCCGTCCCGGGGCAAGCGATCGCCCCGGAAGGGAGCCCTCGTGGCTTTCTGAGTGGAGGTTTCGGCATGTCGATCGTGGCCACGTCGTCGGTTTCCGATTTCTTCGAAGAGGCGATCGAGGACGCCATGAAATCGCGCGGTGTCAGCGCCTCGGACGGCGCGACCTCGTACGTCGTCGGACTGCTGGCGGACTTCGCCAAGCCCGGCAGCCCCGTCGAGCGGACGATGGAGAAGTCACTCACGCTCCTGCTCGACGAGGCCCTGCACACGACCGAGCTCGCCGAGCGGTTCGAGAAGCTACGCACGCTCGGAGACGGCGTCCTCTACGCGTCGGGGTTCTTCGCCGATCACTTCGAGGCCCGCGGCGTCGACACGAAGTACGTCATCGGCATCGGCCGCACCGCGTACGAGAACGCCGGCTCGCTCCTCGTGCCCGGCTCGTCGCCCAACGTGGAGGAGGAGGCGAAGGGCCCGGACATCTTCCGCGAGCTCTCGGCGGGGTTCGCCGAGTTCGTCGCGGTGATCGCCGAGGTCGCGAACGCGACGCTCGCGCGCGGCGTCGCCACGTCGCGCGGCCTCCTCAAGCTGTACGAGCGCTGGCTGAAGACGCGGAACGAGCGCCTCGCCGACGCCCTGAGCTCGCACGGCTTCGTTCCTCCGCGCGGCGGAGGTCGCGTCCTGTCGTGACGATGCCGCCGAAGGCGCTCGAGGGAAACGGCGCCGGCCTCGTCCGGGAGATCGCGCTCGCCGGCCGCGTACAGAGCGGCCTCGAGCGCCTCGACCAGCTCGAGCGCGCGGCCGACGTCGACGGCGTCGTCCTCGCCGCGGGCGAAGGCGAGCGAGAGGCGCTCCTCGTGCGCGAAGGCGACGACGGCGTGCTCGAGATGAGCCTGCGTCTGCCGCAGCTCGCCGGAGGGCTCGATCCCGTGTGCCAGATCATCGAAGGCGTCAGCCACTTCGTCTACCTCGCGGACCGCGCCGCGCGCGGGCGCGAGGCGACGCAGCTGGAGCTCGAGCTGCAGGCCGAGGTCGACAAGTACGTCGTCCTCGCCGCGTCGGTCGAGCGCTTCGACGAGTCGGCGAGCCGGGTCCTCCGCGAGCGGCTGTACGAAGGCGTCTCCTTCGAGCACGCGCCGGGCACCGAGCTGGGCGAGCGCTACCGCGTCGCGAACGACCACGCGCGCCGCTTCACCGCGCGCCTCGAGCGCGAGTTCGTGTCACGCGCGCGCTTCGGCGAGCTGCACGCGGAGCTCCGTCGCTTCTTCCACTTCGGACAGCGAGAGAAGCTCCGCGCGGCGTAGCGGCGTCGGTTCTGCTTGCCTAGCGACGCCCGCAGCGTGCAGGCGCCGCACTTCGTCGAGACGTAGGTCACCAGCATCGGGCGATTGTCCGCCGCGACCTCCAGGTTCAGCGTGACGGTCCGCGTCTTGCCGCCCTCGTCCCACGAATAGGCGCCGGTGTCCCCCGCGACGCTGCCGCCCGCGAGCGGGCGCGGCGGAACATCCTCGGCTCGTACCGTGGACGCGGCGCGGTTCAGGGGTCCTCGCGACGTTCCCCGCGACGCGCGCGCAAGCGCACGAAATCACGCGCGGTGGAGCTCGGCACGCGCCCTGCTGACGAGGTCGTTCATGAACGCGAACTCGAAGCTCCTGTCGATGATCTCGGTCCTCGGTCTCGTGACCGTCGGTTGCAGCGTGAAGAGCACGAACGATCCCGAGCCGCTCGGCGCGCTCGGCACGAGCGAATCGCAGCTCGTCGCCGACGACAGCGAGGCGGCCGAGACCGACGAGGACGTCGAGATCGGCGTCGAGGAGCCGCTCAGCGGCGCGATGCCGGCCGATCCGGGCTCACCCGCGGACGGCGCGACCGACGCGGACCTGATGGCGAAGGTGAAGACGAACCCGGGACTCTTCTTCCAGCCGGCGGGATGCATCACGACGACCATCGACGGCAACGTCGCGACGCACGTGTTCGCCGGCTGCACCGGTCCCTATGGGATGACCACGTTCGACGGGACGGTGAAGGTCACGTACGTGCGCGAGGCGGGCAAGCTGACGCTCACGTACGAGGCGGAGGGCTTCCAGGTCAACGGCGCGACGATCGGCGGCAAGCGCGTCGTCGTGTACACGCGCAGCGGCACGACGATCACGAAGACGCGTACCGGCGCGTGGACCGGGACGACCGCGAAGGGCAACCCCATCGCGCACGAGGCGAGCTTCGTGACGACGTGGGACCCGGCGACGAAGTGCATCACGCGCGAAGGCAGCGCGAAGACGTCGGTGGGCGGCCGCTCGTTCGAACGGTCGATCGAGGACTACCAGCGGTGCGGCATCGGCCGGCTCGGCTGTCCGGAGAGCGGCACGATCGTCCTCTCGCGCACGAAGGACGGCGAGAGCCTCCGCCTGACCATCGAGCTCCTCGGCGGACGCGACTTCCGCGTGACGCGCCCGAACGGCACGCAGGTCGATCGCCAGCTCGTCTGTCGCGCGAGCTGACGTTGCCCCCGCGGCAACACGCGGGCTCGCGTCCTCAGCCGAGCGATGAGACGCGATCGTGCGAGCCGCTTTCGCCTCAGGAGCGCACGTGGGCGCGCGTGGCGCGCACACGCAGGCGTGCCGTCGACGGGCGTCGTCTTTTTCGCGCAGCGCGCAGCTTTCCTCCGGCAGCGGCGCGATTGGCGACGACGCCCCGACGGCTGACTCGATCCGCACACCGATCTGCGCGATAGGCCTATTTTCCTCATCCCGCAGAGCGAACGCGAAGCCGAAACTCATCGCGTCGGAAGCAGGGGGCGCGTCCGAGAGGTGAGGAGGCTGCCATGCGTTTCGTGCTCGTCGCGGGCTCGTTGGTCGTGTCGTCGTCGGTCGCGTGCGTCGTCCAGAACGACGACGCCGCGAGCTCCGAGACGCTGGGCGAGGTCGTCAGCCAACCGATCGTCGGGGGGACGACCGCGTCGGCGTACACCGAGGCCGCCCTGATCAACACGCCGAGCTTCATCTGCTCGGGATCGCTCATCGCGCCGAAGGTCGTCCTCACCGCCGGCCACTGCGTCACCGACACGAGCACGTTCAGCATCGTCGCGCCGTTCGCGAACCGACAGTCGGCGCGCGGCGTCTCGAAGTGGACCGAGTACACGCAGACGGGCGAGTACGTGAACCCGAACAAGAGCGACGTCGCCGTGATCGTGCTCGATCGCGCGATCAGCCTCCCGGCTTATCCGAAGCTCGCGCAGTCGGCCGTGCCCGCCGGCACGAAGGTGGTGAACGTCGGACGCATCGACGACGGCGTCGCCTCGAACACGGCGCTGTTCTTCGGCAAGGAGGTCACGGTGAGGAACGGGAGCGTCTACGGCTTCCCCCTCTCGTACGTGAGCGAGGAGGTCATCCAGTCGGGCGACTCCGGCGGTCCCGTGTACCTTGCAGGCAATGCCTCGCCGCGCACGATCGTCGCGGTGAACTCGGGCGGCGGCGGCGGCACGCAGGTGCTCGCGCGGGTCGATCTCGTCTACGCGAAGATCCAGGAGATCATCGCGCAGAGCGGCGGGGCGACGGCGACGCCGTCCCCGCCGGCGCCCGCGTGCAGCGGCACCGCGGAGACCGAGCCGAACGACGCTTCGAACCAGGCCGACGCGCTCGCCGGGACGGCGTGCGGCGCGCTCGCCACCGGAGGCGACGTGGACTGGTACGCGTGGAGCTCGGCGGTGGCCGGCACCGGCTACGAGGTCGCGCTGGCGGCGACCGGCGACGCCGACATCCTCATGTGGAAGTGGAACGGCGGCGCGTGGGCTCGCGTGCAGAACACGTCGCCCACGCGCATCGCCGCCGCGACGTCGTCGGCCGGCAAGTACCTCGTGGCGGTGCGCTCTGCCGGGGGAGCCGCGCAGAGCTACGCGCTGAAGCTCACGCGCTGATCGCTACTTCAGGACTCCGCGGAGCACCTGCTGCGCGATCGGGTGGTAGCGGTCGCGGAACCTCTCGAACAGGTCGTGGGCGAGGGCCTTCGTCTCGGGGCGGCCCGCGAGCGCGCGGTACAGCGGCTTCAGGTACTTCATCCGCCCGACGTCGCC
>JBDHVD010000582.1:0-5376 GCA_039809525.1 Labilithrix sp. | reverse complement strand
AAAGAGGTGCCATCGGCAGCGACGCGTTCGGCCGGGAGGCCCGCCCGATCAAAAGAGTTCCCGACCACGATCTCCTTCCGCGCCCCGATCACGAGCTTCGCCGACGAGGGCGTCAGCCGAGCCACATCCATCGCGGTCTTGCCGAGGAATCGATCCACCTGCTTCACGCCGTATGTCGGCTTTGTTCGCGCGACTTCGGCATAGCCCTCCCCGGTCGCGTGGATGCGTGGCGGTCGTCGTCGAAGAGTTCCTCGACGAGCTGCTGCGTGTGGAGACGCTCGACCCTGCCACTTCGGCCCGCCATGCGCGGCGCGTTCACACGGCCCGTTCGCGATGGACAGAGGTCACACGAAAACCGTCACGAAACGAGGGGACCCCAGGTGCAGATCCTCTCCGGCGGCATGAAGTCGTGTCATTGCACGAGCTTCGGGGAATCAACGCGACCGGCGCGAGGTTCTTTTGGCGAGGGCGTGCGTGACCCTCGAAAGGACCCGCCCGACGAGTGCCGTGCATGCCGATCCGATCGTGGCCGTCGAGACGCCGTTCGCGCGCGCGAGAGCGCACGCCGCGAAGGTCGAGGATATCCTTGCGAGCATCGAGAAGTCAGCGCCGAGCGTGATCCGCGACGCGTTCGCAGAGGCGCTGCGGCGCGACCCGAAAAAGACTCGCCGATGGGTCTGGTACTTCAACGGAACAACGAGGGCGGCATGCGAGTCGTGTACGAAAGCCGTCACGGACCGCTGAGCGGCCCGCGGTACGCGCGCGGGGCCGCGGTCGCGGAGGAGGACGCCGCTCGGCGACAGCTCAAGGCGGAGGTGCTCGCGCGATACCGTCTGATCGGCCAGACGCAGCCCGGCGAGATGGCCGTTGCCGATCGTGAGCGAAGGCTCGTCGAGCCGGCGGGGCAGCCGGCGCTGGACCACGCGTCACCTCGAGCGTCGCTCCTCTCGCGCAGTCGACGCTTCGAACGCGTCCTTCGGAAGATCATGGAGTCTGGCGCGCGTGGTCGATGATCGTTCGCGTCGCGTCGTCGATCGCCGCAACGACGCCGAAGCGATCCGCGCGCGCCGCCGGCACCGACGTGCCGCGTGCGCGTTGATGTCCGACGAGCGACGAGAGTACGCCGAGCGCCTCGCCCTTCGCGTTGAGCAGAGGTCCGCCCGAGTTGCCGCCGTAGACGGCGGCGTCGACGACGATGCCTCGACCCTCGATCGCGCGGACGTGCCCGTACGACACGAGGGGGTAGAGCGGCGCGAGCTCGGCGCGCTCCGCGGCGCTCAGCCAGTAGAAGAGTGGATAGCCGACCGCGAACACCTCGTCACCGACGCTCGGCGATTGAGCGATGTCGAGGAGCGCGGCGCGCGTCTCAGCCTTCGCGAGGACGAGATCGAAGCTCTCTCCGAAGGGGACCTCGTCGACGCAATGGGAGATCGGTGTCCCCTCTGTCTGGCACTCGGAGGCATGCGGATGCCCACCGGCGACGAGCATCTCGCCACAGCCGGGGCCGTTGATCGGCACGAGGTCTTCGGCGTAGCGGAAGGAGGGGAAGAAACAGCCGTACACGCCGACCGCGAGGTTCTGCTCGAGGACGTGATGCGCGGTGAGGTTCCAACCAGGCGCCACCGCGAACGCGTTCTCGGCGAACGCCTTGTCGACACGCCCGGCGTCGAACGGGAACGTTGTGCTGCGCAGGGGCAGGAAGAGTTTCTTGATGCACGCGAGATCCGGCTCCTGCGCGTCGCACTCCGGGAGATCATCGAGCGTCAGATACTTGGGCTTCGATGCCGCGGCCGGCGGGGGCTCCGGGGGCCGCGAACCAGCCGCTGGCGGACCGGTCCGATCGCTGCGGTCGAAGGCGTCGTCCGAAGAGGCGACGCTGGCCTCGGTGGCGCACGCGCAGAACGAGAAAGACAAGCAGAGGGTGAGCGCGGTCATTCGCATGAAAGCACCAGGGGTAGAGAGGAGAAGGAGCTGCGACGAACGAATCACTGGCACGCGCAGATCTCGCAACCGTCTGCGTCCTTGCGGAAGCCGTCCGCGCAGAAGAGCTCGCAGACGACGGGCTTGCACGCCGGTGCGCAGGCGAGTCCGGTGCACGTGACGTATGCCGTCCCGTTGTTGGCCTCGTTGCACGTGCGCTCGTTGCAGCCGTCGACGGCAGGGACGCTCGCGCCCAGTTTCACGCGGGTCTCCCCGTACTGACAGTTCATAATCGCCTTCGGCTCGGCGTCGTCGGTCTCCTCCGAGGTTCCCTCCGTGGAGCTCGAACAGGCCGCCGCCGTCCAAGTCAAAGCGAGAGCCGCAGTGAGAACGGTCAATCTAGAGATCATCGAGGCAGCTCCGTAGACGGATTGGACGTGGACCACGGCCAGGTTCGCGCTACGACTTGCAGTCGCCGTGCCATCGCCGAGCACGGCTCGCACCGCGCGGCGTGCGCGCCGATCCAGCGGGCGTTCGCCGATCTGCGGGCCGTCCGACGGCGCGATGCTCCGGGCGCGACGCCGCCGCTGGATGCTCGACGCATCGGCGCTGTCCCAACCATCGGACGCATGGGCCGCCGAGTCGGTTGCTCGGAATGCGCATCGCGCGAAGGAGGGGGTCGGTGGCGTCGGAGAGATAACCGTCCAGGCGTTGGGACGAGCGGGGAGCGACGATCCAAGGGCGACGACCGCCCGCGAGCGCGAAGCGAGCAGCTACTCCCCTGCGGCGCTTCTCCAGCGGGTTGCACGTCCCGTCTCGGCAAGCGTCGGAGCGCCGAGTAGCAGGCCCCAGGCGCCGGAAGAGACTCCGGCGTCCCGAGCGGGGCGTCGAAAGTCCGCCAGGCAGCGCGAGCTGCGCAACGGAGAGCAAGCACGCGGGCGCAACATCAAGTGAAGCCTCCAGCCTCGACAGAGAAACAATCCCGGAGCCGAGCCGCTTTCACGGCGAAGGCGACATCGGCGGCGCGAGATCCGAAGCACGAAGCCGATCCGGGCGGGGTATGGCGCGCAGCACGCCGTGCAGCGGGAGTCCGAGGGGACCGTAGTAGGATGATGGTCGCGACGAACAACGCGACCGGAACGAAGGGGTCGTGCGGTGGTCACGTCGACGGAGCAGGTAAGCGCGAGGGAATGGCCGGCGAGACCGGACCTACCGACCCCGGTGGCCGTGGGTCACGCGACAAAGTGCGAGAACTGCAACGTCCACTCTGGGCCGCAGCCAAGCGGGCACCGGGGAGCCGATTCCATGCAATCTACGACCACGTCTGGAGGAGTGACGTCCTCTTGGAGGCATGGAAGCGCGTGAAGCGAACCGAGGCGCCGCGGGCGTCGATGGCCAGTCGATTCGCGACGTCGAGGAGCAAGGTGTCGAAGTATTCCTCGAACGCATCGGCGCCGAGCTACGCGCAGGCAGGTACCGGCCGAGCGTGGTGCGACGCCAGTACATCCCGAAGGCAGACGGAAGGAAGCGGCCACTGGGCATCCCGACGGTGCGAGACCGAGTGGTGCAGATGGCGGCGAAGCTGATGCTCGAACCGATCTTCGAGGCGGATTTTCTTCCGTGCTCGTACGGCTTCGGCCGAAGCGGAGCACGACGATGGCGCTAGAGACTCTGAGGAAGCTCGGAGCCAAAGGCGGTCATCACGTGCTCGATGCCGACATCCGCGACTACTTCGGAAGCAGCGACCACGACAAGCTGATGAAGCTCGTCGCGCGTCGAGTCGCCGCCGAGAGGACGTCGTTGCTCCTGCCGCGCGTCCCTCGAGCTCGATCACGTCATCCCATTCGCGCGGGGCGGGAAGCCGACCGTCGAAAACCTCCGCGTGCCGCTCGAGACCTGAAGAACCTCGGCTTCCGCGATGGCGAGGTCCGCCGCGTGCTCGCTGAGCTGGGAGCGAAGCTCGATGGATCGACTGCGCCCGTCGAGACCATCCTCCGCGAAGCGCTCCCGCTCCTCACGTAGCCGCGGGGGCGCGCCGTCGAGTCGGCCAATTGGCGTGCGCCGTCGAAAGAGAGACGTGCGGCGGGCGTCTGCTCGCGGGCGCGGCAGCCTACGAGCCTCGACCTCGGCGCAGCATCGAGCGCCGCGACCGCGGCGCAGAGACGATCCTTCGCGACCGCGCTCGTGCCCTTGACGTGAGGGCCCGGCGCCCTGCCGTCGCGTCGGCGATGCCGGGAGGACGCAATTTTTCCCGTCCCCGCCCGATGACGGGGGGCCGACCCAAGGCAGGGGAGGGGTGGGGGGTTCACTTTTCTCGGGAACCTTTCGCGTCGAGACGTTGTCAGGACGTCTTGGCTGCCGGGGAGTGCCGCTAGAAAAGCGGTCTTCCCCGTGCCGGACCTGTCAGGCAACGCTTGCTCCCACGGCTCCGCTTCGATACACTATCACTGTAATTCCGGCGCAATTTTCCTGGGAAATTGGAAGGTTTTCCAAGTGAAGCCAAACCGGATAACGTCCACCAGCGCGCTCGCCGTGCCGAGCCCGCTGACCGTCAGGAGATCGCCATGAAGCGCATTCTGTTCGGAGTCGTCGCAGCCGCGTTCCTTCTCTCGAGTGCCTCGGCGTTCGCCCAGCAGCCTGGTGGTGGTGGCGGCGGCGCGAAGGCCACCGGTGCCGGCGGCAAGGACGAAGGCTACGGCTACGAGTTCTCCGACGATCCGCTCGCCGCGGGCGGCTTCGGTCCGAACGACGCGACCATTCGCGTGAGGCCGGGACCGGTTCGCACCACGCTGATCCGCCCGCGCACGTCGTTCGTGCCCGAGATGCTGAAGAGCGTCGAGAACCTCTGATTTTCGATCGGCCGCCGCCGATTCAAAAAGCGTGAGCAGTACCCGTATCGAAAGGTCGAAGGACGATGGAAGGTAAGGCCAAGGTTGCACTGACGTTCGCTCTCTATCAGGGCGACCAGCTCGTGCGCCGCGACACGATCGCGCAGGACATCGTGAAGGTCGGAAAGGACCCGCGGAGCCATCTGCGCGTCGACGACGATCTCGCGTCCCGCATGCACGCGGTCATCGAGGTCGCCGGTCCGGGTGACATCACGCTCATCGACCTCGGCAACGAGCCGGGCACGATGGTGAACGGGCAGCGCGTCAACAAGTGCAAGATCCGTCCGGGCGATCAGATTCAGATCGGCTCGACGATGATCCAGCTCGAGAGCGCCGACGCCGCCGGCGTGGCTCCGCCCGCCGCGACGAGCTCGCAGCGTCCCGCGCCGCCTCCGCAAATGTCGACGAGCACGCCGACCGAGGCGATCCAGCCGACGCCGATCGCGCCGCCCGCGGCTCCCGCGACGACGCTCGGTCTCGGTGGTCCGCCGGCCGGGGCGAACCCGTTCGCGGCGCCTGCGCCCGCGAGCAATCCGCCTCCGGCGCCCGCGGCGAACCCGTTCGCGGT
>JBDHVD010000581.1:0-5411 GCA_039809525.1 Labilithrix sp. | reverse complement strand
TCGGGCCTTCGTCGATCGTCTTCTCGGTGAAGGACGGTCATGATCCGTCCGGCAGGAGGTGACCGATGGGCTCGAAGGCGCGCGCGAAGATCTTCACGCATCTCTGGTACGCGAAGGACGCCGAGGGGGCGGCGCGCTTCTATGCGTCGGTCTTTCCCGACTCACGCGTCGAGCGCGTGACGCCGCTGCCGGTCGAGAGCCCGAGCGGTCCGGCGGGCTCGGTGAAGATCGTCGACTTCACGCTCCTCGGCCAGCGCTTCCAGGCGATCACGGCGGGGCCGCACGACGAGTTCAACGACGCGATCTCGATCGTCGTCGCCTGCGACGATCAGCAGGAGCTCGACCGCTACTGGAACGCGCTGCTGGAGGGCGGAGGCAAGGCGGTGGCCTGCGGCTGGCTCACCGATCGCTACGGCCTGCGCTGGCAGATCGTGCCGGCGGTCCTCGACGCGTGGCTCGCCGATCCCGATCAGGCGCGGGCCAAGCGCGTGGGCGAGCGGATGCTGAAGATGGTGAAGCTCGACATCGCCGAGCTGGAGAAGGCGCATCGCGGCGAGTGACCGCCCGATCGCGACGGCGCGCCCGAGGACGTGGTTCGCGATAGAGTGTCGTCGTTGGCACCGATCACCTCGTCGAACCGTTGCGTCCATTGCGGCGCGCCGCTCACCGGAGACGACGGGCGCCGCTGCAGCTACTGCGACGTCGTCCAGCCGGCGGAGGCGCCGGTGGCCGCACCCGGCGCGCCGATCGCGCCCGTCGTCGCCGGCGCGGCGGCCGCCGTGCTGCTCGGCGTGGTGGTCGTGGTCTGGGCGCTCCGCGCGCCGTCTCGGCCGGCGAGGATCGAGAGCGCGCGTCCGCCGGTCGTCACGGCGACCGCGCCTCCGCCGCCGCCGCCGGCGGCGGCGATCGAGGCGCCGTCGCCGAGCGCGATCCCCGTGGCGACGGCGCGGACGTCGGCCGCCGTGCGGCCGGCTCCGAAGCTGACGAACGAGCAGTTCGGCAAGAACGTGGTGGCGGCGCAGAGCAAGAAGCTGCGAGGGTGCGTCGAGCAGGACCTCCTGCGCAACCCGAACGCGCCGAAGGCGTACACGGTGACGGTGCTCGTCGAGAAGGACGGTCTGCCGCGGAGCTCGGCGACGACGTTCTCGCCGACGCCGACCGAGGGCTTCGCCCAGTGCGCGCGTCACGTCATCCTCTACGGCTTCAGCGGCTACGGACGGAACCCTCCCGAGCTCGTCGAGTTCACGTTCTCGACCAGCTTCGCCTTCCCCGATGCGAAGCCGGCGGCGAAGGCCGAGTCGGGCCGCGGCTGGGACTGACGCCGGGACCGACGACGATCACGGCGCATCGAGCGCGACGATCGCCGCTCGGCCCTTGCACGCCTCGGCGATGCGCGAGACCACGCGCGGGCCTTCGATCTCCCAGACGAGCTCCACGGCCCTCCGCCGATCGATCCGCACGAGCCTCGATCGTCCGGGGGACGAGCGAAGCCCGACGACGCTCGAGAGCGGGACGCCGCGGACGATGAGCGCGCGGAGCGCATCCGGCGCATCGGCCGCGCGCACGGTGACGATCGCGGCGCCCGCATCCACGCCGGTCGAGGCGACGCCGACGGCGTCGGCGATCTCGGTCGGCGGGATGCCGAGCCGCGCCGCGCGCGCGCGATCGACGGTCATCTCGAGCTCGGGTGCGGACGCGCCGGGGACACCGACGAAGGCGCCGACGCCGGAGATCCCTTGCACGGTGGTCCGCACTTCGCGTGCGTCTCGGTCGAGAGCATCGAGATCGTCACCGGCGAGGAGCACGCGCACGTGCGGCGGCGGGCCGGCGGGAGAGGCGCGCACGCCGAGCGGCGCGAGCCCGGGGAGAGCGACGATCGCGCGCCGGAGCGCGTCGGTGAGGGCTCGCGGTTCGCTGCCCTCCGCGGGCGCCACGAGCTCGCCTTCGCCGTCGGCGCGGAGGATCGCGAAGCCTCCCGGCGGCGCGGCGAGGCGCGCGACGATGCGCGCGCGCTCCTCGGGAGATGCGGACGGCGGCACGGCGAACCCGACGGACACGACGTGGCGCGGATCGACGAGCCGCGCGCCCATCGACGCCGCCTTGTCCCGCAGCGCACGGACCGTCGCGTCGCGCGGTGTGTTCTCCAGGAGCACGACGCGGAAGACGGTCTCGCCGTCCTCCGTCCGCGCGGCACACGCACGCGGATCGGGACGCTCTTCCACCGTCGCGACGTCGGAGAGGTGCACGGCGCCCCTGTCGCCGACGCGAGCGCTCGCGATCGACGCCGCGTCCTTCGCCGAGGAGGTGCCGGCGGCCGCGAGCACGTCGCGGACCTCGAGGCCCATCGCGGCGAGGCGCGAAGGATCGATCACCACGGCGAGGCGTCTCTCGCGCGCGCCACAGGCCTCCACCGACGCGACGCCGTTCGACGTCATGAGGTCGGCGGCGGCGCCCTGCTTGGCGAGGATCCAGACGCTGGGCGGCGGATGGCGCGGCTCGCGACGCGCCACGGGCGGTGACGCCGACGCTGGCATGCGGCCCTGGACGTCGCCGAGCGCGCGGCGCAACTCTTCGACGGCCGCGTCGTCGCTCGTGCGGCGCGAGAAGGTCACGGTGACCTTCACCTCCGCGGCGTCGATCTCCGTGCGCACGTGCTCGACGCCGGCTCGGGTCGCGATCGCGGCCTCGATGGGCACGGCGATCGCGACCTCGTCCTCGGCGACCGAGCCGAGCCGCGGAGCCGAGACCGAGACGCGAGGCCCCGGCGCCTGCGGGCGGAGGAGGAAGAACCCGGCGAGCGCAGCGCCCGCGAGGACCACGACGGCGACCGCCGCCGCGATCCAGACGCGCGTACGCTCGAGGTGCATTCCCCCATTCGAGCACAGGCTCAGCTATCGCAGGCGCAGTCCGAGCACGTGCACGCGGCACACTCGCAGACCGGGCATTCGCACGGCTCGCACGGGCACGAGGTCGAGGTCGAGTTGCACGCGCATTCCTTCGTCGATTCGTTGGTGGTCATCGTCTGTCTCCTTCGAACCTGCTGACGAAGGAGCGGCGAGGTCCTTACGGGAAATCGTCACCCGCGCTCCATCCGGCGCCTCGTCCTGTTGGTGAATCGGGCGCACGCCTTGCGGTAGGCTGGACCGCATGTCCAAACGCACACCGAATTTCGCGCGCGTCCTGTCCGTCCCGAGCGCCGAGGCGGGAGGAGCGCTGCGGGACGACGAGGTCGAGGCGGTGCTCGAGATCGGCTACGCGATGGCCAACGCGAACGGCCACGCGTCGTTCGACGAGCTCGAGTCGTTCCGCGCGCTGGTGAAGCACCTGTCGCCCGCCGCCGACCTGAACGCGCTGCTCGAGAAGCTCGGCGCGGCGTTCGACAAGGCGGAGTCGCCCGAGGAGCGCGTCCGCGCGGCGGCGGCGAAGCTCGGACGGCCGGCGGCCCGGGAGGCCGCGTACAAGGCGGCGTACACGATCGCGGTGTTCGATCTGGAGACCAACGAGGAGGAGCGGGACCTCGACGAGCTGCTCATCGAGGTCCTCGATCTCACGACGCGGGTGGACGAGCTCGAGGCCGAGGTGAACGAGGCGCTCCTCGCGTGAGGACGCGGGCGCTCGTCGTCGCGAGCCTCGTCGCCGTCGCGATCGGGGCGTGCAGCAGCTCGGGCGAGCAGGCCGGCGCGCCGCCGTCCGTCTCGTCGTCGGAGGATGCCGGCGCGCCGGCGCGCGACGGGGCGGTCACGGACGGCGCGGCTCCGGCGAGCGACGCGATCCCCGCGCGCGAGTACTGCGAGTCGATCGCGACGTCGTTCTGTGCGTTCTACATGCGTTGCGGGCGCATGGTCGCGAAGGACGAGGCCGAGTGCCGGACCGTCTTCCTCGAGACGTGCAACGCGAAGTACGAGCCGCGCTACGTCGATCTCGAGCGCGCGGGGCTCCTCGCGCTGTCGCGCGGCGGCGTCGACGCGTGCGCGGCACATCTGGCGAAGGTCTCGTGCGTCGAGCAAGCGCAGGACCTCGACGGGCCGTGCGCGCGCATGTGGAGCGGATCGTCGCCCGAGGGGCAGCCGTGCGGGATCGACGTCGAGAGCTTCGTCTGCGGCGCGGGGACGACGTGCATCCTCGGCCTCGACTTCTGCGGGACCTGCGAGAAGGCGGCGGCGCGCGCCGAGGCGTGCGAGCCGGGGACCATCCGCTGCGCGCCCGACGACGCGTGCGTCGGAGGCACGTGCGTGGCGCGCGCGCTGCCCGGACAGTCGTGCAGCGACACGAAGCCGTGCGTGACCGGCTCGACGTGCAGCGCGGGCCAGTGCGTGGCGCCCGCGATCGTCGGCGAGGGCGAGGCATGCGACGCGAAGCATCGCTGCGCGTACCGGTCGTACTGCGACGCGGGCAAGTGCGTGCGCGCGTCGCTCGCGGGCGAGCCGTGCACCTCGACACGCGCGTGCGCGTCGGGGTGGTGCGACGGCACGAAGTGCGTCGCGCCGAAGGGCGAGGGCGTGGCGTGCGGGGCCGATGCGGAGTGCAGCTCCGCCCAGTGCGCCGGCGACGTATGCACGCCGCTCCCGAGCGCGTGCATCCGCCGCTGACGTTCACGTCCCGCGCGCTGCGCGCACGATCAGCACGTCCGACTTCCCCTCTCGGACGAGCGACTGGCTGACGCTCCCGAAGATCCAGTGGCGGATGAGCGACCGGCGCCGCTCGAGGACGAACAGCGTGTCGTTCGCGCGTCGCCGGCGCTCCTCGCGCAGGATCACGTGCTGTGCGCCGCCGCGGCGGAGGAGGAGCGAGGCGGGATCGCCGCCCGCCTTGTCGATCTTCTTCGCCAGGCCCGCGCATGCCTCGCGACGGACGTCGCGGAGGTATTGCTGGAGCTTGCGTGCGTTCGCTCCGTCGAGCAGGAGGGCGGTCTCGTAGACGCCCTCGTACGCATGGAGGAACGAGACGGTCGCCCGCGGAGCGACGAAGCGCGTGGTCTCGAGCGCGCGGCGGACGTCGGTCCGATCGTCGATACAGACGAGGACCTGCGCATACGGCCGGCGGACGGCGCGGTTGACGACGAGGACCGGACGATCGCTGCTGTCGGCGATCCGCTCGGGCGTCGCGCCCGCGAGGAGATCGACGAGGCGGCGCGGGCGTCCCTGCAGGACGACGAGGCCGGTCGCGTGCTCGCGCGCGGCGCGGCCGAGGTGCCAGCCGGCACCCTCCTCTCCGGGCACCACGCGAACGCGCGCATTGTGGATGCGCGCGATATCGGCGGCGCGCGCCATGGCGTGATCCTTCTCCGTGCTCGCGGCGGTGGCGACGACGATCTGCACAATCAGCTCCTCCTTCCGGGAGGTAGCTTGGTGCCTCGGACACGCTTCTGTTAGGCCCGCGCCCCGGTATCACCGTTCGGGAACGCGAACAGT
>JBDHVD010000580.1:0-5420 GCA_039809525.1 Labilithrix sp. | reverse complement strand
GCCGCGAGCGCGCGGAGCGTCTCGAGCCGTCTCGCGCCGAGGACGCGCTGCGTGGTCTCGCTCACCGTGACGAGGACGCCGCCGACGACGCCGGTCTCTTCGCGGATCGGGCTGTACGAAAAGTCGAAGTAGCACTCCTCGACGAACCCGTGCCGATCGAGCGGCAAGAGGAAGTCGCGGACCGTCACGGGCGTCCCGCGCATGACGCCCTCGAACATCGGGCCGATGATGTGCCAGATCTCCGCGAACGTCTCGCGCGTGCTGATCCCCATCGCCGCCGGATGCTTCGTCGACCCGAGGATCGGCCGATAGCCGTCGTTGTAGAACTGCGTGAAGTCCCGGCCCCACGCGATGTACATCGCGAAGCCGGTCTCGAGCAGGATGCTGAGCGCGGTGCGAAGGCTCTGCGGCCATCGCTCGACGGGACCGACGGCGGTCTTCGACCAGTCGACCGTGCGCATGAGCGCGCCCATCTCTCCGCCGCCGTCCAGCACGTGCCGGACGGGCGAGGAGATGCGTTCGCGCTCGTGCAGCTGCGCCATCGGGCGAGTATGGCAGCGCGGGTGACCACCAGCACGTGACAAGCTGCCGCAGGTTCGGGAGAACGAACGCGACGCGCGCATTCAGATGAACGTCGTGTCATGCGTCGCCTCGCGTTCCGCCTTGCACGGGTCGCCGCGCCGTCGGACGATGCCCCGAGGAGGGACCTCATGGGAAAGACGGCGAAGGACTTCGTCTCCGGCGCGAAGGCGCGCGTGAAGACGGTTCAGGCATCCGAGATCGTGGCGCGCGCGAAGGATCCCGGCGTGGTGTTCGTCGACGTCCGCGACGAGCCGGAGCTGCGCGAGACCGGCAAGGTCGCGGGCGCGGTGCATGCCTCGCGCGGCATGCTCGAGTTCCACCTCGACGCGTCGACGCCGTACCACCTGCCCGTGCTGCGCTCGGGCAAGGAGATCGTCTTCTACTGCAAGAGCGGCGGCCGCTCGGCGCTCGCGGCGGAGCGCGCGATGGAGATGGGCATCGAGAACGTCGCCACGCTCGAGGGCGGGCTGCCCGCGTGGCGCGACGCCGGCGGACCGATCGAGCCGCACGGCTGACGATTCGTCACGCGCGGGCGGTCGCCTCGACACGATGTCGTGCACCGGACGTCGAGCCGAGCCGCAACTGCGCGACCGCGCGCGGGCGCGCGAGGGCACGTCCGTTGCTCGAGGGCGGCGCAAAGGAGAATCCATGCGTCCGACCGTCTCGATCGTCGCGTTCGTCGTCCTCGCGTCCTCCGCCGGCTGCGCCCGCAGCGCACCCCTGCCCTCGTCGAGCGCCACGAGCGCGGCGAGCGCGAAGAGGAGCGACGACCAGCGGCCCGTCTACCGTCTCGAGTTCGCGTTGCGCGCGAAGGACGACGCGGCCACCGCGCCGTCGACGACGTTCGTCATCCAGGTCGCCGACCGGGACACCGGCGAGATGATGGTGGGCAAGAACATCCCGCTGCCGAGCCTCCAGCCGGGCGGACCGTCCCCGCGGCAGGACGTCGGCCTCAAGGTGAAGGCCCACGTCCGCGAGCGCGCGCCGAACGATCTGCTCGTCGACGTCTCGACCGAGCTGTCGGCGAGCGAGAGCACCAGCGTTCGCAAGGTCGTCTCGCACGGCAGCGTGCGCGCGCGTCCCGGGGCGCAGGCGCTCGTCTCCCGCGTCGCCGACGACACCCAGACGTACGAGCTGCTCGTCACGGCGTCGCGCGTGGACTGACCAAGGGCTGCTAGGCTCGGGGCGATGATGTCGCTTCGCACCGAGCCGCTCACGCCCGAGGGATTCGCGCGCTACGGGTTCGTCATCTCCGGCGACCGCACCGACGTCGAGGGCAAGCCCGCGAACCAGGGCACCGCGAAGCGCTTCAACTGGCTCGGCGCGGTCGAGGACCTCCGGCCCGGCGCGTCGCGCCTGAACCTGTGCCTGTTCCGCTGCTCGCCGCGCCTCGCGTGGCCGCTCCGCGTCGAGATCCTCGAGAAGCACCCGCTGACGACGCAGCTGATCGTGCCGATGAACGCCGATGAATACGTCGTGCTCGTCGGCGAGCGTACGCCGGGCGACGTGCCCGATCTGTCGACGCTCCGCGCGTTCGTCGCGACCGCGCGCCAGGGCGTCGCGTATCACCCGGGCACGTGGCACCACCCGATCCTCGCGCTCGATCACGAGAGCGACTTCACGTCGCTCGTCTGGGAGGACGAAGGCCCCGGCGATTGCACGCTCGTGACGATCCCCGAGGCCGATCGTCCGCTCCTCGAGCTCGTTCGCTGACGACAACCGCGTCGCAGCGTGGTCGGGTCTTTCCAAGCGCGCCCGCTCGCCCTAAGGTGCCGGGCTCCATAAGGAGAACACCGGCCATGGCCTTCACCCTGCCGAACCTGCCGTACGCGAAGGACGCTCTCGCTCCGCACATGTCCGCGGAGACGCTCGAGTACCACCACGGCAAGCACCACAATGCTTACGTGACGAAGCTGAACGAGCTCACCGCGGGCAAGCCCGACGCGGACAAGTCGCTCGAGGACCTGATCAAGGCCTACGACGTCGGTACGCCGATCTTCAACAACGCGGCCCAGGTGTGGAACCACACCTTCTTCTGGAGCTGCCTCAAGCCCGGCGGCGGCGGCGAGCCCACCGGCGATCTCGCGCAGGCGATCACGCGCGACTTCGGCGGCTTCGACAAGTTCAAGACCGAGTTCGTCAACGCGGCGGTCGGCCAGTTCGGCTCCGGCTGGGCGTGGCTCGTCCTCGACGGCGGCAAGCTCTCGATCATGAAGACGGCGAACGCCGATCTGCCGATGAAGCACGGCAAGAAGGCGCTCTTCACCGTCGACGTGTGGGAGCACGCCTATTACATCGACTACCGGAACCTCCGGCAGAAGTTCGTCGAGACCGTCCTCGCGAACCTCGCGAGCTGGGACTTCGCGACCGAGAACCTGAAGAAGGGCTGAGCGAGCGCTCGGACGAAACGCGTGTCGAGGGCGGTGGGCTCGGTGCCCGCCGCCCTTCGTGCATTTCAGCGCCGGCGGTTCCAGCGATAGAGCTGCTCGGCCGCCTTCTTCGTCGGCTTCGCGGACGCGGGCACGACGAGGCCGCGGTCGACCACGAGCTTCCGGAACTGCACCGGCGTCAGCGCGCGGCCGGCGATGACCTCGTACGCGTGCTTCAGCTCCGCGAGGGTGAAGCGCGGGGGCACGAGATCGAACGCCGCGGGATCGCGGACCGGATCGTCGAGGTGCATGAGCAGGCGCCGGTAGGCCTTCGCGAGGATCTTCGCGTGGTCGAACGCCAGGCGCACCGGGCCGGCGGCCTTGATGCCCGCGCGCTTGGCGCCCCGCTTCGGCGGCGGCGGGATCGAGGCGGACGGCGTCGCGTCCCTCAGCGCGAGCGACCGGAACGGATGCCACTCCGCGGCCGACGCGTCGTCGCCCGCCGTGACGCTCCCCTCGGTGAGCAGGAGCGTCATGTAGACGACGCTGATGGTGTGCCCGCGGGGATCGCGTCCGGGATCGCCGAACGCGCCGAGCTGCTCGAGGCGGACGCCGGACATGCCGGTCTCCTCGTTCAGCTCGCGCGCCGCGGCCCGCTCGAGCGACTCGTTCTCGTTCACGAAGCCGCCGGGAAGCGCCCACAGCCCCTTGAAGGGCTGGTCCTTCCGCTGGATGAGCAGCACCCGGAGATCGCTTCCGCGCATCGTGAAGGCCACGACGTCGCAGGCCACGGCCGGCCGCGGGTACGGGTACGTATAGGGCACGTGCGAGGGATCGCCCGCCCGCGACCCGACGTCAACTCGCGCGTCGAAGCGCGACCACGGCCTCGCGCGGCGAACGGGTCCGCGCGTCGACCCGATCGAGCCAGTCGACGAGCGCGGGGCGCAGCTCGATCTCGCGCGACTGCCAGCGTGTCAGGTCCGTGCGGAGCGAGCGGAGCAGGGCGAACAGGCCGATGTCCGCCACGGTGAGGGCGTCGCCGAGCCAGAAGCCGCGGTGGGGCGCCCGCGCCTCGAGCAGATCGAGGATGCGGCGGAAGTCCGTCCACAGCGCGACGTGCCCGGCGCGGAGGGCGTCGCGCTCGAGCCCGCGGATCACGCGCCGGCGGATCGCCGGAGCGATCAGCTTCCGCACGAACCAGGGCGCGCCGCCGAAGAAGGCGTCGTGGACGGCGGGCCAGTTGCGAGCGTCCGCCCAGCGCGCGGCGACGACGAACGGCCCGAGCGCGCGATCGGCCCACTCCTCCCAGAGCCAGGCCTCCGCCCGGGCGCGCGGGTCCTTCGGCTCGAGCGCGCCGGGCGCGAGCTCGCCGAGGCGACCGAGGATGCGGGTCGAGTCGGCCACCGGCTCTTCGTCGACGAGCAGCACGGGCACCTGCGCGGCCGGGTTCAGCTCCTTGAACTCGGCGGGCATCCGCCCGTGCCGCGAGGTGTACCGCAGGCCCGACGCGCGGAGCGCCCGATGCACCTTCAGGCAGTAGGGCGAGAAGCTCTCGAGCCCCTCGATGCCGGTCGTTCCGATCTCGCACAACACGAGGTTCCGTTCGCTCATGGGAGAGAAGATGGCTCGACCGCGTGTCAGCCTCATGTCAGATTTGTCCCCCGTGAACCGCACCGAGCGCCTCTTCGCCCTCGCCGAGCACCTCCGCGCGCGCCGCACCGGCGTCACCGCCGAGCAGCTCGCCGAGCGCTTCGGCGTCACCGTCCGCACCATCTACCGCGATCTCGACACGCTCCGCGCCGCGCACCTTCCGCTCGGCGCCGAGCGCGGGCGGGGCGGCGGCTACGCGCTCGACAAGAGCTACTCGCTGCCGCCCGTGAACTTCACCGCGCGCGAGGCCGCCCTCCTCGTCGTGCTCGGACGGTTCGCGATCGAGATGCGCCTCCTGCCGTTCACCGAGACGCTCGAGCGCGCGCTCGACAAGGTCCGGGGCGCGCTCTCCTCGTCCGCGCAGCGCGAGCTCGTCGGACGGATGAAGGAGCTTCAGCTGGTGGGCATCCCCGCGCTGCCGGTGAAGAAGGCGGTCCGCGCCGCGCTCGAGCGGGCGTGGTTCGAGCAGCAGGTCCTCCGCATCACCTACCGCGACGGGAGCTTCGTCCAGACCACGCGCGACGTGCGCATCGAGAGCGTCGTCATGGAGCGCACCGAGACCCGGATCAACGCGCTCGACCTGTCGAAGAACGAGCGCCGGCAGTTCCGGCTCGACCGCATCGAGCACGCCGAGGTCGTCGCGCCGACCGCGTGACGGTAGGATGAGCACGTGGGGATCGGGTCGCGCGCCGCCTTCGTGCTGGTCATCGCGGGAGCGATCGCGAGCGCGTGCACCTCGCTCGACGGCCTCGCCGGCGGCGAGGAGCCGGCGTTCGACGGCGGCGGCAGGCCGGCGAAGGACGCAGGCGGACGCAGCGA
>JBDHVD010000579.1:0-5423 GCA_039809525.1 Labilithrix sp. | reverse complement strand
CGCGCCGCGTCCGAAGACGCCCTGGACGCGGACCGGGACGATGAGCCCGTGACGGACCAGACCGTCGTGGAACGTCTGGAGATCGTAGGTGGGGTCGAGCGTCGTCACGACGTGCTCACTCGTCCTTGTAGACCAAGAGCAGAGGCGCGGTCTTCGCGTAGATGCGGTCGTTCGAGATCATGAGCGCCGCGGAGAGCGAGTCGCGGTAGTTGCGACCGAGCGAGTACTTCGAGTCGTTCTTGTAACCGCCGATGCCGACGATCTGCAGCGCCTGGTGGACGATCGCCGGCGCCATCTCCGAGCTGGCGACCTTGATGTTGTTCATCTTCAGCGCCCAGCCGATGGTGAGCAGCTGCTCCATGCCGTCGGGGCGCGCGGTGATGGCGTCGAACTCCACCGCCTGGCCGTTGACGTTGTTGCGCATGGTCTGGAGCTGCACCATCACCTCGGCGAGGCGGTGCGCCTGCTGCGGGACGGTGCCCGGCTTCTTGCGCGCCTCCCCGCGGACGTAGGCGCTCGCGCGCGAGACCGCGTCGGCGGCGATGCCGAGCCAGAGCGCGGCCCAGAGGATGTGCGAGTACGAGACCATCGTCTGCGCCGACGAGTCGGCGAACGAGCCGGGCACCGCCTGCTCGGCGGAGACGGTCGAGCGCACCTTGAAGCCGGGGCTGCACGTGCCGCGCATGCCCATCGTGTCCCAGCTCGTCGTCGGCTCGAGCGTGAAGTCGCCCTTGCGGAGCAGCACGAGGATCTGATCGCTCGGCGGCGCGTCGGGGTTGCGCCGGCAGGTCACGAGCAGGTCCTCGGCGTGCGCGCCGTACGAGACGGTGGTGGCGTCCTTGTCGAGGCGGAAGCGATCGCCCTCGGGGGTGAGCGCGCAGATGCTCGACCGGGTGTCGCCCCACACGCCGACCTCGGAGGTCACCGACGCGATCAGGATCTGCCGCTCGACGACGTCCTGGAGGTAGCGGCGGAAGTACTCCGACGAGAGCCCGTGACGCGCGATGCACGCGACCTGGATGACGTGCATCGCGTAGACCATGCCCGCGGCGGCGCAGCCCTGGGCGAGCTCGACGCAGATCGCCGAGAGCTCCTGCATGTCCGCGCCTCCGCCGCCGAGCTCCTTCGGAACCGCCGCCGACAGGAGCTTCGCCTGGCGCATCGCCTCGACCGCCTCGGCGGGGAAGCGCGCCTTCTGATCGACGTCCGCCGCATGCCGCGCAGCGACCTCCGTCGCTATACCGCGTGCGCGTTTGACCAGGCCACTGTCGGAGCGAAGAGGGCCGAGGGAGATCACGATTGCACGCTAGGCGATTGCCGTGACCGAAAAAAGCGACGTGCCTGTCGTGTGTCGGGCGCGAGAATGTGCGGGAAAACCAGGCCGATCGCCGCCTTCGCGCAGAATCCGCGCGGGCTCGACGCGGATACCTTCGGGGCGCTCCGATGCGTTCTCGCTGTCGCGGCGAGGCGCGCTCGGTTAGGGATGAACCATAGGGATCATCGGGGTGTGATGAGCGGTCGGGAAGAGATCGTGCGGCTCCTGAAGGAGGCCGCGGCGTCGATGAAGACGGATGCGAAGGGCGCCGTCGCGAAGCTCGAGTCGGCCTACGCGCTCGTGCGCGAGACGGGCGACGCGGACGACACGGCCACCGTCGCCGAGGAGCTGGCGCGCGGCTGGATGCGGCGCCGGTCGGGAGCCCGGTCGCTGTACTACGCGGCGAAGGCGACGAAGCTCGCGCCGAAGTGGAAGACGGCGTGGACCACGCTCGCCAAGACGTGCGAGCTCGTGGCGTCGAAGATCGTCGCCGACGACAAGCAGGTCCGTGCGCGCGCCCTCTACGACAAGGCGTCGACCGCGTTCAAGACGGCCGCTACGCTGACCAAGGATCCGGAGGACAAGCGGTGGCTCCTCGAGCTCGCCGCGGACGCCGCGAGGCAGGCGAAGCCTCCGCGGGAGACCTGAGGGACCGGCGGGAGGGGGGTCGTGGATCGGAAGACAGCGCTCGCCACCGCCTGCACGCTCCTCGAGAATGCCGGACGCGCGGACGCCCTCGTCGAGGTGAGGCGCGCGTTCGAGCTGGTCGAGTCCTACGAGACGCAGGGCAAGGCGCTCTCCGACGTCACGCGCACGCTCCTCGAGAGCGAGAAGACGTATCGCCTCGTGTTCTCGCGGGAGCTCGAGCCGATGGCGCTGTTCGAGCCGGCGACCGGCCGCTTCGTCGAGGTCAACGAGTCCTGGGTGAAGCTGTACGGCTACACGCGCGACGAGATGCTGGGGATGACGGTCCACGACGTGAGCGCCGCGCCCGAGCTGACGGAGAAGGCGCTCCGCGAGGTCTCGTCGGGGAAGGTCCCCGGTCTCGACGTGCGCTGGCACCGCGCGAAGGACGGGACGGTGTTCCCCGTCGAGTCGACCACCGGGCGAATCGTGCTCGAAGGCCGCGAGGTGATCTACGCCGTCATCCGCGACATCACCCAGCGCCAGGACCACGAGCGCGCGCTCGCCCGGGCGCAGGAGAGCTACCGCGCGCTCATCGACGGCATGCCCGACGGCGTCATCGTCGGTCGCAAGGGCGCCGTCGTGTACTTCAGCCCCGCGATGCGCCGCATGCTCGGCTACTCGGCGGGCGACGAGGTGACCGGCATCCCCGTCCTCGATCTCGTCCACCCCGACGACCGGGAGCGGGCGAGCGAGCGCATCCGCTCCATCGTCTCGTGCGGGGTCACCGTGCCGCCGGTCGAGGAGCGCCTTCGGCGGCGCGACGGCACCTACGTGATCACCGAGCTGATGGCGATGAGGGCGCTGTTCGAGGGCGAGCTCTCGGTCCTCGCGATCGTGCGCGACGTCAGCACGCGCAAGGAGATGGAGGCGCAGCTCGTGCTCAACGATCGGCTCGCCTCGCTCGGCCGGCTCGCGGCGTCCGTGGGCCACGAGCTGAACAACCCGCTCGCGTACGTGCTCTGCAACGTGGGCTTCCTCGAGCGCGAGCTCTCGAGCTCGCGCGGCATCCCGCCCGACGTGGCGGAGCGGCTCTCGTCGTGCGTGAACCTGATCGGCGAGGGCGCACGGCGCATGCGCGACATCGTCCACGACCTGAAGACGCTCGCGCGGTCGGACGGACCCGACGGAGCGCTCGTCGACGTCCAGCACATGCTCGACGTCTGCGCGAACATGGCCGCACACGAGCTCCGTGAGGGTACGAGGCTGGTGAAAGACTATCGGGATCGGGTCGCCGTGCTCGGGAACGAGACGCGCCTCGGGCAGGTGTTCCTCAACCTGCTCGTCAACGCCGCGCAAGCGATCCCCGAAGGACCGGGCGAAGGGCACGAGGTGCGCGTCACCGTGCGCGCTTCGGGGGCGAACGCGGTGGTGGAGATCAGCGACACCGGGGTGGGCGTGCCGCGGGCGTCGAGCGACCGCATCTTCGAGCCGTTCTTCACCACGAAGGAAGGGGTGGGCACCGGGCTCGGGCTCTCGATCTCGCACCGCATCGTCGTCGACGCGGGAGGGACGATCGCGTGCGAGCCGCGCCCGGGCGGGGGTACGACGTTCCGCGTGACGCTCCCCGCGGAAGCCCAGCCGGGGGTCGCCCTGACGGAACGTGACGAAGCGTCGTGATCCGAAGACGCCTCCCGGTCCCACGGATCGGACAGGAGGACGTCGTCATGCGCCGAGGTGCGCGCCTCGAGTCCCTGATTCCGTCGCGCGGAGAGCGGCCGCGGCTCGTCCTCACGCAACGAGAGGTCTTCTAGCGCGACGGGACCGCGGCACCTCGCTTGCCTCTCTCTCCGCGGACGCGAGCCGGAGGGGAGACGGCATGCCTGCGCGACATCGAATTCGCATCCGACGGAGCGGCGCCGTGCTGTGCGCGATCGCGCTCGCCTCCGGCGCGAGCGTCCCCGCGTTCGCGCAGGAGCCTGCGCCCGCGGCACCGGCGGAGGCCCCGCCGAAGATCCCGAACGAGCAGCTCGACTCGCTCGTCGCTCCGATCGCGCTCTATCCGGACCCGCTGCTCGCGCAGGTGCTCGCCGCGTCGACCTACCCGCTCGAGATCGTCCAGCTCCAGCAATGGATGGCGCAGCATCCCGACCTGAAGGACCAGGCGCTCGTCGACGAGGTCGAGAAGCAGAGCTGGGACGCGAGCGTGCAGGCGCTCGCGCCGCTGCCCGACGTGGTGAAGCTCCTCGCGAGCGACATCACGTGGACGACCGACCTCGGCAACGCGTTCCTCGCGCAGGAGTCCGACGTGATGGCCGCGGTGCAGCGCATGCGCGCGAAGGCGAAGGCCAAGGGCACGCTGAAGTCGAACGACAAGATCAAAGTCGAGACGCAGACGGTCGAGCAGCAGCCGGTGGTGATCATCGAGCAGGCCGATCCGCAGGTCGTCTACGTGCCGGCCTACGATCCGGTCGTCGTCTACGGAGCGCCGCCGTATCCGTACCCGGCGATCGCCTATCCGCCCGGGTACGCCGTCGCCGGAGCGGTGATCTCGTTCGGCGTGGGGGTCGCGGTCGGCGCCGCGTTCCACGGCGGATGGGGCTGGGGCTGCGGCTGGGGCGGCGCGCACGACAACGTCGTCAACGTCAACCGCAACAACACGTTCGTCCGGAACAGCGCGACGCGCACGGGCAGCACGTACGCCGGCGGGCGCGGACAGTGGCAGCACGATCCGCAGCATCGTGGCGGCGCGCCCTACGCCGATCGCGCGACCGCGGGCCGCTACGGCGGGAGCACCGGACGCGAGGGCGCACGCACGCAGCGCGTCGAAGCCGCCGGCCAGCGACCGACGGGCGGCGAGCGCATCGGCGATCGCAACGTGTCGCCCAACCCGAACGCCGGGCGCGCACGCGAGGGCGACGCGCTCGGCGGCGGCGCGCGCGGGTCGTACGACGGCGCGAAGGCGCGGGCCAGCAGCGAGCGCGGATCGTCGAGCCTCGGCTCGCGCGAGCGCGGCGGAGGCGCGCCTCGAAGCGGCGGCGGCGGTGGCGCTGGTGGTGGAGCCCGCGGCGGCGGCGGCGGTCGTCGCGGCGGCGGCGGGCGGAGGCGACGGGCCATGAGGAAACGCATCGTCTTCTTCTCGCTGATCGCGGCGTGCGCGCTCGGATGCGCATCGAAGCCGAAGACGTCCGAGCCCACGCTCCACGCCGCCGAGGCCCGCGGCTTCGCCACGCCGAAGGAAGCGTCCGACGCGCTGGTGTCGGCCGCGGCGGCGTACGACGTCGGTGCGCTCCTCGCGATCCTCGGCCCCGACGGGCGCGACCTCGTCACCTCCGCCGATCCCGTCCAGGACCGCCAGCGCGCGGAGGCGTTCGTCGCGAAAGCCCGCGAGCGGACGGACATCCAGCGCGATCCGCGCGATCCCTCGCGCGCGACGCTCGCGGTCGGTGACGCGACGTGGCCGCTGCCGATCCCGCTGGTGAAG
>JBDHVD010000578.1:0-5427 GCA_039809525.1 Labilithrix sp. | reverse complement strand
GGCACTGCGCGCTTCGGATCGCTGTGCGAGCCGACGAGCGGACCGTCCTCGTACGTCACGAACACGCCGGCCATCGACAGGTAGCGGAAGCGCAGATCGCCGACCGCGCGCGGCGAGCGCGGTCCGAAGCCCGCGCCCACGCCGATCTCGATCGCCATGTCGCCGTCGATGCGCCCGTGCGCGCCGTCCTTCGGCTCGGCGGCATGGGCCGAGGCGGTGCCCACGAGCAGCGCCGCGACGATCGCGACGGCGCGACGGGTCATGATCCGAGCGCTCGGGACAGCTCCTCGCGCAGCTCCGCGGGCACGATGAGGCGCACGCGGCTCATCACCTGACCGGCGAGGCGCGCGAGGAGGAACGAGACGTCGCTCAGCGGGCGGGCCGGCCCCTTCGCGTAGACGACGACGAGCGGCTCGGTCTCCGCGCCGAACGGCGTGTCGTTCGCGACGTCGAGCCCGACGTACACGTCCGGATCGAAGCCCTTCTCCTTCGCCATCTCGCGCGCGACGGCGAGCGCGTGCTCGCGGCCCTCCGGCAGCGCCTGCTCGCCGAACAGCTCGTAGGTCTTGAAGAGGTTGCGCACGCGGACGCGGTGGCAGAGATCGGCGAGCGCCGGATCGCGCGCGTCCTCCCACGCGCGCATCGCGACGGTGAGCACCGCGTCGTCGAGCTCGAGGTAGTCGCCGAGCGACGGCGGCTCGCCGTGCGCCGACAGCTCGATCGCGCGCGGGGTGCCGGCCATGCGCTCGCCGTCGGCGACGAGCTGCGAGGCGCGCGCGAGGACGGTGCGGATCATCCACTCGGCCGAGCGCGTGGCCTTGTGCAGGTACACCTGCTGGAACATGAAGAGGCGCGCGAGGATGAACGCCTCGATCGCGGGGAGGCCCTTCGCGCCGTCGATCGCGAGGCCCGGCGCGACGCCCTCGGCGCTCGGACCGAAGCGGAGGCTCCGGAAGAGCCAGTCGAGATCGAACACGCCGTAGCGCACGCCGGTCGAGTGCGCGTCGCGGAGCAGGTAGTCGCAACGATCGACGTCGAGCGTGCCGCTCACCGCGCGCGCGAGGTACGGGAGCGGGTGCTCGCCGCGCTCGAGGGCGGCGACGCGCTCGGGCATGTGCGGATCGATCGACGTGAGGACCTGGTGCACGCCGGTCGAGTCGTCGAGGACGATGCGCTCGGTCCACTCCTCGTGGTGCGCGGTGCCGGGGATCGCGTCCTCGAACAGGTGCGAGAGCGGGCCGTGGCCGACGTCGTGGAGGAACGCGGCGGCGAGCGCGTCCTGCGCGCGATCGGTCGTCACCTGCTGCCAGAACGGCAGCTCGCCGTGGATCTGGCGGAGGCGCGCGAGGAACAGCTTCATCACGTGCGCGGCGCCGATCGCGTGCGCGAACCGCGTGTGCTCCGCGCCCGGGAACGCGTACGACGCGACGCCGAGCTGGCGGATGCGCCGGAGGCGCTGCACCTCGGGCGTGTCCATCAGGCGAGGGACCACGAGCTCTTCTTCGGCCTCGAACGAGACGAGACCGTGCACTGCATCGCGCAGGATCATGCCGACGCCTCCGTCATCGATCCGTCGTCGCCCCAGACGCGCACGCGCAGCGCGCGCTTGCCGAGCGACGACACGTTCGCTTCGCGGGCCGCGGGACGCGGCTTCGTCCCGGGGATCCGCTCGGCGTGCCACGCACAGCGGAACACGCCTCCCTCGTCGGTGCCCACCGCCCACGCGAGCGGCTCGGCCGGCTCGACGAGGCGGAGGACGCCCTTCTTCGACTCGACGCGCACGCCGGAGGACGAGACCGGCGCGGCGACGTCGCCGATGCGCTCGACGCGGATCGACGCCTTCTCGCGGAGCATGCGCGCGCGCGCGTTCGCGATCGCGACCGCGCTGGTATCCGCGAGGATCACGCGCCGGCCGAGCGCATGCGCGGCGACGCCGGTGGTGCCGCTGCCCGCGAAGCCGTCGACCACGAGATCGCCCGGCGAGGTCGCGCACGCGATGATCCGCGCGAGCAGCGCGCGCGGCTTCTGCGTCGGGTAGCCGGTCCGCTCCGACGGCGCGGCGTGACGGAGCGGAGGCACGTCGGTCCAGAGCGCGTCGACGCGGCGCTCGCGGCAGAGCACGCCGTCCTCGTTCTTCACGAGGAAGTACTTGATGTACACGCGGCCGCTCGCGGTGCGGTGCACGCGCCCCTCGGCCTCGAGCTTCGCGATCGACGCGTCGGTGTAGTCGCCGCGCGGCGCGCTGGTGAACGGCCGCCCCGCGTCGTCCCACCGGATGGCGCTCGGCTCGATCGGCTCGAGGCGCGTCGGATGGTTCTTGATCGTCGCGCGATCGGTCTTGCCGTAGACGAGGAGCGTGTCGAGCGTCCGTCCGAACTGACCGCTCGCCGCCTGCCGCCCGAGGTTCGGGGCGCGCCGCCAGACGATCTCGTTGAGGAACGCGCCCCGCCCGAGGATCTCCTCGAGGACGATCCGTACCAGGTACGCGGCTCGCCAATCGAGGTGGACCCAGATCGTGCCTGTCGGCGAGAGCAGACGCGTGAGCGCCTCGAGCCGCGGGGCGAGCATCTCGAGATAGGCGCCGACCTCGTCCCACTTGTCCCCGTAGGCCAGCGTGCGGACGACGCGGCCGTCGGCCGGGCCGTCGAGCCGGGCTTCCGCCGTGTAATCGCGGTCCGAGGCATAAGGCGGATCGACGTAGACGAGCTCGGCCTTCCCGGCGGCCCCCTCGCGCTCGAGGACGTGCGCGACGTCGAGGTTGTCGCCGTGGAACAGGCGGCACTGCGACGTATCGCCGCCGACGATCTCGGTCACGGTCGCGCGCGCCGTTCGCCTCGCGCTCGGTGACAATCCGGGTGACCACAGGCGGCCAGGCCACTCCAACTTCACGGGCGCACGATACGTCGTTTTGAGCTATCTTGCCCCGGTTATCGTGGGGGCCAAGTCCCGTCCGCCGCTCCGCCTTGTGGACATCCTCAAGGCACTCCCCGACTCCGAGGTCGACAGCCTCGTGGCGCGTCTCGGGGTGCGCATCGATCCGGCCAAGCGCCTCGATCCGCCGCAGCAGGTCGCACGCGCGCTCGTCGCGCTCCCCGATCTGCGCGACCCGGGTCGTCTGCCGCACGCGAGCGTCGAGCTCCTTCATCGCATCGCGGAGGCGCGCGGCGTCCTCGTCGTCGACGCGGTCCCGCCTGCGCTCCAGCCGCTCGCAGAGCGCGGCCTCGTGTTCGCGCGCGCGGAGTCGAAGCATCGCGTCGAGCTCCTCCTGCCGATCGCGTACCTCGTTCAGCTCCGCGCGTGGGAGGGCGAGGACCCGAAGGGCATCCGCGCGCTGCTCGCGCAGGCGCCGTTCGAGACGGTGAGCGCGATCGCGGGCCATTACCTCGGTCGTCCGGCGACGCCGCCGATCGCGCTCTCGCTCGAGACCGCGTGGGAGACGCTCGGCGATCCTTCGATGCTCGCGGAGGAGATCGAGAAGCTCTCGCCCACCGAGCGCCGCGTCCTCGAAGGCGTCGAGCAGCTCGGCGGAGAGGTCGACACCGAGGAGCTGCTCGAGCTCGAGCGCGAGCCGCTGCGCCTCCGCACCGCCTCGGGCGCGACGCCGTCGCGTCGCGGCGTCGGCTTCTCGCTCGAGCGGCGCGGCTTGCTCGTGCCGGTGCACCCGAACCGCCACGTCGTCCCGACCGAGGTCGCGGCGATCATCGGCGCGGCGAAGAACGCCGAGCGCGAGGCGCGCCGCGAGCAGGTGAAGACGTTCGTGCACGAGGGCGACCACGCGCCCCGTCGCGCGCGCTTCTCGCAGGACCCGGCGTCGCTCTCGATGGCGCTCGCGCTCGCGGTGCGCGAGCCGGGCAACGAGGTGCGGCCGAACATCGGCACGCCGAAGTCGCTCGTCACCAAGATGGCGACGCGCTTCGGTCGCGACCCGTACCACGTCGCGATGCTGGTCGCGCTCTCGCGCGCCGTCGGTCTGTGGGACGCGTCGGCGATCACCGCGAGCGCGCCGCCGGGCTCGCTCGAGCTCTGCGAGCTCACCTCGCTGCTCTTCGTCACGTGGCGCCGCGGCGGCGCATGGGACGAGGCGCGCGTCGAGCCGGAGATGCTCCGCCTGCCGCCCGATCAGCGCGACTCGAGCGCGAGCAGCGTCGTCCGCGAGCTGGTGCTCGAGGCGCTCCGCGATCTCGGCGAGAGCCGCTGGATCCCGTGGAAGAGCCTCGAGGGCTATCTCTCCACCGATCACCGCATCCCGGGCATCGAGCGCCTCCTCCGCCGCTGGGCCGAGCGCGTGGGCACCGACGTCGCGATGCCGATGGATGTCGCCCGCCGCGTGGTGCTCGAGAGCCTCCCCGCGCTCGGCATCCTCGACCTCGGCGAGGACGACGCCGACGAGGGCGAGGAGGGCCCGCAGATCGCGCTGCGCCTCACGCCGCGCGGGCGCGCCCTGGTGGCGGACAAGCCCCTGCCCCACGACGACACGAAGTCGAAGTTCCTCGACACGCACGTGCTCCGCCTCGGTCCGACGGCGCGCGTCGCGTCGATCCTCGCGATCTACGGCTTCGTCGACGTGGGTCGCGCGAACGAGTCGCTCGATCTCGTCGTCGCCCCGCAGACGCTCGCGCGCGCGCTCTCCGCCGGCTACGAGGCCGATCAGCTCCGCCAGCGCATCGAGGCGCTCGCGCCTCTGCCCGAGACGCTCTCGCGCACGCTCGCCCAGGCGAGCGTCGTCGTCGGCCGCGGCACGTTCGTGCCGGCGGGCGGCTTCCTCTGGGTCGACGATCCGAACGTGCGCGAGCTGCTCCGCACGCGTCGTCCGACCGCGGAGATGTTCCTCGATCCTTCCCCGCCGGGCGGCCTCCTCGTGTCGCCCGCGATCGATCTCGATCGCCTCTCGCGCCGCTGCCGGACGGTGGGCGTCGAGATCGTCGCCGAGGGTCAGATCGTGCGCGCGCGCACGATGCCGCCGCCCGCGGTCGTCGCGAGCCCGTCGGGCGCGCGCCGCCGCTCCTCGACGCGGCTGCCGAAGATCGAGATGAAGGTCGGCAAGACCGGCGACAAGTCCGGCGACTGACGACCGCTCAGTCGTTCTTCGCGCCCGCGGTGATCCACTTGCGGACGACGTCGCGCTTCGCTTCCGGGAGCATGTCGTCCGGCGGCATCTCGCGGCCGCATCCCGACGCGCAGGCGGGGAGCTTGCCGTGCGTGCCGTCCATCTTCGCCATGAGGAAGCTCTCGTCCGGCTTGCCCGGCACCACGAACTTGAGCCCGGGGAACGTCGGGCTCTCCTTCTGGAGCTCCGCGTACACCGCCGCGGCGTCGTAGGTGATGTGGATGCCGAGGTTCGACTGCGCCGCGGCGTGACATGCGGTCAGCGCGCACGACTCGGAGAGGATCGGCATCACCCCGTCCTTGAACGTGGCGGGCCCCCCC
>JBDHVD010000577.1:0-5481 GCA_039809525.1 Labilithrix sp. | reverse complement strand
GGCGCGAGCCCGCGCGACACGAGCGCGAAGTCCACGCGCGCGGCGTCGAGCCGGCCGAGCGAGGCCGCACGCTTCTCGAACCACGTGTACTTCTTCGCCCGCGGATGGAGCTCGCGGAACACGTCGACGACGTCGAGCCCCGGGATGACGAGCTCGTTCAGCTCCTTCCGGGCGAGGGCGTGCGGTCCCTCGGTCCGGAGGCGCGGGTGGACGTCGAGCTTCGTGCGCGAGACGTTGAAGTCGCCGGCGATCACCAGGTCGCCGAGCGCGCGCGCCTCGTCCATCAGCAGGCGCTGGAGACGGCGCTTGAACGCGTGCCGGTCGCCGTCGGGGCGGCCGGTGTCCGGATCGACGTACGGCCGGCTCGTGCCGTTGACGAGGTAGACGTTCACCAGCGTGAAGCCTTGCTCCGGGAGCGGCGTGATCACCACGCGGCCCTCGCGATCCCACGCGGGGATGCGTCCGGCGCCCGGGCGCAGCGTCTCGCGCACGTAGGTCGCGACGCCGTACGCGCGCCCGCCGCGATGGCGGACGTTGCGCGGATCGCGCGGGAGCGACGCGTGGCAGACGTACCCGCGGAGCGCGCGCTCCATGCGCGCGACGAGGGCCGCGTCGAGCGCGCGGACGCGGACCTCCTGAAGGCAGAGCACGTCGGGCACGCCGAGGTCCTCGACGAGATGACGCCGCTCGCGCTCCTTGCCCTCGTCGAGCCACGGCGCCCAGCTCTCGACGTTCCACGAGACGATGCGCACGGGGCGCCTCACGTCCGCGCGGCGATGGCCTCGAGCGCGACCTCGACGTCGGAGAGCCTCTTCGTCTCCGCGCCGATGGTCTGCTCCGTCTCGTGCCCCTTGCCCGCGACGAGGACGACGTCGCGCTCGCCTGCGCGCGCGATCGTCTCCTCGATCGCCTTCCGTCGATCGAGCTCCGTGCGCACGTCGGAGTGACCGGCGAGGCCCTCGCCGATCGCGCGGGCGATGTCCGCCGGGTCCTCGTTTCGCGGGTTGTCGGTGGTGAGGACGACGACGTCGGCCGGTCGCGCCGCCTCGCCCATCGGCGCGCGCTTCGCCTTGTCGCGCTTGCCGCCCGCGCCGAACACGACCGCGAGCTTGCCCCCGGCGTCCGCCGCGAGCCGCTTCGCCGTCGCCACCGTGCGCGCCAGCGCGTCCGGGCTGTGCGCGTAGTCGACGACGACCCAGGGCCGCTCGCCGATCACCTCGAAGCGTCCGGGCGGAGGAGGCGCGTTCGCGATGGCCGATCGCGCCTCCTCGGGCGGCACGCCCGCGGCGACCGCGCCGAGCAGCGCCGCGAGCGCGTTCTCGGCGTAGACCTCGCCGATCGCCCGCACGCGGACCTCGCGCGGCAGGCCGCTCGCCGGATCGCGCACGTCGCAGGTGACGCGCGTGCCCTGCCACGAGACGTCGACCGACGTCGCGACGATGTCGGGCGCGCCGTGGATCGCGCCGCGCGCCGGAACGGCGTAGGACCTCACGTCGACGCCGCCCGGCACGACCTCGCGCAGGAGATCGAACACCGGATCGCCGGCGTTGAGCACCGCGGTACAGCCGTCGGTGAGCGACACGAACAGCTGCGCCTTGCTCGCGAGGTAGTGCTCGGGGCTGCCGTGGGCGTCGAGATGGTCGTGCGTGAGGTTGGTGAACACGCCGACCGCGCACGGCCACGCGCGCGCGAAGCCGTGCGCGAGCGCCTCGCTCGTGACCTCGATGGCGGCGTACTTGCCGCCGCGATCGAGGGCGGTCTTCATGCCGGTGATGAACCCGTCGTAGCTCTTCTCGATCGGGATCTCCTCGTCGTCGACGAAGAACCCGACGGTGGTGGCCCGCGCGACCGGCGGCCCGAACGCGCGCAGCGCCGCGGCGACCCACGCCGTCGTCGTGGTCTTGCCGTTCGTCCCGGTGACGCCGACGGTGAACAGCCTCGAGTGCCACGGGGGCGGAGCGGGCACGCGGCGCGTCGTCACGCCGTCATGATGCCACCGTTTCGGCGCTCCGGTGCTAGAACGGCAGGCATGCAGAGGCTCGTCCTCGCCGCGCTCTCCCTCGGCTGTGCGCTCTCGGCTTGCAGCTCGGATCCCGAGCCCGCGGGTCCGCCCGCGTCGTCGATCTTCGTGGTCCCCGCATCGCTCGACGCGCTCGCCGGAGCGACGTTCTTCGACCACCCGTTCCCGAGCGACGTCCGCCGCGAGAGCGACGGCACCGCGCGCTTCGCCGGATACCCCAACCCGTTCGAGGTGAGGCTCCTCACCGAGTACGTGCAGTCGACGAAGGGCCTGTTCAAGGGCTTCTCGCCGGTGTCCGCGATCTACCTCCGCTTCACCGCGCCGATCGACACCAGCACCCTGCCGGCCGATCCGCCGGCCACGCTCGCGAGCGACGCGGCGGTGCAGATCGTCGACGTCGACGACGCGTCGCCCGAGCGCGGCAAGCGGCGCCTCGCGCAGATGCGCTTCCAGAAGCCCGAGGCGATCTACCTCCCGGCGGACACGCTCCTCGTCATGCCGATGATCGGCGCGCCGCTCCGGCCGAAGACGAAGTATGCCGTGGTCGTCACCAATCGGGTGAAGGCCGAGGGCGGCGGCGCGATCGCGCCGAGCGCCGATCTCGCCGAGGTGATCGGCCTGCGCGACGGGAGCGATCGCACGCGCGCGGCCCGCGAGCTGTATGCGCCGGCCGTGGCGCAGCTCGCGGCCGCCGGGGTCCCGAAGGAGAGCATCGCGCACCTCGCCGTCTTCACCACCGCCGATCCGACGGAGGAGACGTACGCGCTCGCCGACGACGCGATGACCACGCCCGCGCCGACCGCACGCGACTTCGTGAAGAAGGACGACAACGCCGACTACGTCGTCTACGAGGGCGTGTACGGCCCGACGCCGCTCTACCAGGCGGGCACCGCGCCGTTCTCCAAGCCCGCCGACGGCGGGGGGATGGTGTTCGAGGGCGGCAAGCCGGTGCGTCAGGGCGCGATCGATCTGCGCTTCGCGCTCGCGGTCCCCGACGCGCAGAAGTGCGCGCCTCCCGCGGAGGGCTACCCGGTCGTGCTCTACGCGCACGGGACCGGCGGCGACTACCGCTCGTTCATCGGCGACGGCACCGCGCGCGCGCTCGCGCGCCAGTGCCTCGCGTCGATGGGCATCGATCAGGTGCTCCACGGCACGCGTCCCGGCGCTCCGCCCGAGGACGATCCGAACCACGACTCCAAGATCGAGCTCTACTTCTTCAACTTCGAGAACCCGATCGCCGCGCGCTCGCACAACCGTCAGGCCGCGGTCGACGTCGTGCAGCAGGCGCGCCTGTTCACCGAGTCGAAGGCGAAGGTGCCTGCCGCCGTCTCGAAGACCGGCGCCGACATCGCGTTCGACGGATCGCGCGTCCTGTTCTTCGGCCACTCGCAGGGCGGGCTCAACGGCCCGCTGTTCCTCGCCTCGAGCAACCTGGCGCGCGGCGGCGTGCTCAGCGGCGCGGGCAGCATCTTCGGCATCGCGCTCCTCAACAAGACGAAGCCGGTCGACATCCCCGCGGCGGTGCGCTTCCTCGCGCGGCTCGGCGGCGAGGACGAGTCGAAGGAGCTCGACCTGTTCCATCCCATCATCACGCTCGCGCAGTCGGTGATCGACGTGGCCGATCCGATCAACTACGCGAGCCACATCGTCCGCGAGCCGCGCGCCGGCTTCGCGCCGAAGAGCATCTATCAGACCGAGGGCATCGCCGCCGACGGCACCGGCGACACCTATGCGCCGCCGAAGGGCATCGAGACGCTCGGCATCGCCATCGGCCTGCCTCGCCTCGCGCCCGGCGTGCGCCCGATCGAGGAAGCGACGTGGGCCGGGCTCGCGGACGTGACCCTCCCGCCCGACGGCCTCCGCGGCAACCTCGCCGGCGGACGCGCGACCGGTGTGCTCGCGCAGTTCGCGCCGCCCGCCGGCCGCGACGGCCACTTCGTGGTGTTCAACGTGGCCGCCGCGCAGTCGCAGGCGGCGCGCTTCTGCGAGGAGCTGGCGAAGGACCCCGTCGGCCGGGTCACAGCGCCCTGACGCGCGCGTCATGGCTCCACGTTCGGGCCGAGCGCGCACGACAGGGAAATTCCCGGGTGGCATCGCGCCTGCTCGAGGGCGGGCAACGTCATGTCGCTCGCCCGTCTCTTCGCGTTGCCCTACTTGCGCATTCCCGTGCTCGCCGCCGCCGTCGTCGCGACCGTCGCGACCAGCGCTCCCATGTGGAGCCTCGACGACGTGACCCCGACCCAGCGCGAAGAGGTCGCGCCCGGCGAGGCGGTCGAGCTCCCGATCACGTTCCAGGGCAGCCACGACGTCCAGCTCGCGACCGTGCTCGACCGCTTCTCTCCCGGCCGCGGCCAGGTCCGCGTGCAGCACGACGACGCGCGCAGCGGCTGCTCGCTGGACGTGACCTTCACCGGCGAGGACGGTCGCTGGCGGGCGAACGGCTCGAGCTGGGCGAGCCCCGGCCAGGCGCGCACGTCGTCGAGCTGCTGGGGCGCCGCCACCCGGGGCACCGCGACGATCAGGGTGACGAACACCGGCGACGACCCGATCGCGTTCGACTGGCACTTCGAGGCGACGATCAGCGGCGAAGGCGACGAGACGCCCGACGGCGCGTTCGTCACCATCCAGGTCGCGCGATGAAGCCAGCGCCCGTGATGCACCCGCTCGCGATCGCGGCGATCGCAACGCTGGTCGTGAACGATCACGTCCTCAAGCATGCGTTCCCCGGGTTCGTCACGGGCAAGCTCTCCGACGCCGCGGGGATGGTCTTCTTTCCGCTCCTCCTCACCGCGTTCACGAGGAGCCGCCGCGCGCTCGCGATCGCCTGCGTCGCCACCGCGGTCGTCTTCGCGCTCGTGAAGACGCTGCCGGCAGCGAACGATCTCTACCGCGTGACGTGGGGCGCGATGCAGTGGCCGCTCCGCGCACTGCGCGCGTGGCTCGCGCACCGGCCCGCGCCCGGAATCGCGCGCGTGGTGCTGGTGCGCGATCCGAGCGATCTGCTCGCGGTGCCGTTCGTCCTGCTCGCGTGGAGGATCGGCGTCACTCACCGGCAGACGTTCGGCAGAGGCACGTCGCACGCCTCCTGACCGGTGGGCCCGACCTGGCCGCCACACTGCGCGCACACGCGTCCGCGCTCCCACTTCTGCTCGCGGACCTCGCCGCCGATCGTGCCGCGGACGACGACGGTGTCCCCGACGCGCGTGACGCGGAGCGCGCTCGCCGGGTCCTTGAAGCCGCCGCCCATCCACTCGAACGAGGTCTCGCCCGGGCCGGGCGCGAGGACGATGCCGCCCTGCGGATGCGCCTTCCACACGCCGCAATCGCCGCCGCCGAAGTCGCAGCCCTCGATGCTCCAGCGGAACGTCCCGTCGGACGCGATCTCGAGGTTCGTCGCGTCGACCTGAGCCTTGTGCCAGATCCCGAACGTCGACGTGACGCTCTCGTCCGGCGCCGTCGCG
>JBDHVD010000576.1:0-5485 GCA_039809525.1 Labilithrix sp. | reverse complement strand
CGTGGACGGAGAGGCGCTCGTCGCCGCCGTGCGCGAGGGCGCCGGCGCGCGCGCGCAGCTCGCCGGCGGGCTGACCGGCGACGACCTCACGCTCGACCGTCCGATGATCTACGTCGACGACGAGCTCCGCAACGACCGCGTCGTCATCGTCGGCCTGTACACCCGGCAGCCGCTCGGCATCGCCGCGCGTCACGGCTGGAACGCGGTCGGTCCGGTGCGCACCGTCACGCGCACGGAGGACGTCTGGCTCTGCGAGCTCGATCACAAGCCGGCGCTCGACGTGTGGCTCGAGGACGCGCGCCGCGCCGGCGCGAAGCTGCCCGAGGATCCCAAGGCGATCCCGCTCTACCTCGCGAACCACTACGAGCTCGGCATCGCCGATGCGCCGCCGAGCCCGCGCTCGTTCCCCGTCGACTCCGACGCCGATCAGCGCGAGCTCGTCGCGCGCGCGCCGTTCGCGATACGCGAGGACGGCGCCCTCAAGCTGTCGGCGACGCTCGCGGAGGGCACGCACGTCCGCGTGCTCCACGCGACGACGAACGATCTCCTCCGCGCATCCACCGAGGCCGCGGCCGCCGCCGCGCTCCGCGCAGGCAGCGCGATCGCGGGCGCCCTCGTCCTCGCGTGCTCGGGTCGCCTCGCCGCGCTCGGCGAGGCGTTCGCCGAGGAGCCGGCGCGCATCCACGACCGGATCGGCGCGCCGATCGGCGGCGCCTGCGTCTTCGGCGAGATCGCGCGCAACGTGCGCGACGCCGACGCGTTCTTCAACACGACGGTCGTCGTCGTCGCCTTCGCCGGCTGAGATCAGCGAACGAGCGCGGCCAGGTCGTCCGGCAAGGGCGACGTGACGTCGAACGCGAGCTCGCGATCGCCGCCGCCCTCGTACGAGACGCGCGAGGCGTGCAGCGCATGCCGCTCGAGCCCGGGCGCGGCCTCTCCGCCGTACAGCGCGTCACCCGCGAGCGGATGCTCGATCGCGGCGAAGTGCGCGCGGAGCTGGTGGCGGATCGCCCGCGGGGCCTCGGCGCGCACGAGCGCCCAGGGTCCGACGCGCTTCTCGACCGAGTAGCGCGTGAGCGCCGGCCGCGGCGCGTACCGCATCACGTCGCGCGGGTGCACGCACGGATAGACGCGCTTCTTGTCCTTCGGGTGGTTCGCGATCGGGATCTCGATCGTGCCCGTGTCGGGCAGTCCCTCGGACGCGCACACGAGGAGGTACTCCTTGTGCAGCTGCTCGAACTGGAGCGCGTCGCGCAGCTTCTCGAACGACTCGGCGGTCCGGGCGACGACGACCACGCCGGAGGTCTCGGTGTCGAGCCGGTGGACGATGCCGGGCTCGCGGGCGGAGTAGCCGATCCCCGCGAGCTCGGGGTGGTGCCCGACGATCGCGTTCGCGAGCGTCCCCGTCTCGTCCGGGCGCAGCGGCGCGGTCGGCTGCCCCGCGGGCTTGTCGACCACCATGACCTTCGCCGACGCGTGCAGGACCTTCAGCGGGGCCTCGGGCTCGGGCACGCACGGCGCATCGCCGGACCGGACGCTCGCGTCCTCGACGCTGATGACGTCGCCGGCCTTCACCGTCCCGCCCTTCGTGGGGACGATGCGCCCGTTGACCCGGACCTCTCCGGTCTCGATCGCCTTCTTCACGCGGGCGCGCGACGCGCCCTCGATCAACGTCACGAGCGCCTTGTCGAGCCGCGCGCCGTCGAGATCGTCAGGAACCTTGTGCTCGACCTTCGCCATCTTTGGCGAGCACTCTAGTCAGGCCTTCGCCCACGCGTCGAGGTGCGTGCGATCCCGGTCGTGCAGGAACGGGGCGACCTCGTCGAGCGCGCCTGTCCTGGCGCGCGCGGCGCCGAGCTTCCGGGCCGCTTGCTTGGCGACCGCCGCGACGATGGGATGCGGGCACTGCGTGAGCGCGACCAGCTCGGGGACGACGTCCACGGCATGCACCTCGGCGGCGACCGCGGCGGCGAACGCGCGCGGATCGGCCGGTTTTCGCCTCCGATCGCGCAGCACGCGGCGCAACACCTCGACCGAGCGGACGCCCGCGGCCCGCACCGACGTCCGGCGGTACCCCGCCGGCGGGAGATCGAGCGCCGAGGCCGCCTCCGCCGTCTCGAGCCACCCGCGCGCGCTCTCGAGCAGCGCCTCGCAGCACGGCTCGTGCACCTCGAGCGCCTCGCCGTCGTCCTCGCCCGAGAGATCGAGCGCGACCGGCGACGACTGCTCGAGCGCGTAGGCGTCGAGGTGCTCGACGAGCCGCTCGAGCCGGACGGCGCCGAGCGACTCGCCCACGAAGCGTTCGCGCTCGGTCTCGACGACGACGCGGCTGTGCCGGTTCGCCGAGGCCGCCACGTGCACCCGGCGGACGCCCGCCCAGCGGAGGATGCGCGGCGACTCGTCCTCGTCGACGAGGACGCCCCACGGGACGATCCGCATGCGCGCCCCGCCCGCCGCGGGCACCGACGGGCCCGCGCCGTGGAGCGCGTACGCCGATCCGAGCGTGGCGAGGATGCCGGCGAGGAGGGCCTGGTGGGGCTCGATGCTCGTCATCGCGACGGTGACCCCGGCGCCGAGCCCGACGGACGTCACCGCGACGCCGAGCTTCTTCGCGCGGACGCCGCTGGACGGCTCCAGCCCGACGTAGCGGAAGTCGGGCACCGGGGCGAGCGACAGGACCTTTGCCACCACCTGTTACCTTGACCTGCGCCCGCGGTCCGGACCAGCACGAGCGCGCAGTTTCGCCCTCGTCGTCCGCCTCGCCATTCGTCCCTGGGCATTCGCCCTGTTCCCTCGGGTGAGGTAAGACGTGCGCTGGCGTGCCGAGCTGCGTCCGATGCAACCTGAGCCTTCCGGAAGGCGCGGCCGTCTGCCCGCGTTGCCGGAGCCTTCAGCCTTCGCGCGTCCCGGGCCGCACCCTGGTGGCCGGTACGCAGATCGACCGCGGATACGGCCGGATCGTCGTCGACAAGAAGATCGGATCGGGCGCGATGGGCACGGTGTACCGCGCCTGGCTCTTCTGGGATCCCAAGGGTCCCCGCGGCAGCGAGAAGCCCGTCCCCCTCGCGCTGAAACAGCTGAAGCCGCAGGCGAGCATCCAGCCGGAGATCCGCGCCTTCTTCCAGAACGAGGCCGAGGCGCTCCGCATGCTCGCGCACCCCAACGTGGTGCGTTTCCACGAGCTCTTCACCTTCAGCCCGACGATCCCCGGCGCCGGCGCCGGGAGCTTCGTCGTGCCGGGAGAGGCCCCCATCCTCGCGATGGAGTTCGTCGACGGCGACACCCTCGAGGACGTCATCGCGCGCAACGTGTCGCGGGCGCAGCTCGCGGGCGCGAAGGGCGCCCTCGCGTTCCACCGCGCCTGGTACTACATCCAGCAGCTGCTCGGCGCCCTCGCCGCCGCCCACGCGCTCGGCATCGTCCACCGCGACATCAAGCCGGCCAACATCATGATCCGCCGCGACGGGATCGTGAAGCTCACCGACTTCGGCATCGCGCACCTGGTCCGGCCGACGCACGGAGCCGCAGCCCCCGGCCCGCAGGAGCTCGCGCCAGGCACCGGCGCCTACATGAGCCCGGAGCAGGTCCTCGGCCGCCCGCTCGACGGACGCAGCGACTTGTATTCTGCAGGCATCGTCCTCTACGAGGCCCTCGCCGGCCGGCCCCCGTTCCTGCCGAGCGAGAAGAGCGAGTTCGCGCTGCGGATGGACCAGGTCGAGTCGACGCCCCCGCCGATCCGCACGTTCGTCCCGCACGCGCCGCCACACCTCGAGCACCTCTTCGCGCGCGCCCTGGCGAAGGACCCCGCGGTGCGCTTCGCGAACGCGATCGAGATGGGCGACGCGTTCCGTGCCGCCTTCGGCCTGCCGAGCACGCCCGAGTGGCGCGCGCAGGGCGACTTCGCGCAGGAGGCCCGCCTCGGCGTCCCCCAGCCCGACGACCAGCGCGCGCAGAAGATGCAGACGCTTCGCGACATCGTGCAGAGCGCCTATCGCACGCAGCCGATGCCCGGCCGCCCCATGCGCCCCCCGGGCTGACCAGCGACGCCGCGGGCGGGCGGGCGGGTGCCGCGCGCCGCCCCCGACGTTTGCGCAGTGAAGCCCGCGCGCCGATGTGCCTGAAATCATGGGCCGGCCCCCTCTCGGGTTGACCGCTCAATCCAGTCACGGTTCTGCGCAGAATCGTCCGGCGCCCCCGGATGGTGGTCGCCTCGATCGGTGTCGCCGTCGCCTCCCTCGTCATCGCCCGGGTCATCGCCTCGACGGTCCCCTCGATGCCGTCTCCTCGAGGTCGTCTCCTCGATGTCGTCTCCTCGATCGTCGTCGTCTGCTCCGGCAAACGAGCCGAGACCGTCCGTGCGACCCGAGGTAGGCCACCCTCGGTCTCGTCGACATGCCCGGAGGCCCCGATGCATGTCCGAACGACTCCGTCCTCCGACGACACGTTCCGAGAAGAGGCACTCCCGCGGCTGGAGCGCAGAGGGCTGCTCTCGTGGGAACGCGCGCTTCGGCGGACCGGGAGCGGGAGCGCGCGATCGGCGCCCGCGGCAGCCCGGCCAGCAAGCTGGTCTACGCTCCGCTCGTCACCTCCGACGAGGCCGGAGGTCTCCTCGTCGCTTGCATGCGAGAGCTCGTCACCCACGCGAACGCGGTCCTGCGCGACGAAGCCTCAAGAGGCGTTGCTCCCACGAGTGCGTGCAGGCGCGCGAGCGTCCGCTCGACGAGACAGCCTCGATCGGACATCCATCCGCTCGGCGGCCGCATTCCCCCGCTCGGTCAGTGGCGACCACGCGCGCCCTTCGCGGCATCCCCGAGCACGATCGGCCGTGGATCTTCTTCCAGCGGTTCGTGCTTCGCCTGTGGCGGCCGCCACGGGTCGCGCGCGCCGATGAACCGCATCTTCTTCGCGGGGATGCCCGTCCGCCCCTGCGCCGCTCGGGTTCGACGCGTCGACGTCGGCGACGTTCGTCGCTCTCTCCGCGCCCGTCGTCATCGCGGGCAGACTCGCGAGCGCGACCTGCGCGACAAGGCTTCCCGGACGGGCCCTTCGACGTCTACCCGACACGGTTGCTCCGCGAGGGCAGGCGCGCGAGCGACCGCTCGACGAGCCCTCGACCTTACGCTTACGGCGGCCAATCGCGCCCCGCATGGCCGCGCGTCTCCGCGTGAGCGGCTCGGTCAGTCGCGACCGCGCGCGCCCTTCGCGGCATCCCCGATGCACGATGGGACCGTGGATCTTCTTCCAGCCGGTTCGGAGCAGCCACGTGCGCGCCTCCGGCGGCCGCCACGGTTCGCGCGCACCGATGAAGGCCTGCATCATCTTCGCGGGGATGCCCACCCAGCCGTGCGCCGCTCGGGTTCGACGCGTCGACGTCGGCGACGTTCGTCGCTCTCTCGCGCCCGTCGTCGTCGCGGGCAGACTCGCGAGCGCGACCTGCGCGACAAGGCTTCCCGGACGGGCCCTTCGACGTCTACCCGACACGGTT
>JBDHVD010000575.1:0-5493 GCA_039809525.1 Labilithrix sp. | reverse complement strand
CGCAGGCTCTCGCGCGTGTCGAACGGCAGCGCGCCTGCGACCGAGCGGTAGAGGATCGTCCCGGCCGAGTAGACGTCCGAGGACTCGGTCACCCGCCGCGCGTCGAGCAGCTGCTCGGGGGCCATGAAGGGGACCGTCCCGATCGCAGCGTGCATCGACGTCAGGCTGCTCATCTTCCCCTTCGGGTCCTTCACCCGCGAGAGGTTGAAATCGAAGATGACGGCGTGCCACCCGTTCGGGTTCGGCCTGAGGATCACGTTCTCGGGTTTGATGTCACGGTGAATGATGCCAATCGATTGCATTTCCGCCACGCCGCTCAGGATCCCAATGCCCAGCCCGATCGCGTCTTCTACCGAGAATCGTGCTCGTTTGAGGACATCGGAGAGGAGCTCGCCCTCGATGTATTCCATGACCAATGCCATGCCGAACGGCGGCCCGGTCAGGAACTCGTACATGCGAGCGATGTGTGGGCTCTGAAGTCGCGAGAGCGCCCACGCCTCGCGGCGGAAGCGCTCGACGCTCTCGCGCGACACAGCGGCCTCGGGATGCAGCACCTTGATCGCAACGCGCTCGGCGTTGTCCGTACGTTTTGCGAGCCAGACGACGCCGAAGGCCCCCGATCCAAGCAGCGACTCGAGCACGTACACCCCGATCTGGGATCCCGGCAGGAGTTGCACCGGACCATCGTACGCGGCGAAAAACCTGGGTGCACCCCCTAAACGTGCGACACGCCTGGTCGGCTCCGTCCGCCGGCATCCGCCACGGGCGCCCACGAGGGGGGCGCGGTGAATGGTCCGGCTACTGCTAGCGTAGACCCCCAATGGCCGCGCAGCCGTCGCCAACCGATCCCAGCGAAACCCCGCCTCCGCCCCCGCCGCCCCCGAGCGAGCACCATCGCCACGAGGGCGCCCTCGCCCTGCGGAACGCGCTGAAGCTCGGGACGTCCCTCATCCTGACGTGGGGCGTCGCGCTCGTCGTGACGTTCAAGCTCCCGAAGTACCTCGGGCCGACGTCGTACGGCTTCTACCAGTTCGGCGAGAGCTACGCGATGTCCGCCGCCGTCTTCCTCAGCCTGGGCATCGACACGTACATCTCGCGCGAGATCGCGGTCCGCCCCAGGCACGCCAGCGAGTTCTTCGGCGGCATCCTCGCCGCGCGCGCCCTCGTCCTCCTGCCGGTCATCGGCGTCTCGCTGCTCGTCCTCCGCTCCGACGTCCCGCAGCGCCAGCTCGCCGCGACCCTCTTCGGCATCGCGTACGTGTTCTACGCGATGAACCAGACCTTCCAGCAGATGCTCCAGGCCGCCTCGCAGGTCGGAGGCCTCGCCATCGCGAACGTCGTCTCCAAGATCCTGTGGGGCGGCGGCACGCTCGCGCTCGTGCTCGCGAAGGCGCCGTTCTGGACGCTGCCCGTGCCGATGATCGCCTCGGAGGCGCTGAAGTGCCTCGTGCTGTTCCTCGCCTCGCGCAAGGCGGTCGGCCTCGAGCTGCGGCTCGACGCGAAGGAGACGCGCTCGGTCCTGAAGATCGCCTTCCCGTTCTACATCGCGAACCTCGCCGTCTCGCTCGGCTCGTCGATCGACGTCGTCGTCCTGGGCAAGCTCATTCCGAGCAACGACGAGCTCGGGTGGTACTCGGGCGCGCGCCGCATCGCGCTCCTCTCCGCGCTCCTGTCACCGATCCTGAGCGGCGTCCTCGTCCCGATGATGAGCCGCGCGAAGCACCGCAACGAGGAGGACTTCTTCGCCATCCTCCGGCGCGGGATCGAGGGCGTGAGCGTCGTGTCGATCCCCCTCACCCTCCTGCTCGCCCTCGGCGCCGAGTTCTGGATCCACATCACCCAGGGCGACGCGTTCCTCCCCGCGGCGCACAGCCTCCGCTGGCTCGCGCCGACGTTCGTCTTCTCGTACGCGAACGTCCTCCTGTGGGTCGCGCTCATGATCCTCGACCGCTCCTGGACGATCACCCTGATCTCGATCGCCGGGCTCGTCATGCTCCCGCTCTTCATCCTCGTCGGCGTCCCGCTGACGAAGGGCTTCGGCGACGGCGGCGCCGGCATGGGCTGCGCGATCGCCATGAGCGCGCGCGAGCTCGTGATCGTCTCCGTGTTCCTCTACTTCCTCGGCCGGCGCGCCATCGACAAGCGGGCCGCCATGAACACCGTCAAGTCGCTCGTCGTCTGCGCGATCGTGATCGCCGCCCACGGCGCGATGAAGTCGCTCGGCCCCGCGCGCCTCGCGGTCGATGCCGTGCTCTACGCGGCGCTCGCGTTCGCGCTCCGCATCGTCCGCCCCGGCGACGTCATCGCCGTCCTCAAGATGATCAAGGACCGGAAGAAGCCGCAGCCGGCCTGAAGGCGCCGCGACGATCAGAAGCGCGCAGGCAACGGCGCGAGGAACAGGCCGCCGAACACGGTGAACTGATCGACGTCGCTGAAGCGGATCGCGTTGTTGAAGCTCTGGTGGCCGTAGCGCATCCCCGCGTCGACCGAGAAGATCGGCGTGATGCGGTAGCGGATGCCCGCTTCCGTCAGGACCAGCTCGTACTCCGCGACCGAGCGCGGCGTGTTGAAGACCTTCGCCGTGCCGATCTGGCCGCGGAACAGCGTGCGATCGACGGTGTAGTTCACCGCGTACGTCAGCGTGCCGCGCTGCTCGAGCTCGCCGGAGAAGAGGTCGATCCACGGACCGACCCTCGCGGAGAGGCCCATCTGCCAGCGGTTTCCGCGCCCGGGCGGCGGGCCCATCGGCGGCGCGCCCGGCTCGACGCGCGCCTGCCCGTACGAGTCGTACAGGAGCGAGGCCTGCGCGAGCGTGAAGATGGAGAAGCCGTTGATGTTGTCGCCGCCGACCGAACCGCCGCCGAGGACCTCGGTTGAGACCTGGTTCGAGTACCAGTGGCGCCACGATTGCGTCGCCTCCGAGCGGTAGATGGTCGCGCCCTCACGCGTGGTGTCCTCGAACTTCGTCTCGATCTGCGCCGCGCCGACGGTCGAGACGAAGCGATCGTTCCGCGACGCCGCGACATCGAGGGCGAGGCTCACGCCGGGGCCCTGCGTGAGCGCGATGACGCCGCGCGACTCCGGATCCGCGCCGCCGAACGCGTTGTAGACGAAGCCCGGGATCAGCGCGACCCGCCGCGTGAGCCGCACGGGCAAGAAGACCATCGTCTGGAGGAAGAGGAGGTTGAACCGCGCCGCGATCGTCGAGGGGATGATCGGGTTCGGATCCGCCGGCGGCCCGGCGCCGTCCCACGGCGCCTGCACGAGCAGCGTCGTCGTGGTGACCGGACCGTAGGCGGCGAACTGGTACGCCGACAGGCGCCAGCGCTGCCGCACCGCCTCGAACCCGAAGCCGCCGTTGTGCAGTGCGGAGAGCGGCGTGTCGTTCGGGTCCGCCTGGTTGAGCGTGAGCGGATTGATCAGGTTCGGATCGGGGAACCGCCGCGCCCACGAGTGCGTGTACACGAACCGCGGCTGATAGAGCGCGACGAAGTGGTTCTGTCCGCCCTTCCAGATGAAGTCGTAACGCAGCTGCGGATTGATCTCCGTCTCGGCGGCGTCGATGTCGCTGCCAAACCGGACGCGCTCCTCCGCGCGGACCTGGACGTACGCCTGTTGGGCGATGTCCATGGGCACCACGGCAGGAAGGGGCAGCATCGCGCGAGGAGCCTCGCGCTACCTATATCGGCAAGCGGGTAGCGCTCACAAGATCGTCCGCGCGGCACGTGCCTTGCTCGCGGCAGAGCCCGAAGACAACGGAGGAAACCATGACGACGCGCGCCGCAGCGAAGACGACGACCGATCACGACGAGATCCGCAGGTGGGTCGAGAAGAACGGCGGATGCCCTGCGCGCGTGAAGGCGACCGGTCGCGGCAAGAACGACCCGGGCATCCTCCGCATCGATTATCCGGGCTTCAGCGGTCAGGACACGCTCGTCAAGATGGACTGGGACGAGTGGTTCGAAGCGTTCGACGAGAACCGCCTCGCGTTCCTCTACCAGCCGCGCACCCGCTTCTCGAAGCTCGTCTCGCGCAGCACGACCACGCGCAGGACCGCCACAGCGGGGCGCAGGGGCGGGGCGAAGAAGACGGCGACGCGGGCCCCGAAGCGCGGCACCGCGCGGCGCGCCACCGCGAAGACCGGGACGACGACCGCCAAGCGCGGCACGAAGCGGTCGGCAGCACGCTCGACCCGCACGGCGAAGCGGCCGACGAAGCGCACGACGAAGCGGACGGGACGCAGCTCCCGTCAGGCCTGACGATTGCACGCGCACGCCGCATGCGTAGCTACCTCGCGCGTGTTCGGCTCGTCGCCACCGACGGAACGCCGGCGAACGCCGACCTCCTCGCGCGGGAGCTCCCGACGGTACGCGTCGAGGTGACGAACGCATGCGGCGTCTGCGACGCGATCGTCGACGCCGATCTCTGGGCCGCCGCGGCGGACCTCTCGGTGTTCGACGATGCCGTCGACACCTCACCGTCCGACGCGATCTCCGTCCGCGGCCCCGGCGAGCACCTCGCCGAGATCGCCTGCCAGGTGCTCGGCCGCTACCAGCGCTTCGTCGACCGGCGCAACGTCTTCTCGAAGGGCCCGCAGTTCGACGTCGTCCTGCGCGCGCACGGCGGCTGGGACGAGCGGTCGGTCGACCGCTGGCAGTGGCTGCTCCGCATCTGCCCGAACGCATCCATGGCCGCGCAGATCGCGGCGCTCTTCCGCGACGCCCCCGATCACCTCGACCGCGCGGTGCATCCGGCCGGGCTCGCCGAGGCCATCCGCGTCCGCGCCCGACGAATGGCGCGCGAGGGCGACCCCGACGTCGAGGACGCCGAGGGCCTCTCCTTCCTCTCCCTCGACAGCGCGCGCTCCACTCGCCGCGACGTCACGACCATCGCCGCCAGCCTGCAGCCGCATGCGCGAGAGAAGCTCGCGCTCATCCACCTGACCCCCGAAGTGCGGCACTGGCTGTTCGAGTCGATCGCGGCGTAGCGCAGCGCACGCGGCCGTTCGTGGCTGGCCGGGCCGATTTCACGCTGGCCCGTGCCAGGAAAACACGCGTCTTCGATCACGCCGGGCGCGGCGGTGGCCGGCGGCGCGGCGGCGACGGCCGACGCGCGTTGTTTCACCAGTTCAATTGAACGAGTGAAACAGCGCGCGGCGCGGCCGCCAGTCCCGCGCGCGATCCTCCGCGCGCGCCCACGCATCCGTCCTCGCGACCGAAGCCTGCTCGACGCGACGATCGCCGCAACGCCAAAGGCCTTCCCTTGCGTCATCGCAAGTCGAACGAGCCGTTCGCGGGTGGCCCGGCCGATTTCGCGCTGGCCCGTGCCAGGAAAACACGCGTCTTCGATCACGCCGGGCGCGGCGGTGGCCGGCGGCGGCCGGCGGCGGCCGGCGCGCGCGGGCGCGCGTTGTTTCACCAGTTTCAATTGAACGTGTGAAACAGCTCGCGAGGCGGCCGCCAGTCCCGCGCGCGCCCCGGTGCGCGCCTACGT
>JBDHVD010000574.1:0-5509 GCA_039809525.1 Labilithrix sp. | reverse complement strand
CGGCCGATGCTCTGCGGCGCGTACAGGCCGCGCTCGATGACCACCACGTCGGGGTGCAGCGGGGTTCGCTCGTCCGCGCGCGGGACCGCGCGGACGCACGCCGAGCACTCGCCGCATGCGCCCGTCGCGGGCGCCGCCGGAGCGGCGCCGAAGAGCCCGCCCTGATCCGATGCGCCGCGCCGCTCGCAGACGAGCGCCTGCGCGAGCCCGAAGGCGGCCAGCTCCTTGCCGACCCCATCCGGTCCGGTGAAGAGGTACGCATGATGGACCCGCCCGCGCTCGAGCGCACGCTCGAGCGTGATGCGCGCGGTGTCCTGCGCGCGGAGCAGCGACAAGAGAGGTGCGGGCATCGCTCGCCGATCTCGCTATCATGCGCGCGTCGTTGGCGCACGTCCCGTCGAAGCTCAGGAAGAAGATCGAGTGGCTGTTCCGCCGGGCGGAGGGCGCGCTGCTGCCCGACGCGATCCGCGCCGCCGAGGGGGCGCACCTCGATCCGGAGGGCGCACGCCTCGCGCTCCGCGCGGCGGAGGACGAGGTCGCCATCGCCGGTGAGAGCGCGCGGCTCGCGGAGCTGCTCGCGGGCGACGAGGGCTACGTCGCCCGTCACGGCCTCTGCGGGGTGAAGCGGTTCGCGGCGGGCGCCGAGACGCGCATCTACCAGCTCTCGGTGGAGACGTTCCCGCGGCACGTCAACAACGTCTACCTCGTGCTCGAGCCCGGCTCGTCGCTCTTGCTCGACGCCGGTTCGGGGCTGCCGACGAGCCGGCGCGATCTCGCGCTCGGCTTCGCCATCGTGCGCGACGTGCTCGGCGAGGACGTCCGGTGGGAAGACCTCGATCTCTGCGTCGTGTCGCACGCGCACAGCGATCACTGCGGAGGCGTCAACGAGGTGAAGAAGACCTCGCGCGCGAAGCTCGCGGTGCACGAGCTCGACGCGCGCGTGATCGCCTGCTTCGAGGAGCGCTTCGTCCTCGCGACGAAGGACCTCGAGGTCTACTGGAAGCGCGCGGGCGTCCCGCCGGAGCAGCGCGCCGCGATGCGCGAGCTCTACGCGTACGGCAAGCGCCTGTTCCACTCCGAGCCGGTCGACCGCGTGCTGCAGGACGGCGACGTCATCGGCCCGGGCTACCGCGTGCACCACGTGCCGGGCCATTGCCCGGGGCTCGTGTGCCTCCAGGTGCACGACGTGCTGCTCACGAGCGACCACGTCCTCGCGCGGATCACGCCGCATCAGTTCCCGCAAGCGATCGCGCCCTTCGCCGGCCTCGAGCACTACTTCCGGAGCCTGGCGAAGGTCCGGGCGCTCGACGGCATCCGCCTCGCGCTCGGCGGACACGAGGAGCCGATCCTCGATCTCCGCACGCGCATCGACGAGATCGCGGCGCTCGATCACGCGCGCCTCGACCGCGTGCTCGAGACCTGCGAGCGGCCGATGACGGTCGACGAGATCGCCCGCGCGCTCTTCGGCGAGCAGGAGGGCTACGGCGTGATCCTCGCCATCGACGAGGCGGGCGCGCACGTCGAGTACCTGCACGCGCTCGGGCGGCTCCGCGTCGACAACCTCGACGAGGTCGCGTCGTCGGACGAACCGGTCATGCGCTACGTGAAGCGCTGACCTTCACGCGACGCGCCGGACCGCGCGCGGCCGCAGCCAGATCTGGAGCGCACGCCCGACGGCGATCGCCACCACCGCGGCGAGCCCGCCCACGAAGGGACGCGGCTTGAACAGGAGCACGCAGACCGCGAGCGTCGCGAGATAGCCGACGCCGATGAACCCGAGCAGCGCCGTGCCGATCTCGCGGCTCTTGTCGTCCTCGCGCTTCCCGCACGCTTCGCACGCGGCGCGCCCGTCGATCTCGAAGACGGCGCAAGCGTCGCAGATCGCCTTGCCGCAATCGGCGCACGTCCGCTCGGTCTCCACGTCGGCATGCACGGCGCACTGCACGCGCGCACTATAGCGTATCGTTCGCTCCCGCGATGTCGCTCGATCCCCTGCGTCTCGCCGAGCACGCGCACGGCCACCTCGGATGGCTGGCCGCGGCGGTCCTCGCGCATCCCGCGATCGTGCTGCGCAATCGACGGCGGCGTGCGCACCTCGCCGTCGGCCTCGCGACGGCGTTCGTCACCGCCGCGTCCGCGCTCGGCGCGTTCGTCTACGTGGCGTACCGCGATCGGCTCCGGCACGAGATCTTCGTCACCGCCCCCACGATCGGCTTCTTGATGGAGCGCAAGGAGCACCTCGCATTCGGCGCCGTCGTCCTCGCATGGGCGGGCGCGGCCGCCTACTTCGCCGCGCCGCGCGCCGACGCACCACGGAGAGAGCTCCTCCGTACGGTCGCGTTCCGTGCGTTCGTGTGCTCGGCGGTTCTCACCCTCGCCGTTGCAATTCTCGGCACCGTCGTGGCGGTCCATCGTTCGTTCTGATCGCGTGTTGAATGGACGCGCGCGCGGCCGCGTCAGTCCTCGAGGATGCGCTTCACGGTGGGGATCGTGGTCGTGGTCGGGCTCCTGATTCCTTCGGCGGCACGGGCCCAGGACGCTCCCGTCGCCTCCGATCCTCCGCCTGCGACGGACACGCCGGCGAGCTGCTCGGCGTGCTCTTCGTGCCGCGCCGGATCGTGCTCGCGCACCAGCTGCTCGTGCCGCGACACCCACCCGAAGATCCGCCTGTCGGTGACCGGCGTGCGCGCCTCCGATACGCGGATCGCGACGCCGTACGGCCAGTCGGATTCGCTCGGGCTCGCGTTCGCCGGCGGGGTCGACTCGTACGCGCTCGACGGATCGACGCACGGCTCGCTCAACTGGGTGCTCGGCGGAGGCGAGGCCGGCTTCGAGGGCATGCTCGCGGGCACCATCGACGTCGGCTACCGCCTCGACGTGACGGAGCGCCAGGGACCTTTCGGCCGCGCCGGCTTCGACGGCCGCATGCAGGGCAACGACAAGCTGTACTTCTCGACGCTGGAGCTGCCGCGGCTCACCCTCGGATGGCAGTACCTCGACGGCCGCACGGTGATCGAGGTCGGCGCGCGCGGCGGACCGATCCTCGCCGGGCGCTACAACCCCGGCGACGAGGGCCACCGCCGGCTCTCGGGGGCGTTCGAGTACGGCGGCTTCGCCTCCGCGCAGATCGACTTCCTCCGCGTGGACGCCGCCGTGATGCGCATCGCCGCGAAGAACACGGGCAACGGCCGCCCGGTCGACGTCGCCCGCGGATCGCTCTGCGCGATCGCGGGCAAGGTCGGCGTCTGCGCGGACGTGATGGCGTTCCGCGGCGACGCCGACATGGGCCCGAGCGCGGGCGGCATGCAGCGCACGAATTCGATGGTCGCGGGGCTCTCGGTCGGCGTCGCGAGCTGGTGATGCGCGCGCCGGTGCTCGTCGTCGCGCTCGTCCTCCCGGCGTGCACGAGCACGCCGGCGAAGGATCCGACCGTGGCCGCCGCCGATCCCGCGCTCGACGATCGCGACCTCGTCGGCGTCACACCCGGCGCGTGGACGACCGAGGGATGGATCAACGGCCCGCCGCTCGCGCTCGAGGACCTGCGCGGGCGGGTCGTGCTCGTGCGCTGGTTCATGTCGAACGAGTGCCCGTACTGCACCGCGACCGCGCCGGCGCTGAACCAGCTCCACGCCGACTACGCGTCGCGCGGCCTCGTCGTCGTCGGCCTCTACCACCACCACGGCGAGGACGCGCCCGCGTCTGGCGAGGTCGAGACGTACGTGCGCCGGTACGGGTTTCGCTTCCCCGTGGCGACCGACGTCAACTGGTCGACGCTCGAGCGCTGGTGGCTCCGCGGGCACCGGCGCGCGTTCACCAGCGTCAGCTTCCTGCTCGACCGGCAGGGCCGCATCCGCGGCGTGCATCCCGGCGGACGCTACGCGCCGGGCGATCCGGCGTACGCGTCGATGCGCGCCGCGATCGAGCGGCTCCTCGCGGAGTGAGGCGTCAGCCGCCCTCGGTGATCACCGACGTCGGTCCCGACAGCACCTTCGCCGACCACGCGGGGTAGAACACGCGCACGCCCTGGGGATCGAGCTTGACGCGTGCGCGCATGATCACCGGGTACTTCGGCGCGGGGATCGCCTCGTACCGGCCGCTCGCGCCGCGCGCGTAGTAGCTCTTCGTGCCGGCCTTCTCCGCCACGAGGATCGTGGGATTGAGCGCCGACATCGTGCCGAGCATGGTGAGCGCGTCCGCGCCGAGGCCTTGCGCGAACGTCGCGTGCGGCGAGTTGTTCGCGAACAGGTTCCCCACGGCGATGGTGAACGCCTTGTGCGTCGTCGTGATCGTCTGCGCGACGAAGCGCTCGTTGCTCGCGTCCACGGTGTTGGTGATGCGACCGCGCACGGTCGCGAGCACCTCGTCGGGGCTCTTGCCGTCGAAGCCGGCCTCGACCGTGACGTCGTTCGACGTCGGCGGCCGGCCGAGGTTGTCCGGCACCGAGAGACGCGCGCTCGTCGGCGGATCGAAGCCCTCGGCCTCGACGTAGCCGCCCGCGCGCGCATCGGCGACGAGGCGCTGGAACGTCGTCGCGCCCGTCGAGCGGATCGCGTCGATCTCGTCGATGCTCGAGAACCAGCGCGGCTCGCCGTCCGCGCCGGTGCGCCACGCGACGATCGCGGTCGCCACCGCCTTCGTGAGCTTCGTGCGCGTGCGGAGGACGTCGACGGTCGTCGCCCGATCGTTGACGAGGAGGAGCACGCCCTCTTCCTCGAGGCTCCCCGCCTTGATCCCGGCGGCCTTCGGGCTCGCGCCGATCTCGCCCTCCGCCTCGCCGACCTCGTCCTCGCCGTCCGCCGCGTCGACGGCGCATCCCGCGATCCCGCAGCCGAGCGCGGCGGCCATCACGAGTGCCAGGAAGCCAAAGGTACGCGATGTAGGCATGTGTCAGTGTGACATGCGCCGCGGCGCGCGCAACTCGAGCTGCATCCGGCGGGAAGTTCAGGAGAATCCGTCGCGACGGAACAGCGGGCGCGCGATCCACACGATCGCCGCAGCCGTCGCGGCGATCGACACGACGGGGGCCCAGCTCCCGAAGAAGAGGTGCGCCGCGAGGCCGATCAGCCCCGTCGGGATCACGATCGCCCGCCCGCGCTTCCAGGCCGCGGCCCCGCGGGTCGGCCTGCTCGCCTCGTGCACCGCGAGCAGCGCGCGCACCTCGTCGGGCGAGAGCTTCGGCTTCGCGGGGACTCGATCGTCGGCGACCGGCTCCGCACGCGCGACGACCGTCGGCTTCCGATCCGCCGCCGCGATCGGCGTGCTCGCCTTCGGCTTGGCCTCCTCGGATCCTGGAAAGCGCGGCTCGTCCCCCATCGACGGCAGGATACGCGCAGCGGGGGCGATTCGTTCCGTGACTTCGATGCATGCAGCCGCCTCGTCGGGTAGAGGATGTTTCGATGGAGTTGCTCGTCGCGATCGGGGCGGAGGAGGGATGGACGGAGCGGCTCCGGTCCGCGCTCGACGCCCGCGTCGTCACGTATCCGGCTCCGCCGCCCACGTTCTCGATCGA
>JBDHVD010000573.1:0-5518 GCA_039809525.1 Labilithrix sp. | reverse complement strand
GAACTGGGACGAGGTGCGCCGCCTGATGTGGAACTACGTCGGCATCGTCCGCTCGGCCAAGCGGCTCGAGCGGGCGAAGCGAAGGATCGCGCTGCTCCACGAGGAGATCGCCGAGTACTACTGGAAGTACTTCGTCACGCGCGACCTGCTCGAGCTCCGCAACATCGCCACCGTCGCGGCGCTGATCGTCGACTGCGCGACGGCGCGGCGCGAGAGCCGCGGGCTGCACTTCACGCTCGACTATCCCAAGACCGATCCGGCGATGGCGCGCGACATGGTGATCAAGCGCGGCGTGCCCGCACACCTCGGCGCGCCCGTGTCGCGCGAGGGAGAGGCCTAGGCGCGTGGAGACCTCGCCGCCGGAGACCGGCGCCCGGCCGATGTCGTTCCTCGCGGCGGCGGGCTGGACGCTCGTCGTCGTGCTCCTCTACACGTTCGCGCTCTCGATCGCGGAGTCGATGCGCGAAGGCGCGGTCTCCGACATCGTGACGCGGACGACGTGCGGGGCGCTCGCGTACTCGGTCACGCTCTTCGTGATCCTGCGCGTGCACGAGCCGGAAGGCTCGATCCGCCGCATGCTCGCGCTCCGGCGTCCGCCGCTCGCCGCCCTGCCGCTCTCGCTCGTCGTGGGCGCCGGGCTCGCCGCTCCGGCGGCCTGGCTCGACAAGGTGCTCCTCGCGCGCTTCCCGTACTCGCCGCAAGAAGAGGAGGTGCTCGCGAAGGTCTACGGCGCCGCCGCCTTCGACACGAGCCCGAAGCGCATCGCGCTCGTGGCGACGATGGTGGTGCTGTCGCCGATCCTCGACGAGCTGTTCTTCCGCGGCGCGCTCTTCACGCCGCTCCGCAAGGGACGGCGCCTCGAGCAGGTGGTGCTCGCGACGGCGGCGTACGAGACGCTGGTGTCGACCCCGCACCCGCGCGAGATGCTCTCGTTCCTCGCCCTGGCGCTCGCACTGTCCTGGATGCGCGGGCTCACGGCGAGCGTCTTCCCGTCGATCCTCGCGCGCATCGCGTTCTTCGCGCCGCGCTTCGTGCCCGTGGCGATCGGGCGCGAGCTGCCGGTGCTGCCCGCGAGCGCGCTCGCCGGCAGCGTCGCCGCCGCCCTGCTCGCGCTCGGCGCGATCGCGCTGGTGAGCCGCGGCGCGCACGAGCCGGACGCGTGAGCCCGCCTGCGCAAGGCTGACCTGCCTCGATCGAGGCAAACCGGCACGCTCGATGTCACGTCGTGCCGCGAAAACGCGGCACGCACGCACTGCACCGGCGGCACCTCGATTGCACGAAGGCGCGCGACATTCGCAACATTCACTGCTCCGGCGAAGCTGGAGCGTCTCTCGAAGGAGCTTCGTGTCATGCGCACTCATCTCGTCCACGGTCTCGCAGCGATGGCCGCGGTCGTCGTCGTCGCCTGCAGCAACAACCCGAAGCCGCAGTCGCCTGCGACCAATCCGGAGCCGCAGCAGGCCGCGATGCCGTTCGAGCACGGCCCGGGCAAGCCGATGAACGAGCCTTCGCCGCAGCAGGCCACGCTCGATCAGCCGGGCTCGCAGGAGGCCATCAGCCAGCCGGCGCCGCAGAAGCCGTTCTACGGTCCGGGGCTCACGCCGCCGGACGAGAAGGCCCAGGAGCAGGCGAAGGCCAAGACGCCGGTCGCGTCCGACGGCGAGGCCTTGTCGGTCATGCAGACGATCAACGACGGCGAGGTCCAGATGGCGGAGATGGCGAAGAAGAACGCCGAGTCCGCCGACGTGAAGCAGTTCGCCGCGATGATGTCCACGCAGCACCAGCAGGCGATGAGCAAGGTGCGCACCCTGCAGACCAAGTCGAAGATCGAGCTGAAGAACAACGATCTCGCGGAGACGATCAAGGGCGACGCGAGCCAGGAGATGGCGACGCTCCGCGACAAGAAGGGCAAGGAGTTCGATCGCCTCTACATGGACGCGCAGGTCCGGCTGCACAAGGAGGCGCTCGATGCCATCGACAACCGCGTCCTCCCCGGTGTCACCAACGGCGAGGTGAAGACGTCGATCACCGACCAGCGCCGCCACGTCGCCGAGCACCTCGCGAAGGCGGAGAGCATCCTGAAGAAGCTCGATCCGACGACGGCCGCCGCGCGGAGCGACGAGAAGGGAACGACCGGCACGAAGAGCGACACCGCCAAGGGCAAGTCGGACACCGAGAAGTCGCACGAGCACGACTCCAAGAAGGACACCGACAAGACCAACAAGTGACCGTCTGCAGCACCCCGTCCGGCGCGCGGCTCCCTCCCGCCACGTCAACGCGCGCTCTTCCCCCTCGAAGGACGGGCCCCGGGCGCCGGCCTGCGTCGCGCAGGTCGGCGCTCTCTTTATTCCATCGGGCGTCCGTCAGCGGAGCGTGCCCTGCGTCGCGCAGCTCGTCGTGAGCGCGGGGGACACGACGCCGGTGATCGCCGCCGAGCCCGCGCGCGTGTTGATCCGGATGCGGCCCGCGCCGCCGCCGCCGCTCGCCGAGAACGAGCCGTCGGCGAAGTCGGGATTGGGCGCGCCGTTCGTGCCGTCGATCTGGGTGCCCGCACCGCCGTTGCCGCCGTTGCCGCTCGTCGCGTTCTGACCGCCGAGCGCGGGGGTCGACGTGCGGTTGCCCGGCTGTCCGGGCTGGCCGCCCGACGCGGCGCCGCCGCCGCCGTTCGCGGTGACGGTCCCCTCGACCGTGACGCTCGGCGCCTCGAGCAGGATCGCGCCGCCGCTTCCGCCGCCGGTGGTGTCGCCGCCGCCGGGCGCGTCGACGAAGCCGGTCGCGCGCACGATGATCTCCTTGCCGGCGACGAGCTGGATAGCGCCGCCGCCCTCGGACGAGAGCAGGCCGCCGCCGCTCGATCCGCCCTGGAGCGGGCTCAGCGTGTCGCTGCCGTACGGCGTGCCGCCGGTCGCGCCCGCCTGGCCGCCGTTCCCTCCCTTGCCGCAGAACGCGCCGCCGCCGCCCGGGTTGTTCGTCGTCCCGTCCGCAGCCTTGCCCGCGCCCGGACCGTTGCCGTCCTTCGCGCTGCCCGAGCCCGCCGCGCCGCCGGTCGTGCCCTGCTTCACGAGGACGCCGCCCTCGAGATCGATGGTGTCGAGCGCCACGAGGATGACCGGGCGATCGCCGCCGACGTCGAGGATCCGATCGCGCACCACCTTGATGTTGCGTGCGACGAACACCCAGTACTTCTGACCGCCGCTCGACGCCTCGAACTTCTTGTACGTCGATCCCGGAGCGTCGCAGCCGGCGCGGCCGATGTCGGTCGCGCGGATCTGCGGACCGCAGTCGTCGAGCACGAGATCGCCGAGCGGGCCCCCCAGCTGCGTCGCGAGATCGGCGTCGTCGAGGTTCGAGGGATGGAAGCCGAGCGGGCCCGCGCCGCCGTCGGCCGCGTCCTCGCCGCCGCCGCCGCCGTCGCTGCCCGTGGTCGACGCGTCCGACGTTCCGGCGTCCGTGCCGCCGGACGACGAACCGCCGCCGCCGCCGTCACATGCCGCCGCGAGCATGGATCCGAAGAGGAGGGCCCCGAGGGTGAGTCGCTTCATGGCTCGATGGACTCTACCCGGCGCGCGATGATTCAGCGCGTCACCCGTCCATGCGACGCCGACTATCAGCTCTGGTATAGCGGCTCGATGAGCGCGAAGCGCACTCCGGGCGACAGCCGGTAGCGCGTCTTGCCGTGCTCGCCGGCGTCACGCACGCGCTCGATCGCCGTGGGATCCCCGAGCAGATCGCGCACGCGCGAGATGAGGACGCGCACGCGATGCTCGGCGTCGGCCGACTCCGGTCCCGGGCCGCCTGCCGCGCGGAGGATCTCCTCCGCCGACAAACCCTCGCGCGCGCGGCGCAGGAGCTGGACGACGAGCGGCTCGAGCGCGCGGCGCCGCTCGAGCGAGACCTCGCGGCCCTCGACGCGGAGCTGGTGCGCGATGGTGTCGACGATGAGCGTCGCGCCGTCCGTCGCGGTGTTCACCTCCGACGAGCGCACGCGCGTCACGCCCTGCGGCGTCGTCACGTAGATGAGCGACTCGCCCTCGGGGAGCATGTCGAACTCGGACGAGTCGTCGGCGAACGCGCCCGGAGCGTTGGTGCTGTTCGGCGGGACGCTGGGGAACGCCGAGCGCGAGGGCGGGGGCACGCTCGGGAACGCCGAGCGGGAAGGGGGCGGGATGCTCGGGAACGATCCGCGCGGCGGCGGGATGCTCGCGGGTGCGACGCCGGTCTGGATGACGCCGATCATCTTCTCGGCGTAACGCACGACGCGGCTGTCGCCGCTCTTCAGCGCCATGTTCCAGAGCGCGGCGCTCTGGCTGCGATCGGGGAACACCCAGCCGTGCCGATCGCCGGAGAGCGCGGCACGCTCGACCGCGACGCGCGCGGCCTCGGGATCGCCGAGCGCGATCGAGCAGCGGGCCATCACCAGGTTGAGCGAGCCGGTGACGAACGCATCGGGCAGGCGCTCGGCGTGCGGCGCCGCCGCGTCGAGCGCGTCGCGGTGCTGGCCGCACGCCTCGAGCGTACGCGCGCGCGTCGCGACCAGGTCCTGCTCGTCGATCGCGTCGACGTGGAACAGCTCGGAGCGGAGCTTGTCGGTCTTCGCGAGCCACTGCTTCGCGGCCTGCGCCCGGCCGAGCATCGCGAGCGCGAGGGTGCGGTGCCCGGCGAGCTGGTAGCGGAGCGTCGGCTGCTCGAGGTCGCCGAGCGCGGCGTGCGCGTCGTCGAGCGCCTGCAGCGCCGCGACCGGACGATCGGCCGCGATCTCGACGATCGCCAGCACGTCGTACGCGTCGGCGTGACGCCAGCCCGCGGCGATCTCTCCCGCGATCTGACACGCCGTCGCCGCGTTCGCCCGCGCGTCGTCGAACTGACCGATCGACCCGAGCGCGATGGCGAGGTTGCCGTGCGCGCGCATCGCGGCGAGCCCGCGCGCGGCCGATCGCTGGAGCGCGGTCGAGTAGTGCCGCGCGGCGGTGCGCGGATCGGCGAGCCGCATCGCGAGGTGACCGAGGGACATCGACACGGCGACGCGCCACGCGCCGTCTTCGAGGCGCTCGGCGACGTGCTCGGCGAGCCGCAGCGCGGCCTGCGCCTGCTGCACGCGGTTGAGGCGCAGCTCGAGCTGCGCGCTCGTGAGGTGCATGTCGAGCTGCTCGCGGAGGCCCGTCCCGCGAGGAGCGACCGCGAGCGCGCGCGACGCCTGACGGAGCTCGGACTCGGCGTGATCCGCGCGGCCATCGATGGTGCAGAGGATCGCGCGCTCGATCGCGAGCCGCGCGGTGTCGAGCGGGTTCCACGACGAGGGCGAGCTCGGGAGCGACGCGGCGAGCTCGCGCGCCTTGTCGACGCGTCCCGTCTCGCGGTACGCGCGCAAGAGGCGGACGGCGAGCGCGGGATCGAGGCGCGCCCGGCCCGTGAGCATCTGCTCGGTCCAGGTCACCAGGAACTGCGATTCGTCCGCGGCCGCCAGCCGATCGAGAAGCTGGGTCACCGCCGCCATCGGGAGCGTATCCATTCCCGGCGG
>JBDHVD010000572.1:0-5523 GCA_039809525.1 Labilithrix sp. | reverse complement strand
GATCTTCTTCCGCAGCTTCACGATGAAGTTGTCGACGGTGTGGTTCGTCGGCGCCGCCTCGAGGCCCCAGATCTTCTGGAGGATCTCGTCGCGGCTCACCGGCTGGCCGACCCGCTCGACGAGCAGGCGGAGCAGCTCGACCTCGTAGAACGAGAGCGCGTGCTCGGTGCCGCCGATCTTCATCGAGTGCGTGGAGAAGCTCACCTTCGCGTCGCCGATCTCGATCACCTCGGGCGTGGCGCTCGGGCGCGACGCGCGGCGGAAGATGGCGCGCATGCGCGCGATGAGCTCGTTCACGCTGAACGGCTTGGTGACGTAGTCGTCGGCGCCCGCGTCGAGCCCGCGGATCTTGTCGCTCTCCTGCGAGCGCGCCGTGAGCATGATGATGGGCACAAAAGGCGAGATACGCCGTAGCTCCTCGCATACGGCGTATCCGTTGATGTCCGGCAGCATGAGATCCAGGATCACCGCGTCGGGGCTCTCCGCGCGCGCGAGCTGGATTCCATCCTTGCCCTTGCCCGCGGAGATGACCCCGAATCCCTCGAACTCGAGGGAGTCGCGGAGCCCCATCACGATGTGGGGCTCGTCTTCGATGATCAGGATCGTCTTCTTCAATGACGAGCCTCAGGGCTTCGTCGTCTGGTCGCCTGCCGCTTCGCCCGGGTTGAACTGCTGGATGCACTGCAGGCTGAAGCGCGCGCCCTGGAGCTGCGCCGTGCCGCTCGCGAAGAGGAGTGCCTGCGGGCAGCGGCCAGCCGGCGTCTTGCCGTTGCCGTTCTCCACGTAGCACCACTTGATCTCGTTGAGCTGGCGGCAGTCGTCGCCCGGCGAGACGGCCTTCTGGTCGACGACGCAGACCGGCAGCTTCGTGAGATCGAGCCCGCCCTGCGTGACGTCGCCGCTCTCCGCCTTCTGCTGCTCGATGAAGACGTCGTAGACGGCCTTGTTGTACTCCTGGAGCGTCTTCAGGCCGAAGTTCGCGCAGGAGTCGGTCTGCTCCGCGAGCTGCGCGATGACGAGGCACGGCACCTCGCCGTTCGCCTGGTCACGCGTGAGCTTCTGCGGGAGGCACTGCGTGGTGAGCGCGTTCTTGAGCCGGTCGATGATCGCGGCGACGGCGGGCTTGTAGCCGTAGTCGTCCGCGTTCTTGTCCGTCAGCTGGATCGGGCAGAGCGAGGCGGCGATGCCGTTCTCGCCGAGCGCGCGGGCCACCATGAACTCGCGGACCGTCGGGTAGGCCTTCGCCTTGATCTGCTCGCCGAGCGTCGCGCCGCAGAGCGGCGGGACCTTCCCGTCGATGCCGCAGTCGCAGGACGCGTCCGCGCTCGTGCAGGTGCGCTTGGTCGGGAGGTTGAACGTGCAGGCGTACTGGAGGTCGTCCTGCTTCGTGTCCCACTCGCGGCCGTGCACCGGATCGTTGCCGTTGTCGCCGCGCGTGTTGCTCGGCCCCTCGAGGCCCGGACGCGGCGAGACCGACTGGATCATGTGCGGGTCGATGCCGGCGTAGTTGTAGTCCTGCGGGCGCTGGCCGAGGATCTTCACCCAGTCGGACTCGACGATGCGGCTCGCATCGGGGTCACCCGGCTTGAAGTGCAGCAGGCTGTTCGGCACGCCGCCGACGACCGCGAAGAAGATGAGGTCCGGGCTGCGCGTCGAGCGCTGCAGCTGGCAGATCTCCTCGTTCGGGCCCTTCGGGAGGTTCTTCGCGAAGAGCGGGTTCGTGCACTTCGGCGTGTTCGTGTACGCCGCGATCTCGCGGCGGCCGCCGGCGCCGACCTTCGTCGGGTGCTCCGCCTCGCGGTCCGGCACCTTGAACTTGGTGAAGCCGTCGACGTAGCGCGAGATCGGGTACTGCGGGTCGATGCCGTAGCGCTCCTTCATGCGGTGGAAGCGGACGTTGAGGTTGTCGTCCGTCGGGCCGTAGTAGCCCGCGTAGCCCTCCGGTCCGTCACCCTGGCGCGGCGGCGAGCCGAGCTCCTTGCAGTTCGGGTCGTCCTTGATCTTCTGGCAGGCCGCATCCGCAGGGTTGCAGAGGCTCTGGAAGCCGCACGACGTGCAGTCCGGGTGGCCCGGGCCGCGCTTCGGATCGGTGCAGGCGCTCGTGCCGCGCGGGGCCGTGGTGCCGTTGCGGGGATCGCCGCGGAACACCTTCGAGCCGGGGAAGCTGCGCGCCATGAACGCCCAGCCCTGGCCGCCGACCGCGAGCGGGTCGGCCGACGAGTCGTCCTCGTCCGTCAGCATGATGACGGCGACGAGCGAGTCGGGGCGGAGGAAGTCGGCGCGCTGCTGGAGGAGCTCCACGTCGACGTCGCCGTTCTTCACCGAGCCGAGGTCGGCCTGGTTGTTCCCGTCGAGCTTCACCTGGACCCACGGGTCCGGCTGGATGAGGAAGCGGTAGACGCTCTCGAGCTGGGCCTCGAGACCGCAGCCGTTCTGCTCGACGCCGACGACGAGCTCCTGGAACGCGGCGTTCAGCGCCGTGATGTCACGCGTCGGGTTCGCCGGCACGGGGTGGCGCTTCGCGTCCTGGTTCTCCTTGTTGTCCGGGAACCAGGCGAGGAAGTTCGACGGCTTCGCCGCCTGGACCTCGCCGCCGCCCTTCTTGAGGGCGAGGAGGTGCGCGCGGTCGTTGAACCGGCCCTCGTTCGGGCAGATGTCGCCGCCGAAGCTCCCGAGCGACGACGACACGATGCCGATGTGCATGTCGGTGACGGGCGAGAACTCCGGCTCGCTCCCGTTGGGGCAGCCGTAGTTGTTCTCCTTGTTGCCGTTCGGATCGGCGAGCTGCCCGACGGGCTTCGCGTCCGAGACGGTGACGCACTTCGGCTTGAGGAGGCCCTCGATCAGGTTCGGGACCGCCTCCGCGAGGATCGTCTGCTTGTCACCCATCGACGCCGAGTTGTCGATCGCGAACAGGAGATCGACCTTGTCGACCGCCTGCTGCGAGATCGTCGACGTGAAGTTGACCTTCGTCGTCGGCGGCTGCTGGCCGACGGGTCGGGTGAGGCAGCCGGAGCCTACCGTGCCGAGGCCCACCAGACAGGTGAGCGCTGCTCCGAGCTTGCCGAGGCGATTCATTGCCTTCATGGGGGCCTTTCCGCTCCTTCGTCCTCGTACCTATCGAATGCCGCACCACGGTGTCAACGACGGTGGACGTGGGTCGGCCGCGCGCCTCCTTCACGTGACGTGCCGGCGCCCGGAGCCGGGTTTTCCCGGGTCCAGGCGCGCGGCGGGCTGCCAACTTCGTTGTCAGTGGTGGCCGTCGTTGGCGGCAACGGCCGGCTCTGCCGTCAGTCGCTCACCTGGATGCACTGGAGGGAGAAGCGCGCGCCGACGAGCTGGTCGACCTGCTTGGTGAACTGCAGGGAGTGGATGCAGCGGACGCCGGGCGCGTCCTCCGCGTAGCAGAAGCCCATCCGCGCCTCGTCGTGCCGGCAGGTCTGTCCGCGCGGGACCGTCACCTGCGGGAGCTCGCACATCGGGTGTCGCGCCGCCGCCGGGCCCTCGGCCTCGGCGACGCGCTCGCGCATCTGCGCGAGGAGCGCCGGCTTCGGCGGCGACAGGCCGAAGCGCGCGCAGTCGGTGTCCGGCCCCTCGTCTTGCAGCGTCGCGACGACGAGGCACGGCACCGGCCCGTCCTCGGCGTCCCGGACGAGCGCGCGCGGGAGGCACGCCTGGAGGCCGGTCTCGAAGCGCGTCAGGATCGCGCGCATCGCCGGGCGGTAGCCGTAGTCGTCGCGCTCGGGCTCGGTCAGCTGCGTCGCGCAGAGCGACGCGGGGATGCCGTGATCGCCGAGCTCCTTCGCGACGGTGAGCTCGCGGAGCGTGGGGTAGGCCTTGCCGCGTACCTGGATGCGCCGATCGCTCTCCTTGCAGAGCGGGATGTCCTTCTTGCCGTCGCAGTCGCAGCTCGGGCCGTCGCACGTGCGCTCGACCTTCACCACGCCCGCGGGCGTGCGCTCGTAGAGATCGAACGCACATGCGAGCTGGAGGTCCTTGCCGTCGGTCGTCCACTCGCGGCCGTGGATCGGATCGGGCAGGCCGGTGCCGGTGGGCAACCCCGGCCGCGGCGTCGTCGCGTCGATCATGTGCGGATCGATCCCCGTCGTGTCGAGCTTCGCCGGATCGCGTCCGAGGATGCGCGTCCAGTCGACGGTCGCGCCCGGATCCTTCGGGTCCGGCAGGAGCGCCGGCGGCACGCCGCCGATGACTGCAAAGTACACGAGATCGGGCGTGCGCGGCCCGAGCGGCAGCTTGCACAGCTCGTCACCGCCTTCGCCCGCCGGCAAGGACGCGGCGAAGAGCGGGTTCGTGCACGCGGCCTTGCCCACGTACGCGCCGCTCGCGTCGTGCTCGCCGTCGCGGCGCGGCACGTTCTTTTCGCGGAAGCCGTCGACGTAGCGGCGGAGCGGATAGCGCGGATCGACGCCGAACCGCGGCTTCATCCGGTGGAAGCGCACGTTCAGATCGTCCTCGACCGCGGTGAACATGCCGCCGTTCGCGGCGCACGCCGGATCGTCCGGCGCGAACGCGCACGACGTGCACGTGCTCGCTGCCGGCTCGGAGGCGCACGCGGCGGTGCCGTGCGGGAGCGGCGCGGCCTCGAGGAAGTGCCAGGCGCTGCCGCGGAAGCTCCACGGATCGAGCGAGGCGTCGTCCTCGTCGGTGAGCATCAGGACGGCGACGAGCGAGTCGGGTCGGAGGAACGCCGCGCGCTGGCGGAGGAGCTCGCGATCGACGTCGTGCGCGACGGGCAGCTTCGCGTCGATGGTGGTAGCGAGCGGCGGATCGGGCTGCACGAGGAAGCGGTACGCGCTCTCGAGCTGCGCCTCGATCCCGCAGCCATTGTCTCCGACGCCGACGACGAGATCGCGGAACGCCGCGTCGAGCGCGTCGAGCGTCTTCGTCTTCGGCACCGGCGGATCCGGGTGACGCTTCTTGTCGGTGTTCGACGCGACGTCCGGGTACCACGCGAGGAAGTGCAGATCGCCGGCGGCGGCGACGGGGCCCTTCTCGCCGCGGGCGAGGAGGTGGGCGCGGTCGTCGTTGAAGCGATCGCTCGCGGGCGCGCACGTCGGCAGGCCGAAGCCGCCGAGCGACGTCGAGATCACGCCGATGTGCATGTCGGTGACCGGGGTGAACGCAGGCTCGGAGCCGGCGGGGCACTGCTGGCCGTCGGGCTTCGAGGTGTCGGCGCTCGGCCCCACGGGCGTCCGCGTGATCGCGTCGACGCACTTCGGCTGCACGAGCCCGTGGAGGAGATCGGGGAGCGCGTCGGCGAGGATCTTCTGCTTGTCGGCCATCGAGCTCGAGTTGTCGACGACGACGAGCAAGTCGACCTTGTCGACCGCCGGCTGAGGCACGCGCGCCTCGAACGAGATCTTGGTGGTGGGCTGTTCGATCGACACCTCGCGCACGAGGCATGCGGGCACGCTCGCTGCGGCGGCCATCGCGAGGCCGCCGAGCATGGCGAGAGACATGAAGCGGGACATGGATCCTCCGCGTTGTGCCGATCGAATGGCC
>JBDHVD010000571.1:0-5525 GCA_039809525.1 Labilithrix sp. | reverse complement strand
CCACGGCGCGTACGTGTCGACGATCGACTCGCGCCCGGGCACCGCGTCGAGGTCGACCGGCAGCGGGCGCAGCACGACGGTGAACGGATCGTCCTTCGCCGGATCGTTCCCCGGGTTCTGCGTGTTCCACCCCTCGAGATCGCCGTCGGCGCGGTTGTCGCCGCTCGTCCCGCAGGTCTGGCCGTAGCCGCCGCGGCTCTCGAAGAGCCGGTTGTGACCGTCGCCGTAATAGAGGACGGGGTGCAGGGCCTCCATGCGCGGCATCCCCGGCGCGAGCGTCGTGGAGCCGGTGCACCGGCCGAAGCGTCCGGCGCCGCCGTACGAGAACGCGCCCTCCATGTCGAGCGCGCGGCCCCAGCGCGCGATCTCCGAGCGGATGCCCTCGGCGCCGCCCCCGCAGAGGGCGACGGTGCCGCCGTTCTCGTTCGTGTACGTGACCTGGTAGGCCTGGCCCTTCTTCGACCATCCGACGAGCACGGGGAGATCGTCGAACGTCTTCTTCACCGGCCACTTCAGGATGGGCGCGTGTGCGACGCCCTCCGAGGCGCTCTTCGCGAGGGTGACCTTCGCGAGGCACGCGCGCCTCTCCGCCTTCTTCGCGGTGAGCGGCGACACGCGCACCGACAGCGCGTCGCCCGCCGCGAGCCTCCCGACGTGCATCCCGTACGCGAAGCGCTCGTTGCCCTGATGCAGGACGAGGTGCCCGATCCGCGCGGTGCCGCGGAGGACCTCGAGGACCACCGCCTCGTTGTCCTTCTCCGCCCAGGAGGTGTCGCTGATCGACGAGGCCTCGATCACGAGCGCGTGCTCGCCGGGCTCGGACGCGGCGCCGAGGGGCACCGCCGCGCCGTCCGTCACTTCACGGGCGCACGCGGGGGGATCCGCGGGAGCGGGCGCCGGGGGCTCCCCACCGGTCGATCCCGGACCAGGGTCGACCGTCCCTGACGAGGGCCCGTCCGAGGCCTCGCCGGCCGGCGCGGGCTCGGCGGACGAGCACGCGACGAGGCCGACGAAGAAAGGAAGCGCGAGGAGCCACCGCACGGACCTGCGAGGAGCAACCGATGTGCCGCCGCGAGCGGCCGCGCGATCGCGCAGGGTCTTGCGCGACCGACCTCGGGAATCTTCGCCCCCTGCGTCGCCTGCATTATAGAGGGCGGATGCTTCGTCATGCCCTGGCGGCCGCGGCCGCCGCCCTCGTGATCGCGGCAGCGCCGGGTGCCCGCGCCGATGCGCCGATCCTCGTCGACAAGATCGTCGCCGTCGTCGGCGAGGTCACGGTCCTCCGCTCCGACGTCCTCGCCGCCGCGCGGCCGTTCTACGCGAAGATCGGCAAGCCCGAACAGCACGCCGCCGAGGTGGAGCAGCTGCACAAGGACATCCTCGGGCGGATGATCGAGGACGTGCTCGTCGCGCGCGAGGCGCGCCGCCTGAACCTCGACGTGCGGGAGGCCGAGATCGAGCAGGCGAAGGAGTGGATCGCGAAGCAGAACAAGATGACCCGCGAGCAGCTCGAGGCCGAGGTGCGCAAGCAAGGCGTGTCCAAGGAGGAATACGACAACGAGCTCCATCGCCAGCTCCTCGCGGAGAAGTGGGTCGCCCTCAAGGTCCGCCCCCGAGTGAAGCTGCCGGTCCCGACCAGCGACAAGCCGGAGGAGCAGGCGCCCTTCCTCCAGGCGCTCGAGGCGGAGCGGAAGAAGGCCGTCGCCGAGCTCCGCACGACCACGTTCGTGGAGGTGCGCTGGTGATCCGCCGCATCGCGCTCGCGTCGCTCGCATCGCTCGCGCTCCTCGCCGTCGCCTGCGGCCCCGGCCCGACCGGCGAGCCGAAGACCGAGGCGTCGAAGCCGAAGAAGCCGGTTGCCGATTGCCCGCCGAGGCCGCCCGCGCCCGACGCGGACTTCACGAAGCTCGCTCAGCTCGCCGGCAAGCACATCGCGAAGATGTGCCTCTACGGCCTCGAGGGCGACAACCGCGCGACCGCGCAGAAGGCGCTCCGCTCGCACGAGGGCGACCCGATCGATCTCGAGCGCGTCCGCGAGGACATCGGCGCGCTCCTCAAGTCGGGGGTGGTCGACGACGCGGTCATCTCCGCGCTCCCGAGCGGCGACGAGATCATCCTGCTCTACGCGCTCAAGGAGCGTCCGCGCATCGCCGAGGTCGGATTCGAGGGCGCGCACGTCTTCGAGAAGGAAGGCCTCACCGGCAAGATCGCGATGGAGAAGCTCCGTCCGCTGGTGCAGTCGGAGGTCGCCGACCTGATGACCGCGATGCGCGAGGAGTACAGCCGTCGCGGCTACCGCAGCGTGAAGATCGAGTCGAAGACCGAGAGCGCGGGCCCCGGCCTGGTGAAGCTGAAGTTCGTGGTGAACGAAGGCCCGCAGTGGAAGATCGGGAAGGTGACGCTCGAGGGGCCGAAGAAGGTCCCCGTCGCCGACCTCAAGAAGGTGCTCGCGCTCGAGCCGAGCACGCCGTTCGACGAGGAGAAGATCGATCGCGGCGTCCTCGCGATGCAGTCACTCTACTTCGACCGCGGCATGATCAACGTCCGCATCGAGCGCGCGGTCGGCGAGCCGGACAAGGACGGCAGCACGCCCCTCACCTTCACCATCGACGAGGGCGACGTCTTCCGCGTCGGCTCGATCAAGCTGGGGAAGCTCGCGTCCGGCGACGAGAAGACGCTCCTCGCGAAGCTGAAGACGAAGCCCAACGCCGTCTTCAACCGGAGCGTGCTCGTCGACGACGTCAAGACGCTCACCGACACGTTCGCCGCGCGCGGTCAGAAGGTCGAGGTGGTGCCGCGCACCGACGTCGACGCGAAGAAGAAGACGATGGCCGTCACGCTCGACGTCGAGGCCGCCCCGCAGTGAAGGGCGTCACTTCGCCTTCTCGGCGGCCTCGATGATCGGGAGGTAGCTCTCGTAGGGGATCGCCGGCCAGCTCTCGGCCGACGTCGCGCCGAGCTCGCGCGACAGGAGCGAGACGCGGAACGCGGCGTCCTGATCGGGCGCCTCGTAGATGTCGATGAAGTCGTACGGGCCGAGCAGCGCGTAGTGCGCCAGCCAGCGGATGCCCGGGCACTGCTCCTCGACCTTCTTCTTCCACGCCTGGCCTGCCTTGCGGCGTCCGCCGTGCGTCTTGTCCCAGTCGTGGAGCGTGCTCGCGCTCAGCTTGGTCATGAGGACGTAGGTCGGCATGCACCGACCCTAAGCATCGATCACTGGGCGAGGGCGCCGGGGATTTGCCGCACCGCGCTCCGCACTGCGGCATTCGCGACTTGCTTCTTCAGCTCGCGCGAGACGCTGCCCTCGGCGCGCGCGCGTCCCTCGACGATCGCGATCATCGTCCCGCTCTTCGCCTCGCGCAGCGTCGCGTTGATCGTGACCGACACCGGCGCGTCGTCGGCCTTCACGAGCGCGACCGAGACCAGCACGCGGCGGCCCTTCCACCGGGGTGCACGCGCACCGTCGATGCGCTTGATCTCGCCCTCCGCGGCGGTCTTGAGCGTGGCCTGATCGACGCCGGAGCTCGGCGGCGGCGGCGCGACCTCGGAGATCGCGATGTCGCCTTCCGCGGCCGCGCCGGCGTCCCCGGCGCGCAGCGTGGCGGCGACGAGGAGCGCGACGGCGAAGAAGAACGGTCGAGTCATCGTGCCGCCGAGGAAGACAGCAACTCGCGCGCCGGAAGGCCAAGTTCGCGACAAAACCCGAGCGAGCCTCTCGCGGCCGAGGTCGTACATCCCGGTCCGGCGAGGGAATTCGCCCCAGAAAATCAGGGAGGCGCGCGGGATTGTCTCTACCGGGCGTGTCGTCTATGAACTTCCATCATGAGCAAGACACTTCTCGATCAGCTCAAGAGCATGACGGTCGTGGTCGCCGACACCGGCGACATCAACTCGATCGAGAAGTTCAAGCCGCGCGACACGACGACGAACCCGTCGCTCATCGCGACCGCTGCGGCGATGCCCGCGTACGCGAAGCTCGTCGACGACGCGCTCCTCTGGGCGCGCAAGGAGGCCGGCGCGACCGCGAGCACCGAGCAGGTCGTGAACAAGGCGATCGATCGCCTCGCGGTCGAGTTCGGCCTGAAGATCCTCCAGATCGTCCCGGGCCGCGTCTCGACGGAGGTCGATGCGCGTCTCTCGTTCGACACGCAGAAGACGATCGAGAAGGCGCGTCACCTCATCGCGATGTACGAGGCCGCGGGCACGAAGCGCGATCGCATCCTCATCAAGATCGCCTCGACGTGGGAAGGCATCCGCGCGGCGGAGGTCCTCGAGAAGGAGGGCATCCACTGCAACCTCACCCTCCTCTTCGGCATGCACCAGGCGGTCGCGTGCGCGGAGGCGAACGTCACGCTCATCTCGCCGTTCGTCGGCCGGATCCTCGACTGGTACAAGAAGAAGACCGGCAAGGAGAGCTACCCGTCGCACGAGGATCCGGGCGTCGTCTCCGTGACGAGCATCTACAACTACTACAAGCGTCACGGTCACAAGACCGAGGTGATGGGCGCGAGCTTCCGCAACATGGGCGAGATCACCGAGCTCGCCGGCTGCGATCTCCTCACCATCGCGCCGAGCCTCCTCGCCGAGCTCGACGCCGCGCAGGGCGAGCTCCCGCGCAAGCTCGATCCCGAGAAGGCGAAGGCGATGGACATCCCGCGCATCGCGATGACCGAGCAGGTCTTCCGCAAGATGCACGAGGAAGACCCGATGTCGAAGGACAAGCTCGAAGAGGGCATCCAGGGCTTCTCGAAGGCGCTCGTCTCGCTCGAGAAGCAGCTCGCGGAGCGCCTGGCAGCCCTGGCGGGCTCCGGCGCCTCGGCTGCGTCAGGCTGACGCAACCGACGAAGACTTGGGTGCGGCGGCGAGGCATTGATACCCTCGCCGCATGCGTCTTCGCTTGGCCGGGCTCGTAGCGATCGTCTTCGGGGCGTCGATCACCGCGCTCTCCTTCACGGCGTGCAGCGGGAGCGATCCACGGCCGGACGCGGGCTCGACGGACACGAACGGCAGGAGCTCGTCCTCCAGCTCGTCGAGCAGCGGCGCGATCGGAGACTCGGATTCGGGAGGCTCGGACGCCGGTGACGCCGGCGGCGATGCCGACGTTCCGCCGACGTGCATGAACACCATCAAGGACGGTCAGGAGACCGACACGGACTGCGGTGGCGCCGTCTGCGCGAGGTGCATCGACGGCAAGGCGTGCGTCGCGGCCAACGACTGCGCCGGCGGCGCATGCCTCAACAACGTGTGCGTCACGCCGAAGTGCAACGACGTCAACACGAACGGCGACGAGACTGATGTCGACTGCGGCGGCAGCATCTGCGCACGCTGTACGATCGGCAAGCGCTGCAAGGCCGGCTCCGACTGCGTCAGCGGCGCGTGCAGCTTGACTGGCTTCTGCCAGTGCCCGGCTGGAATGACGGAGGCCTCGAAGCAGGGTGGCAACGGCGCATACTGCATCGACTCGTTCGAGGTCTCGAAGTTCCTCTACAACAAATTCATCACCGCGAACGTCAACATCAACGATC
>JBDHVD010000570.1:0-5555 GCA_039809525.1 Labilithrix sp. | reverse complement strand
CACCGGCAGCACCGGCGACGGCTCGGGCGCGGGCGGCGGCGGCGGATCGTCGGGCGGCTCGCAGGGCACGAGCGACGGCACGTCGTCGCACGGCAACGGCAACGGCAACGGCAACGGCGGCGCCAACGGCAACGGCGGAAGCAACAAGTTCCCCGGACCGGACGAGTGCGCGTGGGTGCCGGACCTGCCGTACTGCCCCTCGGGCTCGGGCAGCACGAGCGACGGCTCGCCCGCGATGGGCGGCGGCGGCGGCGGCACGAGCGACGGCACGACCGGCGGCACGTCGTCGTCGGGCGGCACCGGCGGCAGCACGCCGGGCAGCGACAAGCCGCTGCCTCCGGGCCAGGACAAGAAGTACGGCGGCACGTCGGACGGCACGTCGTCGTCGGGCACCGGCTCGTCGGGCGGCGACGGCGCGACCTCGTCCTCGGGCGGATCGTCGTCGGGCGGCAACGGCAACGGCGGTGTCGGGAACGGCAACGGCAACGGCAACAAGTCGGGCACGACGGACGGCAGCGGCAAGGGCAAGGGCCGCCACTACGTCTGCGAGAAGGACAAGAAGGGCAACAAGACCTGCACCAGCGTCCCGAACTGCGTGCCGGGGACGAACGCCTCGAACGGCGCGTGCGCCGACAGCGACAGCGGCAGCGGCCCGAGCGGCGAGGTCCTCCCGCCGGCGCTCGGCGGCTGCTGGATCACCGGCGGCGGCTTCATCATCGCGCCGAACGATCTCACCGGCGCGGCCGCCGACGGCCACGACAACTACGGCGGCAACGCGAAGCCGATGAAGGACGGCCGCATCCAGGGCCACTGGAACCACGTCGACCACGGCACGGGCAACCACGCGAAGGGCAAGCCCGAGTACATCGTCTGCCGTCACGTCGACGAGCCGGGCCCCGGCCAGCCGGGCGGCAAGAAGGGCTTCACGATGAACCAGGCCTACTTCGGCGGTCACGCCGAGTGGCGCGACGCCTCGACCGGTCAGTGGGCGAGCGGCTACTGGTTCGACGTCGTCGTGAAGGATCACGGCGAGCCGGGCAGCGTCCCGCACGCGAAGAACGGGTACATGGTCGACACGTACCACTTCACGATCCGCAAGATGGATGACCCGGTCGCGAAGGTCTCCGGTGCGGTGGTCTACGAGGTGGGTCGCGGCGGCAACCAGGCGAGCGGTGGTCTCGTGGGCGGTAACATCCAGCTTCACCCGCCGAACAACGGCCACCCGTACACGCCGATGTCGCTGCCGAGCTGGGTCTCGTTCGAGCCCTGATCGCGCGGCCCTCGAGGCCCGATCGAGAGAGACGTGGGGACGCGCTTCGTCGAAGCGAACGGAGTGAACAGGAGAGGTCCATGAAGCGGGTGATGGTCATCGGAACGGTCGCAGCCTTCGCTCTCGGGATGATCGCTTGCGGCAGCGACGGTGCGTCGACGTTCGGGGAAGGGGGGAACAGCGGGACCCCGCACGGCGACGGCACGCCGAGCGGCTCGAACGGGCTGCCCGAGATCGGTCCGAGCGGCACGGGCTCGGCGTGCGTCACGGAGGTCGCGAGCGCCGAGCTCGCGCCGACGAACCTGGTGTTCATCTTCGACAAGTCGGGGAGCATGGGCGACACGGCGACGGGGTTCGATCCGTCGAAGCGATGGAACCCCGTGAAGGCCGGCATGGAGCAGTTCTTCACCGACCCGTACTCGAAGACGCTCCGCGCGAGCCTCAACTTCTTCCCGCTCAGCGACGACACGATCGAGACGGCGTGCAACCACCCGTACGGCACGCCCGTCGTCTCGCTGACCGTCGCGTCCGACCCCGCGTTCGCCAGCGCGCTCGACACGACCACGCCGAGCGGCGGGACGCCGACGCTGCCCGCGCTGAAGGGCAGCATCGACTACGCGAAGCAGCTCGCCGCCTCGCGCCCCGGCGAGAAGACCGCGGTCGTGCTCGTCACCGACGGAGAGCCCGGCTTCTGGAACCCCGACGCGAACGCGTTCGAGCCCGGCTGCCCGGGCAACACCGTCGCGAACGTCGCAGCCGCGGCCGCCGAGTCGTACGCGGCGGGCGTCCCGGTCTACGTGATCGGCGTCGGCCCGCAGCTCTCGGCGCTGAACTCGGTCGCGCAGGCGGGCGGGACGACGGCGGCGGTCATGGTCGACGTCAACGATCCCGGGAGCACGACGGACCAGATCAAGACCGCGCTCGCCGACATCCGCAAGCGCGAGGTCGCGTGCGAGTTCGCGCTCCCGCCGCCGCCCGAGGGCGAGCAGCTCGATCCGTTCGCGGTCAACGTCGTCCTGAAGAACGCGGACGGCTCGGACAAGGTCGTCCTCGGCTACAGCAAGGACTGCACGGACCCGAACGGCTGGCGCTACGACGATCCGAACGCGCCGAAGCAGATCGTCCTCTGCTCGGCCGCGTGCGGCGACGCGAAGACGTCGACGGACGGCAAGGTCTCGATCGCGTTCGGCTGCAAGACGAAGATCGCGGTGCACTGATCGACACCGACGCGCGCCGCGCGGTCATGGACCGTGCGTCGTGGGTCGTGGGGGGACGTATTCGGGGCCGTCGCGACGGTTCCGGGGGGGACGTCGGGTCGCCCCGTTTACCCTACGACACACGACTCACGTCCATGACCGTGCTATCGACGGCCGAGGATGCAGCGCGCGCCGTCACTCGCCGACTACGAGAAGCTCGGAGCGTTCTACCTCGGGCGTGACGTCGCGCGAGGGACGCCGTTCCTCTACGACGCGACGCACCTCACGACGCACGCGGTCGTGATCGGCATGACCGGCAGCGGGAAGACCGGCCTGTCGGTCGCGCTGCTCGAGGAGGCGGCGATCGACGGGATCCCCGCGATCGTCGTCGATCCGAAGGGCGATCTCGGAAACCTCCTCCTGACGTTCCCCGGTCTCGCGCCCGCCGACTTCGCGCCCTGGGCGCCGCACGGCGCGAACGCCGAGGACGAGGCGACGAAGTGGCGCGAGGGCCTCGCGGCCTGGGGCGAGGACGGCGCACGCATCGCGCGGCTCCGCGCCGCCGCCGATCTCGCGCTCTACACGCCGGGGTCGCGCGCCGGTCAGCCGCTGTCGATCCTCGGATCGCTCGCGGCCCCCGCCGACCGGAGCGACGACGAGGTCGTCGCCGAGCGCGTCACGCAGACCGCGACGAGCCTCCTCGGCCTGGTGGGCATCGCGGCGGAGCCGGGCAAGAGCCGCGAGCACGTCCTCGTCGCCACGATCCTGCAGAAGGCCTGGGCCGCGGGCGAGAGCCTCGATCTCGCCGGTCTCGTGATGCGCGTGCAGGACCCGCCGTTCGATCGCGTCGGCGTCCTCGACCTCGAGTCGTTCTTCCCCAAGAAGGACCGCTTCGAGCTCGCGGTCGCCTACAACGCGCTGCTCGCCGCGCCCGGCTTCGACGCGTGGACGGCGGGCCCGCCGCTCGACGTCGCGTCGCTCCTCTGGACGAAGGAGGGGAAGCCGCGCATCTCGGTCCTCTCGATCGCGCACCTCGACGACGCGCAGCGGATGTTCTTCGTGTCGCTGCTGCTCGGCCAGCTCGTCGCGTGGATGCGCGCGCAGCCGGGCACGCCCTCGCTCCGCGCGCTCTTCTTCATGGACGAGGTGGTCGGCTACTTCCCGCCGGTCGCAATGCCGCCGTCGAAGCGACCGCTGCTGCTCCTCCTCAAGCAGGCGCGCGCGTTCGGCCTCGGCGTGGTGCTCGCGACGCAGAACCCCGTCGACCTCGACTACAAGGGCCTGTCGAACGCGGGCACGTGGCTCATCGGACGGCTGCAGACCGAGCGCGACAAGGCGCGCGTGCTCGACGGTCTCGAGGGCGTGGGCGGCGGCGGCGCGTTCGACCGCGACACGATGGACCGCACGCTCGCGGGGCTCGCGAAGCGTCACTTCTACGTGCACGACGTCCACGCCGACGCGCCCGTGGTGATCGAGTCGCGCTGGACGATGTCCTATCTGCGCGGGCCGCTCACGCGCGACGAGATCAAGCGGCTCTCGCGCGTCGAGGCGACGCCCGCGGCGGCGCCGGCCGCGCCCGCGGAGACGGCGCCGATGCCGGCGGCGAAGGCTCCGCCCGGCGGCGAGCGGCCGGTGGTGCCGCCCGACGTTCCGCAGGTCTTCTTCCCGACGACCATCCCTTCGCCGCTCTACGCGCCGATGCTCGTCGGCGCGGCGCACGTCCACTTCGAGGACGCGAAGACGGGCCTCGACTTCACGCGCGAGGTGATGTTCGTCACGGCCGCCGCGGAGGGGCCGGTGCCGGTGCGCTGGGAGGACTCGAAGTGGGCCGGCGGGATCGACGTGCGCGCGCTCGCCACGGGTCCCGCGCCCGGCGCGCGCTTCTTGCCGGTCCCTTCGTCGCTGCTCGCGCCGAAGAGCTACGACAAGTGGACGAAGGAGCTCGCCGCCTGGCTCGCGCGCACGCAGGGCGTCGCGCGGCTGAAGAGCCCGACGGCGAAGACGTACTCGCAGCCTGGCGAGGACGAGCGCTCGTTCCGCGCGCGGCTCGCGCTCTCGAGCCGCGAGGAGCGAGACGTGAAGGCGGCGGCGGTGCGCGAGAAGTACGCGGCGAAGGTCGCGGCGCTCGAGGAGCGGATCCGCCGCGCCCAGCAGGCGGTGGCGCGCGAGCAGGCCGAGGCCGATCAGCAGAAGATGCAGGCGACGTTCGACATCGGCGGCGGCATGCTCGGCGCGTTCCTCGGCGGCGGCGCGCGGCGGGCGGTGTCCGCGGGCGCGAGCGCGGCGCGCAGCGCGAACCGGGCGGCGAAGCAGGCGAAGGACGTCGCGCGCGAGAAGGAGAACCTCGCGACGCTCCTGTCGAAGCACCTCGAGCTCCAGCGCGAGGCGAACGAGGCGATCGCGAAGGCCGCGAGCGCGAGCGATCCGGCGACGATGCCCCTCGAGAGCGTGGTGACGAAGCCGAAGAAGACCGGCATCCGCGTGGACCTCGTCGCCCTGGCGTGGATCCCGCGCGCTCAGTAGCCGAGCACGAACGCGAGCGCGTCGCGCATCACGTCCTCCATGTCCTCCGAGTAGAGGTGGCCCGTCTTCTTCATCAGGACGAGGCGGGCAGGGAAGCCGTCCTTGTCGAGCGCCTCCGCCGTCGCGCGCATGCCGGCGATCTCGTTGCCCTGCTCGCCGGCCACGAGCGCGACGGCGCGCACGCCGGCCGCGCGGAGCGCCTCGCCGCCCAGCGTGACGTTCGCCTCGATGAGCACGAGGTACGGCCAGCGGTCCTTGTGCTTGCGCGCGATCACCGCCGCGGCGTACGCGCCGCGCGAGTAGCCGGTGAGGACGGCGCCGTCGCGGCGGATCGATCCGCGATGCTTCGCCTCGACCTTCGCGATCGACGTCTCGAGGTCTCGATCCATCGTCGCGACCAGCTCGCTCCACGTCGGCGCCTCCCAGCTCGGCGGACCGACCCCGGAGTCGCCGCAGCGCGCGTTGCCGGTCGGGCACACGACGGCGCCGACCGCCGTGCCGGACGCGAGCCACTTTCCGCACGCGTACGAGGGCCCTCCGCACATGCCGTGCAGGTGCGCGACGAG
>JBDHVD010000569.1:0-5556 GCA_039809525.1 Labilithrix sp. | reverse complement strand
GCGGAGACGCCCTTGCCCTGGAGCGCGGTCTCGCTCGGGATGCCGAGCCACTTCGCCTGCGCGCCGGTGGCGATGATGATCGTCTCGGCGGTGTACTCCGTGTTGTCGTCGCCCGCCCAGACGGTGAACGGCCGCTTGGAGAAGTCGACCTTGTTCACGTCCTCGGTGCGGATCTCGACGCCCTGGTGGACGCCCTGCGCGCGGAAGCGCTGCATGAGCTCGGGGCCCGCGATCTTCTCGGGGAAGCCCGGGTAGTTCTCGACGTCGTTCGTGATCATGAGCTGGCCGCCGGGGATACCGCCGCGCGCCAGGCCCTCGAACATCAGCGGCTTCAGGTTTGCGCGGGCGGCGTAGATGCCCGCCGTGTGCCCCGCAGGACCGGACCCGATGATGATGACCTTGCGCGTGTCGCTCATGACCGAGCAGATTATCGCCGTCAGAAGCGGTAGGCGAGCCCGACGTTGATCACGTTCACCGCATTCGTGATCGTCCCGAGGTTCACCGGCCACTTGCTCCGATACCGCTCGCTGCCGTCGAGGCACCGATCGGGCGCGCTCGGATCGGGATCGCTCTTGTTGCAGGAGGTACCCGACAGCGCCGTGATGCCGTCGGCCCTCGCGTCCTCGCGCTCGAGCTTCTCCACGAAGACGTGCCCGTAGCCGACCATGATCTCGAGGGCGCTCGCCTTCTCGCCCTGCCCGATCCGTATCCGGTACGTGGCGCCCGCCGCGAGGCCGAAGCGCGCGCCGGCGGCGTAGTCGATGTGCTGGTACTGCGCCGCGTTCGCGCGCGTCTCGTAGAAGGTGCCCGCCCGCAGCGCGAGGGTGTCGGGCACGACGTTGTAGTCGCCGCCCAGGCGGACGCCGAAGACGTCGTTGTAGCGCTTGATCTGATCGCCGCTCGGCGGGATCTCGCCGCCGTCCACGCCGGCGACCGGCAGCGTCCCCCTGCCCGTCGCGTCGCCGGGGAAACGGATCTGGATCGCGTCGATGGCCGAGTTGTTCGCCCAGGTGAAGTCGGCCTCGACGTCGAACACGTCCTGCGCGAGCGGGTCGCGCTTGTGCCGCGACGCGGCCTCGGCGGCCTCCGCGCGCGACCGGGGCTTGTGGTAGCGGAACCCGAGCTTCGCCTCCATCGGCCACGCGAGCTTCACCTTCGCGTTGTCACCCGATCCGCACTTGCCCTCGTCGGCGGGGCGCCCCGTACCGCAGTCCGGGAAGATGGTGTCGCCGTAGCGGACGTTCGACTCGTCGCCCTGCGCGTTCTGCTTCGTGTAGTAGTTCGCGGCCGTCCCGACGTCGCCGCTCGCCTTCACCGCGTCGGTCCACTGGTACCAGCCGGCGACGTCGATCTCCGGCGTCGCGCTCCAGATCGCGCCGAGCGAGAAGCGCGGGATGAAGTAGTCGCCGACCTGGAGGTTCGCGCGCACGTCGTTCGTGCTCGTCGCGTTGTCGGTGTTGAGCGCGGTCGTCGCGGCGGCGTTCTTGATCTTCGCGAAGCCCCACGAGAGGCTCGCGCCGAGGCGCAGGCCGTCGATCACCTCGTAGCCCGCGCCGACCGTCGGGAAGAGCACGATGCCCGACGAGCGCGTGAGGAGGTAGCGGTTCGGCGCGGCCTGCTTCTCGCCGTTCGCGTCGGTGATGAACTCGGGGAAGTTCTTCTCGCCCGCCGAAGCCGGCCCGATGACGAGCGCGCCGAGGCCGAGCCGATCGTTGACGCGGAACGTCAGGCCGAGCTGCGGGTTGAACGTCGGCTCGATGTCGTTGCACACCCGCGGATAGTGTCCGGTCGCGTCGAGCAGCGTGTCCGTCGAGCCGAAGGTCGTGTCGTTCGCCGCCTTCAGCCGCGTGAAGCACGTGTGGTGGAAGATGAAGTTCGACTGGAGCGTGACGCGCGTGTCCTGCCCCGCGAGGCCCGCCGGGTTGAACGCCGTCGCGAGCGGATCGCTCGCCCGCGCGACCCACGCGCCGCCGCGCGCCATCTGCTCGGAGCCGTTGTCCGGGACCTCGAGGACGTTCGACGCGCGCGCGCTCCAGGCAGAGGAAGCGAGGAGCGCGAACGTCGGGAGCGCGACGAGACGGCGGAGGCGCATGCGCCCGGCACGCTAGACGAGAACGCGTGCAGGGCGCAACGAGCGCGGCCGTATCACGGGGTCCGGCGCGGCCACTGGACGTCGGGCTGCCAGTCCGTCTGCGCGGACGACAGACCCTCGAGCGGCCGCTGCACCTCGGGGAGCCGCTCGCGCGGGATCTCCGCGTCGATCGCGTCGGGGCCGCCCTTCGATCGGATGGGGAACGTCACGCCCTTCGACGCGCGGTAGTCGGTGAAGAGCGAGGCCACGATCATCCCGAGCCCGGTCGCCACCTGGATGGCGGTCGCGATCGGATCCTTCCGCGCGTAACCGAGGACGAACGGCGCCGCGATGCACGACAGCCCGGTCACGTGGTCGGCCGCCTCGTGGACCTCGATCGGGATCAGCTTCGCGACGCTGAGGCGATAGTCGGTGAGCATCGACACCCCCGCGTCCGCCGCCGCGAGCGTCATGCCGACCGCGCGTGCGCGCGGCGTGCGCGCCACCTTCGCGCTCGCCATCAGCGCGGCCCCCGACAGGTAGTCGAGCACCGAGTGCACGTCCTGCGGGACCACGCGCGCGAGCGGGAGCGCGCCGAGCAGCGGCTTCGACGGCACCCGCGCATACGGGCGCGAGAAGCCGAACGAGATGCGCTCGGCCGACGCGACGAGCGCGGCCAGGCGCGGGCGGAGCGCGGTCGGGATCTCGTCGCGCCGCGAATGCAGGACCGAGCCGGCGCGCTCGACGCCCTCGACGATCTCGTGACCGGGCAGCGGGAGCGCCGCCTCGTGGCTCCGGCCCATGTGACGCTCGAGCTCGTCGAGGGAGCTGCGCAGCGCGGACAGGTGCGCGGTGAGCTCGTCGTTGCCGAGCGCGTGCTCGTAGCGGCTCAGCTCGTCGGAGAGCGAGAGCGCATTGCGGATCTCGAGGTGCAGCGCGGTGCGGTCCATGGCCCACGCGCGTTGCAACGCGGATACCGCGCACCCACACGCGAGAAATCACGCGATCCCCGCATGCGGCGCGGGAAACTTTGTGACTCGGCGCCAAGGATCGTGGCCTTAGGCAACGAAGAGCAAGCGAGACGCATCGCCCCCGCCGTGCGTCCGGTAGGAGGCCCAGGAGATGGTCGCGGCGCCCCGGCATCGCAACGGGCATCTCTCGCTCGGCGGCGCCGGCCCGGAGCGACCTCGATGCGCCGGCTTCACGTCAGGAGAACGAGCGCCTCGCGGACATCGTCTCTACCGGCGCGGTCGCTCCGTCGAGGTACGCCCCGAGCGCCTCGCGGACGATCGTCTGAGCTCCTTGCCCCGTCGTCGCGGCGCTCCGGCATCGCAACGGGCATCCCTCGCTCGGCGGCGCCGGCCCGGAGCGACGTCGATGCGCCGGCTTCACGTCAGGAGAACGAGCGCCTCGCGGACGATCGTCTGAGCTTCTTGCCCCGTCGTCGCGGCGCTCCGGCATCGCAACGGGCATCCCTCGCTCGGCGGCGCCGGCCCCGGCCCGGAACGACGTCGATGCGCCGGCTCTTCACGTCAGGAGAACGAGGGCCTCGCGGACGATCGTCTCTACCGGCGCGCTCGCTCCGTCGAGGTTCGCCTCGAGCGCCGCGAGCACGCGGCGCACGTCGGCATCGCGGAACCCCAGGTTCTTCAGGCCTCGAGCGGCGATCGCGAAAGACGTGGCCTCGTGGCCTTCGCACTTGCGCTGTCGCAAGTGGATCTGCTCCTCGATGTGGTCACGCCCGAACGCCTGCTCGGCATACCAGAGGTTGTGCGGCCGGCAGCGCACGCGAAGGTTGTCGACGGTCGGCTTCCCGCCGCGCGCGAACGGGATGACGTGATCGAGCTCGAGGAACGCGCGGCACGCGCACCGACGCCCGTGCGCATCGACGTACGTGCACTGCATGCCATCGCGCTCGAACACCTCGCGCCGGACGTCCTGCGGGACGTGCCGGCTCATGTCGTCGACGGCCGGCATCGCCTCCGCTTGCTTCGTTTGCTCCGTCGCGACCGGAGCCTTCCGCTTGCGCGGCCGTGCGCCCTTTCCGAGCCGCTCCTTCTCCAGCTTCGCGAGGAGGAGATCGAGCGCCTGCTCCACGATCACCTCGAGGTCCCCCGTCGGGTTCCGGTGACGCATCAGGTCCTTGATCACCTCGAGCTTCTCTTTCACCTCGCCGGAGACCGTCAGCTCGACGCGGTAGCGGGACGCCGACAGCGGCTCGACCCGAGGACGCGGCTCGCTCGTCTCGGCCGCCTGCGTCGCGGGCGCCGGGATCGGGAGGTCGGCCTGCGGCGCGACAGGCTCGATGCGGGACGGCACGTCCGGCTTCGGCGCTCTCGCCGCGAGCATCTCCTGCACCGCCCGCACCGTCTTGCCCGACGCGGCGTGAAGGAGCTCCTCGTGATTGTCGTCGGTCAGGTGATCGCGAAGCAGGGCGAGCCCACAGAGATGAACGTCGCCGCGCTCGAGGTACCCGAGCACGCCCGGAAACCGCCGTACGAGACGAGCGGCGATGAGGCGCCGATGCGCCTCGCCGTCGGACATGCCGAGGCGATGGACGCAGAAGTCGAACATCGACGAGCACGCGACTTCGAGATGAAGCCTGCGCTCCTCGACCTCCGCCAGATACGCGATGAGGCCCGCCTGCCAGACGTGGCCGCTTCCGACGTGCGCGGCGAGCTGCGCGAGCAGCTCGTCGTTCGTGAGATCCCCCATGGGTTGCATGCATCCTTCTTACACCCGTGATTTTCGACCTCCTGAGAGGCGCTCCAGCGCCCGATCACACGCGCGATCGACTTCCAAGACCTCCGCGTCGCGCGCGCCGTTCACGACCGCGCACGAGCTCCGCACGAGGCCCTTCCAAGACATCCTGCACCTCGCGCACCTCGGCATCCCCAGGATCTCGTCAAGCATCGAATGCGAGCGCGTCACGATTTCTCGCCCGCGCGCGGAGACGGGTCCTTTCGAAGCAGTCGTACGCCGACCTCCCTCGCGACGGGGACGTCTCTTCGCCGATAGGAGTTACCTCGTTCGCGAGTCGAGCCGGAGGACTCGTGGACCGCATGCGCCGCATCGTCATCGGCGTCTCGCCGAAGATCGCTCCCACACGTACTTGCGTTGACGAAAGTCGGAGCGCATCGAACCGGGGCACCTTCATGGGCGGCATCGCCATCGACATCTCGCCGAAGATCGCGCGCACGTGCTTGCGGTGGCCGAATGCCCGCGCGAGACGCACCGCCGCCGAGCTCCCAGCCTCCCTCGCCACGGGGACGCCTCCTCGAACCGGGGCGACTTCACGCGCGCTCTGCTTCGTCTCCGATGTGAGAGAACTCGTTCGCAGAGTCGAGCCCGAGCACTCGTGGAACGCGCCGTATCGCGCTCGGCGGCTCGCCAAACATCGCGCGCACGTACTTGCGTTGACGAAAGTCGGAGCGACGACGCCCCGCCGCCGAGCTCCCAGCCTCTCCTCGCCACGAGGACGCCTC
>JBDHVD010000568.1:0-5572 GCA_039809525.1 Labilithrix sp. | reverse complement strand
ATCAACGTGGAGGCCGACAGCCTCAACGCCGCCATCCTCGGCCCCGACGCGACCGAGGGCTCGGAGGTGCTGAACCTCTTCGTGAACGACGTCGTCCGCGAGATGACGCAGAAGACCGGACAGAAGTGCACCGCCATCCGCCGCATCTACGTGCCCGCCGCGCGCGTGGGCGACGTCGTCGAGCTCCTCCGCGAGCGTCTCTCGGCGGTGAAGGTCGGCGACCCGTCGCGCGACGACGTGACGATGGGCCCGGTCTCGACCGCGCAGCAGCTCCGCGACGTGCGCGAGGGCATCGCCAAGCTCGAGTCGTGCGCGAAGGTGGTGATCGGCGGCGCGAAGGCGATCGCGGACAAGGGCTTCTTCGTCGCGCCGACGCTCCTCCAGGGCGACAGCCCGAAGGCGAGCGACGCCGTGCACCTCCACGAGGTCTTCGGGCCGGTCGCGACGGTGATGCCGTACGGATCGAACGAGGAGCTCGTCGGCCTCGTCGCCGCGGGCGGAGGCGGGCTCGTCACGAGCGTCTACGCCGACGACAAGGAGTTCATCCGGTCGATCGTCCTCGCGATCGCGCCGTTCCACGGGCGCCTCGTGCTCGGCTCCTCGAAGATCGCGGGCCAGTCGCTGCCCCCGGGCATGGCGCTCCCGCAGCTCGTCCACGGCGGACCGGGACGCGCCGGCGGCGGAGAGGAGCTCGGCGGCCGCCGCGGCATGACCTTCTACATGCAGCGCACCGCGCTCCAGGGCGACCGCGCGCTCCTCGAGGCGATCGCGGGGAAGAAATGATCGACGCGAGCGTCGTCGCGCGCGCGAAGGCCGCGGCGGAGGCGATCGCGCCGCTCGCGCCGCGCATCGAGTCCGAGCGGCGCCTGCCGCGCGAGGCGGTCGACGCGCTCGTGCGCGCCGGCGTGTTCAAGCTGCTCGTGCCGAAGGTCTACGGCGGCGCCCAGGTCCATCCGGCCACGGTGCTCGCGGTGATCGAGCAGATCGCGCGCGCGGACGGATCGGCCGGCTGGTGCACGATGATCGGCGCGACCTCCGGGCTGATGAGCGTCTACCTCGAGGACGATCTCGCGCGCGAGGTCTACGGCCCGGACGACGCGATCACCTGCGGCGTGTTCGCCCCGATGGGACGCGCGACGCCGGTCGACGACGGCTACCGCGTGAGCGGCCGCTGGCCGTTCGCGAGCGGGTGCGAGCACTCGCAGTGGCGCATGGGCGGCGCGATCGTCGGCAGCGATCCGGGGATCCGTAGCGTCCTCTTCCGCGCGTCGGAGACGAAGGTCATCGACACGTGGGACACGAGCGGCCTGCGCGGCACCGGGAGCCACGACATCGAGGTGACCGACGTCGTCGTGCCGCGGTCGCGCACGTTCGCGCTCCTCGGCGACCGGCCGAAGCACGAGGGGTACACGCTCCCGTTCTTCGGCGTGCTCGCCTCGGGCGTCGCGGCCGTCGGGCTCGGCATCGCCCGCGCGGCGATCGACACGTTCGTCGCCACGGCGAAGACCAAGACGCCGCCGGGCAGCAAGCGCACGCTCGCCCATCGCGAGACGGTGCAGATCGACGTGGCGAACGCGGAGGCGAAGCTCCGCGCCGCGCGCGCGTTCCTCTTCGAGGCGGTGGAGGAGGCGGTCTCCGATCCGCAGTCGCTCGCGGCGCGCGCCAACGTGCGCCTCGCGGCGGCGCACGCGGCGGCGGAGGCCGAGGCGGCGACGACCCTGATGTACCGCGCCGGAGGCGGCTCGGCGATCTACGCGAAGAGCCCGCTCCAGCGTCAGTTCCGCGACGCACACGTGGTCACCCACCACGTCATGGTCAGCGCGACGGCGACGACGCTCGCCGGCCGCGCGCTCCTCGGCCTCGACCCGGATCCGATGCTATGAGCCGCCCTCTGGCAGGTCCTCTGGCCGGACAGATCGCCATCGTCACGGGCGCGAGCCGCGGCGTCGGCAAGGGCATCGCCCTCGGCCTCGGCGAGGCGGGCGCGACGGTCTACGTCACGGGCCGCACCGTCGAGCCGGGCGCGTATCCGGGCACGATCGGCGAGACCGCGGCGGAGGTCACCGCGCTCGGAGGCGAGGGGATCGCGGTGCGCTGCGATCACGCCGTCGACGACGACGTCGCCGCGCTCGTCGCGCGCGTGCAGCGCGAGCGCGGACGGATCGACATCCTGGTGAACAACGCGTTCGCCATCCCCGACGGGCGCGTGGTCGGCAAGTTCTGGGAGCTGCCGATCGCGCACTGGGACGTGCTGCACCGGGTCGGCCTTCGCTCGCACTACACCGCCACGTGGCACGCGGCGCCGATCATGATCGCGCAGAAGCGCGGGCTCGTCGTGAACGTCTCGTCGTTCGGCGCGAAGATCCAGTCGGTCAACGTCGCCTACGGCGTCGGCAAGGCCGGCGTCGATCGGATGACGCGCGACATGAGCCGCGAGCTCCGCGAGCACGGCGTCACCGTGGTGTCGCTCTGGCCGGGCATCGTGAAGACCGAGCGTCTCCTCCTCGAGGGCGAGCGCCTCGGCGGCTTCGATCCGAAGAACGGGGAGAGCCCGCAGCTGAGCGGCCGCGCGGTCGCGGCGGTCGCCGCCGATCCCGAGCGCCTCGCGAAGACCGGTCAGTCGCTCGTCGTCGCGGAGCTGGCGAAGGAGTACGGCTTCACCGACGTCGACGGGACGGTGCCCGCGTCGCTCCTGCGGTGACTCGGGCCTCTACTCGGCGCAGACGCCCCAGACCGCGACGAAGTTCTTCGCGACCTGCACGCGCGTGAGCTCGCACGGCTTGCCGCCGCAATCCTGCGCGCTCCGGCAGAGCGTCCGGCTCGTCGGAGGAACGCAGACGTTCGCGCTGCACGTCGATCCCTTCGCGATGAGCGTCACGTTGCAGCCGACCGAGGCGGCGCTGCTGTCGACCTCGACGCAGCAATGGAGGTTGCCGCACGCGCCCGGCCCGTCGCACGCGAAGAAGCTCGTGCCTCCGATGGAGGTGCACTCGGTGCTCGCCGCGCAGCCGAGCGGCTCGTTCGCATCCGCGCAGCAGCCGCGGCCGGTCGCGCAGTTCGCGTAGTCGTAGCAGTACGGGCCTTGCCCGCTGCTGGCCTGGGGCGAAGGCGTGCACGCGCCACCGTCGGCGGTCGCGTCCACCTGCGCGTCCTCCACGCTCGCATCGCGATCGGTGCCGCCGCTGCTCGCGTCGGCGCCGGCGTCGGGCGGGACGGGCTCGCCCGGCGTGAGGCAGATGCGCTCGGGGAGGCGGCACTCGAGGCCCTCCTTGCACTTGCCGTCGGGGAAGCACGCGCCGAGGCGATCGCCCGTCGCCGGGCCGCTGCTCCCCCGGTGACCGGATCGTCGCCGACGCATGCGGTCCACGAGGCGGCGGCGATCACGCCCGCGAGCATGACGAAGGTACGGCGCATCCCGCCCAAGATAGCTCGGGTGGCTCCTCACGTGACACGCGTCATTTGGTGCAGGCGCCCCACACCACGATCTGGTTCGGTGCGAGCTCGATCTCGAGCGGAGCGCACGTTCCGCCCGCGCAATCCTCGTTCCGCGTGCACGCGGTGCTCTCGCCGGCCGCGCACGCGACGTCGGAGCAGTAGCTCCCGTCTCCGATGAACCGTTCTCCGCAGACGCCCTTGACCGCCGGTGAGGCCGGCCTCGCACCCACGCAGCAGCGAAGGGTCCCGCCGCAAGCGCCGGGGCCGTCGCAACCGAAGACCTTCGATTGCAGGTTCGTCTCGCAGACGCTCTTGTCCGCGCAGCTCACGGTACCGCCGGCGCTGCAGCACGCCTCGCCCTTGGCGCACTGGCCCCCGGCGCAGTTCGGTCCGGGGCCCGTCGCCTGAGGCGTTCGCGCGCACACCGCGGCGTCGATCGTCGTGTCCGATCCCGCGTCCGTGGACACGGGACCGTCGTCGCCGCCGTCGGCGCCGCCCGCGTCGGGGAGCGGCTCGCCGGGCGTGAGGCAGATGCGCTCGGGGAGGCGGCACTCGAGGCCCTCCTTGCACTTGCCGTCGGGGAAGCACGCGCCGAGGCGGTCGCCGACCGCCGGGCCGCCCCCGGTGACGGGATCCTCGCCCACGCACGCCATCCACACCGCACCGGCGAGCACGCCTCCGAGCAAGACCGGGTACCGCCTCATCCGAGGGAGGATAGCCGGTCAGGGACCGACGAGCGTATCGATCCGCCGCGCGTGGCTCGAGCCGGGCCAGCGTGCCTTGAACCTCGCCGCCCGCGCGCGCGCTTCGTCCGTGCGCCCCGACTTCACGAGCGCCTCGATCGCGATGACCTCGCGCTCCTGGACCAGCATCCCGTTCGGGAACGTGCGCGCGTGATCGTTGCAGAGTGCAAGTGCTTCGTCGGGCCGCGTGCGGAGCGCGTCCTGCGCGCGCTCGAGCAGCTTCACCTCGTCGCTCGGGCTCGCCGGTGCCGCGCTCCTCGCCGGGACCGGCTTCGCGCTCGGCTCGATCGCCGCCGACGCGAGCGGATCGATCCGCGGCGCGAGCCTCACGCTCGGCTCGCCGGCGGTGGCCGTCGGCCCCGGCGCGCTCGCCACGATGCCGATCGGCGCCGCGCGCGGCGCATCGGCATGCCTCGTCGCGACGACGGTGCCCGCGCTCACCGCACCCGCGACGGCGACGGCGCCCACGACCTTGATCGCGAGCGCGCCCTTGGCCGCGCCCACCGCGGCGCCGGCCTTCGCGCCCGCCCCGGCGGCACCCGCACCTGCGCCGCCGCCGCCCGCTCCACCGGCCCCCGCCGCGCCTGCGCCGCCGAGACCGCCGAGGAGGCCGATCTTCGCCGCGAGCGCCGCCATCTGGTGATCGTCGGGCGTCTCGCTCTTGCCCGCGGCGAGGAGATCGCGGAGCTCGCCGTCGCGCAGCTCTTCGAACAGGCGCTTCGGATCGCTCATGCTGCGCCCTCCTTCGCCGTCTCGGCGATCGCGGCTTCGACGATCTTGCGCGCGGCGTGCAGGCGCGAGTACGCGGTCTGCAGCGGGCAGCCGAGCGCCTCGGCGACCTCGCCCATCGTGAGCTCCTCGATCTCGTAGAGGACGAACACCGCGCGCTTGTCGTCGTCGAGGCGGTCGAGGATGCGATCGAGCTTGGCCCGCGCTTGCCGGAGCGCGAGCACCTCGGGCTGCCGCGCGCTCTCGGGCGCGTCGGGCGGCGCGTCGGTCACCACCTCGTGACGCACGCGCGCGCTCCTCCGGTAGTCGGACGCGGTGCGCGCGCAGATCCCGTAGATCCACGTGCGGAGCGACGAGCGGCCCTCGAAGTCGCCGAGCTTCCGGTGCACGACGACGAACACCTCCTGGCACACGTCCTCGATGTCCGCCTCGCGCACGCCGAGGCGGCGGAGCGCACGCCACACGAAGGGCGCCTCCTGGCGAAACACATCCGCGATGTTCGGCGGCGGCACGTGGGACGCGACCCTCCTGGGCGAGGCGGAGACCGAGAGAACCGCGAGGGCCACACCGGTGAGTGGAGGCGGCCCGCTCGCATTATGAATATCAGGGGAAGAAGAAGCCGAGCGCGACATCCGCGGTCAGCGCCACGACCGAGCTCTCCCATG
>JBDHVD010000567.1:0-5586 GCA_039809525.1 Labilithrix sp. | reverse complement strand
GAGGGCCCCCGCCGCGCCGCCGGCCCATGCGCTTCCGCAGCTCGACGACCTCGATCTGCCCGCGCTCGCCGGCGACATCGGTCTGCCCGCACCGGCCGCGCCGCGCGGGGCACCGAGGCCCGCTCCGGCGCCCGCGCCCGCGTTCGGCTTCGACATGGACCTGCCGGCCGTGCCCGCCCACGGCAGCGGAGGCGGCGGCTTCGGATCGATCGATCTGCCTTCGCCCGTTGCCCCCGCGCCGCGCGGGTTCGGCGATCTCGATCTGCCCGCGCCGAAGGGGCCGGGCGCCGATCTGCCGAGCCCGAAGGGCGGCGGCGGCTTCGCCGATCTGCCGATGGTGGCGAACGATCTGCCGATCGTGAGCGGCGGCACCGGCCTGCCGATGCCGAAGGGCGGAGGAGGCTTCGGCGAGATCGATCTGCCGTCCCTCCAGAACGATCTCCCCCAGCCGATGGGCGCGAACGCCCACCTGCCGGCGCCGCACCTCGGCAACCTCCCGTCGCCGATGGGCCCCGGCGCGCATCTGCCTTCGCCGGTCAGCGACGACCGGCTCATGCCGAACCGCGCGGCGGGCGGCGCGCCGCCTCCGATGGCGTTCGGCGAGCTCGACCTCCCGCTCGTGGGAGGCGGCCCCGCGCACGGGGCGCCGCCTCCGTCCGGCGGCGGGCGCGGCGCGGACGCGGTGAGCTTCGGCGAGCTCGATCTCCCGCCCGATCCGTCGATGATCGCCCCCGCGGGCGGCGGCGGACCGATCTCGGTCGCCCCGGCCGCTCCCATGGGAGCCGGCGGCGGCGGGATGGGCTTCGGCGAGGTCGATCTCGGCGGCGGCCACGAGGCCGGGCCGGTGATGGGACCGCCGCCCGCGACGAGCGCGGGCACGTTCGCGTTCCAGGAGGCGTCGCTCGAGAGCGCGCCCGCCGGGGTCGCGCAGCAGAAGGCGCGCCTGCAGGCTCCGGGCCCGGCCCGCGCGCCGTCGAAGGCGCCGAAGATCCTCGCCGCCGCGGTCGCGGTCGTCGTGGTCGGCGGCGCGCTGCTCCAGTTCACGCCCGTCGGCGCGTTCGGGCACGTCGTCATCGGCGAGCTGATCCACAAGGGCGAGTACGCGAAGAACGCGGCGACCGCCGGCGACAATGCGCGCAAGGCGCTGGCGAGCGACACGTTCGCCGCCTCGCAGAAGGCCGCCGACGACCTGGCGGACGCGCGGAAGAAGTCCCCGCGCTCGAAGCCGCTCGCGGCGACCGCGGCGTTCTTCGAGTACATGCACCAGGTCCGCTTCGGTGCCGACCCGGCGCGGTCGGCGCGCGCGAAGACGTTCCTCTCGGAGATCCCTCCGAAGGAGGAGGTCCCGTACTTGTATTCTGCACAGGCCGCGGAGGCGGCGGCCGCCGCGGACTGGGCGAAGGCGAAGGGGCTGGTCGACGTCGCGGCGGCGAAGGATCCGAAGGACGGCATCCGCCAGGACCTCGCGATCCTGCGCGGCGAGATCGCGCTCGCGCAGAAGGATCCGGCGGGCGCCCTCGCGGCGTTCAACGAGGCGCAGTCGATGGCGGCGACGGCGCGGGCGAGCTTCGGTCTCGCGCGCGCCCACTACCTCGCGAAGAACTATCCGAAGGCGCGCGAGGCGGTCGATGCCACCCTCAAGGCGTCGCCGGGCCACGCCGGCGCGCTCACCCTGCGCGCGCTGCTCACGTGGGAGCTCCAGCGCGACGACAAGAAGGCGCTCGAGGACCTCTCCGCCGTGCTCGACGACAAGGCGCGCAAGTCCGAGGGCTCCTCGGAGATCTCCGGTGCGCTCGCGGCGAAGGGCTGGGTCATGCTCGCGCGCGAGCGTGCGGGCGAGGCGCGGACCGCGTTCGACGACGCGGTGAAGACCGATCCGCGCAACGTCTCCGCGCTCGTCGGACAGGGCGAGGTGCTCTACTCCGACAGCCGCTACACCGAGGCGCTCACGCGCTTCCAGGAGGCGAGCACGAAGGACCCCACGAACGTGAGCGCGATCCTCGGCACGGCGAAGGCCGAGATCGCGCTCGAGCGCCTCGCGGATGCGAAGACCCGTCTCACCGCGGCGCGTGCGCGCTGGCCGAAGGACATGGGCATCGCGCTGTGGCTCGCCAAGACCGAGGAGGCGCTCGGCAACAAGAAGGTGGCCGAGGAGCTCTACGGCACGGCGATCGATCTCGCGGACGCGCAGAACGCCGAGGCGATCAACGCGTACGCGGCGCTCGCTCGCTTCCTCGCGGGGCAGGGGCGCGCGAACGAGGCGCAGGCGAAGCTCGATGCCGCGCGCTCCAAGCTGCCCGACACCCCGGCGCTCCAGCGCGCGTTCGGCGACGTCGCCGCCGCGCAGGGGCTCAACGAGCAGGCGGTCGGCCACTACCAGGCGGCGCTCGAGAAGAACCCGGCGGACCTCGGCACGCGCTTCCGGCTCGGCCAGACCTACCGGAAGATGAACAAGCTCGATCAGGCGGCCGAGGAGTTCGACAAGGTCGTCGCGATCGACAAGGAGTACCCGGGCATCGCGCTCGAGCGCGGCGTGCTCTTCGAGAAGTCGGGCGACGTGCAGAAGGCGCTCGAGCAGTTCAACGCCGCCTTCCAGAAGGCGCCGAAGGATCCCGATCTCAAGCTGCGCGTGGGCGCCGCCTACGTGACCATCGGCGACACGGAGAAGGCCATCCCGCTGCTCAAGCAGGTGTACGAGGAGCGCCCGAACAGCGCCGAGGCGAACCACTTCCTCGGGCGCGCGTACCTGAAGCAGGGCGGGCTCGAGGCGACGGCGGCGATGCGGTACCTGCAGCGCGCGGTCGATCTCGATCCGAACAAGGCCGAGTATCACTTGTATGTTGCATGGGCCGCGAACGAGGCGAGCCCCGCGCAGCTCGGCCTCGCGCGCAAGCACGTCGACAAGGCGCTCGCCCTCGACAAGCTGCTGGCCGACGGGTACTGGCAGCGCGGCGTCGTCGAGCTCCGCGAGGGATCGCTCGGCGACGCGGTGAAGGACCTGAAGAAGGCGCTCGAGCTGAAGCCGGAGCGCGTCGAGGCGCACGCGGCGCTCGCCGAGACCTACGAGCAGAAGAACGAGACGCCCGCGGCGATGGCCGAGTGGGCGAAGGCGATCTCGATGGACGACAAGCAGCCGACGTGGCGCTGGCGGTACGGACGGCTGCTCGCCGACAAGGGCAACGCCGGCGAGGCGGCGAAGCATCTCGCGTTCGCCGTCGAGAAGGGCAAGTCGATGCAGCCGCGTCCGGGATGGCTCGGTCCGGCGGCGTTCGAGGCCGGCGAGGCGCAGCGGAAGACGGGCAAGAAGGCGGACGCGTGCGACAACTACCGCCTGTTCCTCGAGCTCTCGGCGCCGACGAACCCCGACCGGCGCGACGCGCTCAAGGCGATCGACACGCTGAGCTGTCCGTCCGATCGCTGATCGCGATCACGCCATCACGCAGACCATCCCGAGCATCGGCGCGGCGAGGCCGGCGTCGCCGTGGATGGCGATGCGCGACGGCTCGTCGCCCGCGCTCCACCCCTTCGTCCAGAGACGCCACGCGACGTCGCCGTCGAGGACGACCTCGCACGCCGGATCGGCGACCACCTTCGCCTCGAGCCGCCACGCGTCCTCGCCGCGGACGAGGCACCACACGCTGGTCGCCTCGCCCCCGAGCGAGAGCTGCACGGCGGTGCCCTCCGGCGCCGTGACGTCGCGGTAGGCGTGCGGCAGCCCGCGGACGAACGTCGTCAGCACCGGCAGCATGTGCCGGCGCGACGCGAGGTCCGGCTTGCCGACCGCGTCGCGGATCTGCTGCTGGTGATGCCACTTCTCGGTGTACTCGCGCGCGACGTCGAACCAGTGCGCGCTCGTCTCCTCGCCCGCCCACGCGACGCCGAACGCGGCCTTCGCGTCGGGCGCGATCGACGCGAACAGGTCGAGCACCTCCGCGTCGGCCTCCGCGATCATGCCGACGAGCATCTTCGGGCTGAGGCGGCGGGTCGCGACGATCCACTCGCGGTTGAGCCGCTGGATGAACGCGACGAGATCGGCGTACGAGCCTCCGGTGAACGGCTCGCCGAGGAAGCCGTCGCGCTGCATGGCGAGACGACGGAGCGATCCGTCGAGCAGGTGCGAGGCGAGGTCCTTCACCGTACGGTCGCGATGGACCGTCGGCTTCATCCAGTCGGCGTCGCTCAGCGATCGGAGGAGGTCGACGAGCGCCTCGTTCGTCTCGCGGAGGACGTCCATCACCTCGATGCGAGGTAGCGGGCGCATGGTCTCCGTTCGCCTATCACATGGATCGCGCGGCGTAGATCGCGAAGGCGAGCGTCGCGATCGTGAGGAGCGCGAGCACGATCATCTGCACCGGCGCGGTGTTCCGCTTCGCCTTCGGCTCCGGCGTGGCGGGCGCGAGCTCGGGCGCGGCATCGACCGCGGGAGCAGGCTGCGGCTCCGCGGGCGGCGCCTCGGCGGGGAAGGGGATCGCCGGCGTCGGGACGACCTCCACCTGCTCGCGCGACTTCGCGAGCGCCTGCTCGAGGTCGAACGCGCCGATCTTCGCCGTCGGCTGGGCCGGCGGCGCGCGACCGAGGAGCGACGCGGTGTTCGCCGCGCGGGTCGCCGACGAGACGTCGAGCGGCTGCTCGTCGTCGGGCCCTTCGCCTTCGGTGCGCGGGTCGCGTCCCATCGGAAGGGATAGCTTACGTCCTACGGCGGTGCTTCGTCGAGCGCGCGGGCCATGCGCGCGAACGCGTCCACGTCGAGCGTCTCGCCACGCGCATCGAGCGAGACGCCCGAACGCGATGCCGCCTCCGCGATGCGCGCGGCCGGACCGATCCCCGACCATGCGTTGCGCAGCGTCTTCCGCCGCGCGCCGAACGCGCCCTTCACGAGCGCGCGGAACGTCGCGGTCTCGGCCGCGCGGCGCGGCCGCTCCGGCTCGAGGAGGACGACCGCGCTCGTGACGTCGGGCGGCGGATGGAACGATCCCGGCGAGACGTTGAAGAGCTTCTTCACGCGGAACGCCGCGCGCACGAAGACGGTGAGCGCGCCGTACACCTTCGTCCCCGGCTCGGCCGCGAGCCGCTCGGCGACCTCGAGCTGCACCATGAACACGACGCGATCGAGATCCTCGGCATGGGCGACCGCGCGCTCGAGGAGCCGCCCGGTGATCTGGTAGGGCAGGTTCCCGCAGAGCACGCGCGGAGATCCCTCTTCGCGATCGCCGAGGAGCGCGGCGGGCTCGGCGGTCTGCGCATCGCCCTCGACGATCCGCAGCTTGCCCGCCTCGACGAACGAACCGAGCGCCCGCTCGAGCACCGGGACGAGATCGCGATCGCGCTCGACCGCCACGACGCGCGCGGCGCGCGCAGCGAGCGCGCGGGTCAGCGCGCCGGTGCCGGCGCCGAGCTCGAGGACGCGCGTGCGGCCGACCTCGGCGTTCGGCACGCACGCCGTCGCGATGCTCTCGACGACGTGCGGCGCGACGAGGAAGTTCTGGCCGAAGCTCTTCTTCGCCGAGAGCCCGGCCTCCTTGAGCAGCGCGCGCGGATCGGTCACGTTCTCTCCTGCGGAGGCTCGGTCTTCGTGCGCTGCGGGAC
>JBDHVD010000566.1:0-5589 GCA_039809525.1 Labilithrix sp. | reverse complement strand
GCCGGCGAAGGCGCCGGCGGCGGTCCGTAAGCGGGCGAAGGCGCCGGCGCCGCGGACGGCGCGGTGGGCATCGGCACGGGCGGGCCGTAGGCCGACGGCGAGGAGGCGTCGCCGCCGATCGGGGACGGCGAGGGCAGCGGAGCCACGCCGGCCGGCGCGAACGGCGCGAGCGGCGTCGGCGGGGCGATGGGCTTCGCGACCGGCTGCGGCGCGCTCCCGTTCGTCGACGAACGCGCGTGCGCGCCGGACTCGCCGAGCGAAGCGCCACAGAACTTGCAGAACTGCGCGCCGGAGTCGACGACCCCACGGCAGCGGCTGCACGTGCGGACGGCCTGCGGAGCGGCGGCTCCACCCTGGCCCAGGTCGACGACGCGCGCGGGCGCGATCGCCGACGGCGCGGGCGCGGGCGCCGGCTGCGCGACGACCGGAGGCGGCGCCGGCGGCGGGGCCGCTCCCCCGGCCTGGACGCCCTGGACGGGATCGAGGTTGCTGCCGCACGACGTGCAATAGCGGAGCGTGGCGGCGTTGACCGTGTCGCAGACGCGGCAGCGCTTCTGCGCGCCGGCCGGCTGCGGCTCCGGCGCGAACGTGCGCGGCGGATCGATCTGCGTCATGCCGAGCGACGTCGCCATGCGCGGCGGCATCGCGGCGGGCGCCGGCGCTCCCATCGCGCTGTCCTCGACGCCGAGCCCGATCGGCGGCGTCGGAGGGGCGATGCGTGGACCGAGGCGCTGGCCGCACTCCTGACAGAAGGCCAGGTGGGCCGGATTCTCGCGGCCGCACGTCGTGCAGGTCATGCCGTCGTCCTCTCGGGCGCGCTCACGTTGAGAGGATGGGACAATACGGCCGCGCGACCGTCAAGCGCGCGAGACGATTCGATCGTCTCAGTCGCGACGGGCGGCGGGCTTCTGGGCGACGAGCGACGGGTCGCGTTGCTCGAGCACCACGTCGAGGCCGACGAGCTGTCCGATGCCGCCGTCGCGCGGCGCGCCGCTCGTGTCGGTGAAGCTCGAGAAGTAGTAGCCGCGATAGTTCGCCGCGACGCCGATCACCGTCCGCTGCGTGACCTGGTACTCGACGCCGATGCCGAGCGAGCCGCCCGGTCCCCAGCTGTCGACGCTCCACTCGTTGCCGTATCCGGCGACGCCGACCGAGACCGCCGCGTACGGCTCGGTCACGCGCGCCGTCATCAGGTAGTAGCGTCCCTCGGCGCGCGCCTGCTGGAGCAAGGCGAAGCGATAGAGCTTGCTCGGGTCCTGCTTCGACATCTCGTAGGCGAAGCCGAGATAGATCGGACCGGCGCCGCGGAACCCGAAGCGGACCGCGATCCCGCCGCCCGGGCCGAGGATGCAGGGGACCCGCGGGTTGTCGCAGATGGCACCGGCCGAGCTCACGATCTCCGCCGCGATGGCGACCCCGTACTGGAAGTAGACGATGTTCGTGGGCGGCGGGCGCACGCCCTCGATGAGATCGACGGTGCCTCCGGCGCTCGCCTCGGCGGGCTCGGCCGCGGGCTCCGCGGGCGCGGGCGCCGGCGTCGTCGGCGGCGTCGCGGGCGCTTCCTGGGATCGCGCGACGCGCGGCCAGACGAGCAGGACGGCGGCGAGCACCGGCCATGACCTCAGGAGAACGGACCGCACCGATGGAGCATAAGCGTCCGAGAGAGCGTTGACACGTCCCGACTTCCTTGCGTATTCGTGGGCCGTCCCTTCGGAGAAACGTGATGGAGATCCTTCTCGACAAGCGTGCGGTCAAACAGATTCGTCTCTCGGCGCAAGACGCGATCGAGGAGGGGGACACCGAGACGCTGCGCGAGGACATCCTCGAAGCCTTCACCGAGGAGCAGGTCGAAGAGATCGAGCGCCGCCTCGACAGCGGCGACTTCTACGAGTTTCTCACCGAGATGCTCGACGAGTGGTCGGGCGACGACATCGACGAGCTCTTCGAGCTGCTCGACGCCCAGCTGGGGGACATCGGCGTCGACGTGAAGTTCGAGAAGAAGCCCGTCGCCGCGGCGGACGAGCCTGCCGACGAGGACGAGGACGAGGGCGTCGACGACTACGACGACGAGGACGAGGACCTCGACGACGAGGACGAGGACGACCTCGACGAGGAAGAAGAAGAGGACGACGAGGACTGAGTCACTTCGGATCGTCGGGCCGGACGGTGTCGACCGTCGGGCTCGGTGACGATTCGTCGTGCGGCGAGGCCTCCCGCGTCAGGTACGCGTGGCAGGTCTTCGGCGCCTTGCTCTTCGCGTCGCGCCTGATCGACGGGCAGCGCTCGATCGCGCACGGCACGTAGCGCGAGTCGGGGAAGTCGCTCGCGAGCGTCGCCAGGCGATCGCACATCGTCGCCTGGTCGCCGTCCTTCCGCCAGAGCTCGGCCTCGCGCCAGAGCGCGTCGTCGCGGAGCGTCGACGTCTTGAACTCGCTGTAGAGGCGGTGCAGCGCCTCGCGGGCCTTCGCCCGGTCGCCGAGCTTCTCTTCGTACAGCTTCGCGATCCGCAGGATCGCCGGGATGTAGCGCGGCCTCTCGTAGCTCCCCATGAAGCTCGAGACCTCGCGGTGCGAGAGGAGCCGCTCGAGATCGGCGATCGCCTCGGGGACGTGGCCGAGCTGCTCCTCCATCTCGCTCGCGCGGTAGAGCGCATCGTCGAAGTACGCGCCGAACGGGTAGGGCCACCGAGCCGCGATGGCGAGGTACGCGTCGCGCGCCTCCTGCGTGCGGCCGAGCACCGCGAGCCGCTTCGCGCGCTCGTAGAGCACCGTCGGCTCGACGTTCCGCCCCTTCACCCGGGGCGCCATCGCCTCGAGCCGCTCGATCGCGCGCGCGGGGCCGCCGTGCGCGTCGTCCCACCGCGCCACGCGCGTGACCGCGACCTGGGCGACGCCGCTGTCGGGGAAGTCGATCGGCACCGCGGCGAGCTCCGCGTGGCCGGCGGCCGCGTCCACGTCGATCGCGAGGTCGGCCGCCTTGAACGCCGCCTGCGCCGAGTAGGCGTTCGGCGGCTTCTCGGTCGCGAGCGCCCGGAGCTCCCGCGCGGCGCGCGCGACGTCGCCGGCACGGGCCCGCGCGAGCGCCGCCTCGTAGCGCATGTAGACCGCGTCGCGCGTCACCTTGGCCTGCTTGCCGGCCTGCTCGAACTTGTCGGCCGCCTCCGCGAACCGACCGGCGCTGTGGGCGCGTCGCGCCTCGGCCAGCGAGCGCTGGAACTCGTCACCGCGGTTGGGGGCGCACGCGGCGAGCGCGAGCGCGAGGACGACCACGAGCGAGCGACGCCTCATGCGCGCGCGCTCGCGATCGCCTTGGCGAGGAGCTCGGCGGCGGGGAGGACGTCCGCGTCCGCCACGTCGAGGTGCATGACCGCGCGCAGGCGCTGCGGCGCCGACGGGTTGATCGCGACGCCGAGCTCCTTCGCGCGCTTCGCCACGCCCTCGGCGGTGACGGAGGGATCGAGGTCGATGTTCACGATGTTCGTCTGCACGTGCGCGAGCTCGACGCGCGCGCCCGGGACCTGCGCGACCGCCTCGGCGAAGCGCCTCGCCTTGGCGTGATCGTCGCCGATGCGCGCGCGGTGATGACGGAGCGCGTGGAGCGCACCGGCGGCGAGGATGCCCGACTGGCGCATGGCTCCGCCCCAGCGCTTGCGGAGGTGGCGCGCGCGCTCGACGTGCGCGCGGCTCCCGACGAGCGCGCTGCCGACCGGCGCGCCGAGCCCCTTCGAGAAGCACACGCTCGCGGTGTCGAACGGCGCGGCGAGCTCGGCGACGCTCCTCCCCGTCGCGGCGCTCGCGTTCCAGATGCGGGCGCCGTCGAGGTGGATCGCGAGGCCGCGCGCGCGCGCGAGCTTCGCCACGCGCTCGATCATGTCCTGCGGGAACACGCGTCCGCCCGCGCGGTTGTGCGTGTTCTCCACGCAGACGAGGCTCGTGCGCGGGTGCACGTAGAAGCCGGGCTGGATCTTCTCCTCGAGGTCCGGCGCGTCGAACGTGCCGCCCGCGCCGGCGAACGCGAACTGGATGCCCGAGAGCGCCGGGCCGGCGCCGCTCTCGTAGAAGACGACGTGCGCGCCCTCGCCGACGACGACCTCCTCGCCGGGCCGCGTGTGCACGGCGATCGCGAGCTGGTTGCCCATCGTGCCCGACGTGACGAAGAGCGCGGCCTCCTTGCCGGTGAGCGCCGCGGTCTCTTCCTCGAGCGCGCGGACGGTGGGGTCTTCGCCGAAGACGTCGTCACCGACCTCGGCCTTGGCCATCGCCTCGCGCATGGCCGGAGTGGGACGCGTCACGGTGTCGGAGCGGAGATCGATCACGGCCGTCCCTTATAGTGGAAATGGGGTGCGAAGCGCCTTGCGCAGCATACGCCCATGTGCTTAAACTGGTTCAACCACCGGATGACTCGATGAAGAAACTACCTCAGCCGACAACCCCTCCGGCGGACACCGCCGACACCCTCGCCGCGATCGGCCCGGTCGCGCGCTCGAGCGTCGTCGACGCGGTCTCCGACCGGCTCCGCAACGAGATCCTCGCCGGCCGCATCGCGCCCGGATCGCGCCTCCCGTCCGAGCGTGAGCTCTCGCTCGCCCTCGGCGTCAACCGCCTGACGCTCCGCGCCGCGCTCGCACGGCTCGAGGCGATGGGGCTCGTGACGACGCGTCACGGCTCGGGCACCGAGGTCGCGTCGTGGCGCGAGAACGCCGGGCTCGAGGCGCTCGGCATGGTCATGGGCTCGCTCGAGAGCGGCGAGCCCGCCTGGGTCGACCTGCTCACCTCGCTGCTCGAGGTGCGGCGCATCCTCGTCGCCGAGGCGGTCGCGCTCGCGGCGGTGCGGCACGGCGCGGACGACATCGCGGCGATGCAGCGCATCGCCGAGGAGCAGACGACGCGGCTCGGCGATCCGCTCGCGTTCGCGCGGGGCGATCTCGCGTTCCAGCGCGCGGTGCTCCGCGCGGCGAAGAACGTCGGCTTCGAGCTGATCCTCAACTCGTTCGCGCGCTTCCCCGACGAGCATCCCGAGCTGATCGAGACGCTCTACGACAAGCGCGAGGACTCGCTGCCGTTCTACGGCGCGGTGATCGAGCTGGTGAAGGGCGGCGACGGCGAGGCCGCGCGCGAGACGCTCCGCACCGCCTTCACGATGATGGACGAGGAATGGCTCGCCCGTCACGGCCACAAGCGCAAGGCGCCTTCGACGACCCAGAAGACCGCTCCGAAGAAGAAGGGAAAGGGGAAGTGATCATGAGGCCGCGTCTGTTCTCCTTCGAGCTCGCATGGGCCGACGCGGCCTTTGCGGCGATGTTCCCTCCGCCGCCGCGCAGCGCGCTCGTGCACGGCATCGCGGACATGAAGCCGGCACGCTTCTTCGACGACGCCCTGGCGACGGTGCCGCTCGAGCCGTCGCTCGGGCTCCGCATCGCGCTGTGGATCGTCGCGCTCGCGCCGCTCTTCACCATCCGGCGCTTCGCCACCATCACGTCGCTCGACGACGACGGTCGCGAGCGCGTGCTCGTGCGCCTGATGACGAGCCCCGTCTACGCCGTCCGCCAGCTGCTGGCCGGGCTGAAGACCTTCGGGTCGCTGCTCTACG